>CAYLZG010000071.1:14815-19797 GCA_964387985.1 uncultured Anaerolineales bacterium | reverse complement strand
TAGAGAACGGTGTCGCCAACCTTGACTTCCATGGCGATGTGATCGCCATCATCGTCCGTGCGGCCCGGCCCTGCAGCCAGGACCTTGCCCTGCTGTGGTTTTTCCTTGGCGGTCTCGGGCAGAATGATGCCACCGGCGGTGACTTCTTCCTGCTCGAGGGGTTCGACGACCAATCGATCGGCGAGCGGCTTAAGATTCATAGTCCAACAGCCTCCCTGGTGAATGGTATTGGCCCAGATTGCCTGGGCAGTGTACACAAAAACCTTGGTTTAGCACTCACGCATGTTGAGTGCTAAACCAAGGCCGATTTTACCCAACGTCTGCAAAGACGTCAAATTTGGGGGTAGACGTTTTTCAACGGTTCGCAGAGGTGCGCTTTGCGCGCTTAGCACCGGGGGTGGCCTCGCCGTCGGAGGAGGATTTGCTCTCTGCGCCGCCCCGTTGCGAGGCGCTGCCACGATAACTGGGCGCCTCAATGACGAAGAAGATGCAGCGGGAGGCGTCGAGCATCCGGCTCTGCAGCCGCTCGTCGATCTCGTTGATCTGCGCGGTGGTGGTGATCACGGTCGGCAACTTCGCAGCGTAGCGGTAATTGAGCAGCTGGAACAGCTTCTCCCGCGCCCACGACGTCGCGCTTTCGGTGCCAAGATCATCGAGGATCAGCAGCGACGCGGACTTAACCTGCTCGAAGACCCGATCGAGCGTGGTTCCGCTGGTGGGGCTGAAAGTGGCCCGCAGGTGATCCAGCAGGTCGGGAACGACCACGAACATCGGCGCAGGCCGGCCTGCGGTGAGCTGGTAATTGGCGATCGCGGCCGCCAGGTGCGTCTTGCCGCAGCCGTACCTCCCGCTCATGATCAGCCAACCGGACGGCAAACTCGCGAAAGTGCGCGCTTGCTGGACCGCACGCACCAGGTTTTCGCGGCGGTCGGCATCCATCTCATCGTTGCGGCGCAAGGAGAAGTTGTCGAAGGTCTGGTCCGCGTGCAGACCCAGGGAGCTCAGGCTGCGCGCGCTGCTGTCCAGCACAAGGTGGCCGCCGCTGCCTTTTCTGAAGTCAGGCGCAGTGATCTCGAAGACCTGGCTGAGATCCAGGTCGGCCAGCCGTGATGCGATGCGCGGGTCCAGCGCCGCGAGCCGTTGGTTCGTCGTGATGACGGTGGGCAGGCGGTGGTTATAGCGGTGGTTGAGGATCTGGAACAGCTTCTCCTGCGCCCAGGGCGTGGAGTGGTGTGCGCCTAGATCGTCGAGCACCAGGAGGGGCGTCTCGCGGATCGTCTCCAGTCTTTCATCCACGCCGCTCTCGCTGGAAGGTCCGAACGCAGCTCGCAGATGATCGAGCAGATCAGGCGTCACCACAAACATGACGGGGCGCTCGCGCGAAAGGTTGTAGTTCGCGATGGCCGCAGCCAGGTGGGTCTTGCCCGCGCCATAGCCGCCGAGCAGCACCAGCCAGCCGCGCGGCTGTTCGGCGTACTGGACGCAGATGTCGTAGACGCGGCGCAGCACAGCACGAATCGACTCGGGCAGGCCCGCGCCATCCGGCAGGAACGTCTCGAAAGTCATGTGGGCCAGACCGCTCATGTTGCTCAAACCGTAGAGCTCGCGGCTGCGGTTCATCGCGATGCGAGCCTCGGTGCAGCGGCACGTGATGAGCTTGCCAAAGTCGGGATGGCCGTAGGCCACATCCCTGACCAGAAAGCCCTTGCCTTTGCAGATCGGGCAGACATCGTCTTCCCTGGACGCGGGACGCTGTGGCTTGCCCTCCTCCGAGCCGCGTTTTTCAGGAGGTTGGAAATCGCTCAACAAATCTCCCAGTCGTTTCACAGCACTTCCCTCAATGCTTGACAAGTCCTTCATAGCCCGGCGGCACGTTATACCCGTCGGGCTCGGACTCCTGGCGTGCTCCACCGCGCCCCTCCGTGCGCCAACGTTCGAGGATGGCCAGGACGTACCGCCAGCTGCGCTTGTTTGCCCTGACCGATTCGCGAAACGCGTCCGCGATCCATTCGGCCGGATAGTGGCGCTCGGCATCGCGCAGCTCGTCCGCGATCATGGGCGTGAGCATGCCGATGTTCTGCTCGTAGAGCACGAAGATGGTCGGGCGATCCATCTGCAGTTGGACATCCTCGCCGGCCTCACCGAGCAGATCCAGCTCACCGCTCTGCAGCCTTTCGAACACCTCGCGGCCGTTGGCGCTGTTGATCATGTACCACTCTTCGGCCTCGCCGCTTCGGTCGACGGTGGTCCGCAGGAGCGCGCCGCGCGCGACCGCGCGCTCGAGCGCATCGCGGAGCACCGCCTCCCCGGAAACCTTCGCCGTGGCCAGTCCCTCGAGCAGGCGCCGGTCCTTCAGCAGCTCATCAAGCCGCGCATAGCGCAGGGCGCCGCGTTTCTTACTGATCAGCCAGAAAAGGTGGAGGACGACCTTCAGCTCCGCGAGGTTATCGATCAGCGGCAGAAGCTCGCTGAAGAAGAGATTGGGCACCGGTGTGGTTGCCAGCTTGCCGGCCGGAAATCCGGCAAAGCCCTCCATGCGCTCGCTCATGGCGTTACTCCAGCGACTCGCGAACCATTTCAAGGTTCTCGAACTTGGTCAGTTCCTTGCGGAAGTAGAGCGGAATGGTGTCGGTCGGACCGTTACGGTGCTTGGCAATGATCACATCCGCTATGTTCTTCCTGTCGCTGTTCTCTTTGACCATGTCTTCCCGGTAGATGAACATCACGATGTCCGAGTCCTGCTCGATCGCGCCGGACTCGCGCAGGTCAGACAGCATCGGCTTGTGGTCGGTGCGTGACTCGATGGCGCGAGAGAGTTGGGAAAGCGCGATGACGGGCGCTTCCAGCTCACGGGCCAGGCCCTTGAGCGCCCGGGAAATGTAGCTGATCTCCTGGACCCGGTTCTCGCTCCTGGTGTCGCCGCGCATGAGCTGAAGGTAGTCGACGACGATCAGATCCAGCCCGTGTTCAGCTTGCAGGCGGCGCGCCTTGGTGCGCAGCTCGAGCGCAGACATTGCCGGCGTGTCGTCGATATAGAGCATGGTGGTGGAAAGCTCTCCGGCCGCGGCCATGATCATGTCCCAGTCCCGATCCTCGATCTCGCCCTTGCGGAGACGCTGCTGGTCGATGCCCGTCTCGGTGGATAGGAGGCGTTGCACGAGCTGCTCCGAGCTCATTTCGAGGCTGAAGTAAGCGACGACCTTGCGATATTTCCGCGCGGCATTGAGCGCAAAGTTGAGCGCGAGGCTCGTCTTGCCGACCGCGGGACGCGCGGCCAGGATGATCAGATCGGACTTCTGAAATCCGCCCAGGAGCCGGTCGAGATATGTGAAGCCGCTTGGGACGCCGAGAATCTGGCCCTGGTGGCGGTGGAGGTAGTCGATCCGATCGACGACGTCGTGCATGACCTGGCGCACGGGGACCAGATCACGCCTGACACGGCGTTCGGCCACATTGAAGACGATCTGTTCCGCCCGGTCGACGACCTCTTCGACGTCCTGCGCCTCTTCGTAGGCCAGCGCTACGATCTGCCCGGCCGCGTCGATCAGGCGGCGAAGGGTCGCGGTACGCTCGACGATACGGCCGTAATGCTCGACATATGCTGCAGAGGGTACGTTGTTGATGAGCTGCGTGATGTAGGCCGCGCCGCCGATCTCCTGCAGGATGTTGTTACGCTCCAGCTCATCGCAGAGCGTTACGAAATCCGCCGGCTCACGCCGCTCGTGCAGGTCCAGTATGGCGCGGTAGACCCAGCCGTTGCGCTCGCGGTAGAAGTCCTCGGCCTCGAGGAAGGATGCGACCTTGAGCACGGCATCCGGATCGATGAGGAGGGAGCCCAGGACGGCCTCCTCAGCTTCAGGGTTGGCAGGAACAGTCTTGTCGAGCTTATCCACGGGCAGAAACTCGTTTCACGATCAAGAAGCCGGCTGTCCAGCCGGCTCCGAAGCGGTAGTCAAAAACACAAGGCGAAGCGCCGCGGCGCAAGCCGGCAGCCTCAATCCAGGCCGCTGAGATCCAATCCTTCGAGGAAGTCGCGGAAGGCTTCAGGCGGCGACGGCTCCGCGGTCTTATCCTGGATCGCCGGGGGCGTGCTGCCCTCAAGGTCATCTTCAGGCGTGATCGCAGCCTGATCCATCACCTCGTCTGCCACGTAAACGGGCACGCGCGCCCGAACCGCCAGCGCAATGGCATCGCTGGGCCTGGAGTCCACCTGGATCCGGCGGCCGTTCACCAGCAGAGAAATCTCCGCGTAGAAGGTATCATTGCGCAGGTCGGTAATGGCCACCTGGATGATCTGCGCGCCGAGTTCCTCGATGGTCGCCCTGAGCAGATCATGCGTCAGCGGCCGGGCCACCTCGACGCTCTGCAGCTCGATGGTGATGGCATCCGCCTCGAATGGGCCGATCCAGATAGGCAGAAAACGCGACGATTCGGACTCACGCAGCACCACGATACGGTGTTGCGACATAAGGCTGACTCGCACGCTGTCAATTGTCACTTCAACCATGTGAACCCCCCGATATTCTCCTCCGCGCCGGTAGGCGGAGGACCGCGGCGAGGTGATTATACCACAGCGCGAAAACGCAACGCAACGAAGCACGCGCCCAGCGATTCCATCTGCGACTGCAGGCAAGCGTCCTTCGACTGCGTCCGGTCACGGCGGTCGCAACGCCGTACGCGGCCCGGCCCAGGATAATTGGACTACCTCAGTCCGCGTAACCTGCCAGCGCGGACTGCAGCCACGCCGCGCTCTCGGGAACCTCGTACCCCTCGACCACCAGAGAGCGGACAAGCCTCCGGCGGAAGGCGTTATCCAGCCGGCCATCCCAGGCACGGCCGGGGATGAAAAGCAGATCGAAGTCGGGCATGTCGGGCGGGGCGTCGGGCGGGCGGGGATACTGCGCTCCGGTGACGATTGCGCCGTGGCGGCGATAAAACTCCTGGCGGCGGATGCCCATATCACGCGCCGGACCAGGGGGCAG
>CAYLZG010000071.1:4830-14794 GCA_964387985.1 uncultured Anaerolineales bacterium | reverse complement strand
TGCAAAGGCCACAGCCTCAAGCAGCGTGCCGGTGCAGCCGTCATGACCGTGTTGGAGGGCCGCATCCTCGCCGTATGGAAGGCTGGCGGCAAGGATGCGCGACCCCCAACCCTGCCCCCTCAAGCCGGCGCGGACCGCAAAATAGCGGATGTACCACAGCCGGCCGGCAGGCAGGTATTCGTTGATGATGAAGCCCGCAGGCGCATCCCCTTCCAGCGCAGCCAGGGCCCAAAAGCGCAGGCCGGGCGTCCGCGCAATCTCGTGGAAACGTTCGGCGGGCCACTCCCAGGGCGCGGCAAGCGCTTCCTCATAGATCGCGATTACGCCGTCCAGCTGGGCTGCGGTAAGCCCGTGGAAGGGGACGAGCATGCTAGGCCCCCAGGATGACATCGCGGCGCAGGACGCCGCCGCGCTCGGAGATCGCGCTCAACGTGAGCGTCGCTCCCCCGGCCGCGGTGACCACCCACTCGGCCTTGCCGCGATTGTCCGTGGGCGAGACGCCGTTGTAGGCCACATCCATCTTGTTCGAGCGACCCTGCAGTTGGCCGATCTCCTGTCTTGCCTTCCCGCCGATCAAGGTCGCGCCGGCAGGAAGCGCCAACTCCAGGCGGACGGGCTGCACGGCCTTCATCTTGAGCGCCTGCTCAGACACGTGGGTGGGCAGGAAGCCCACGTTTTCCACCACCGCCAGGATGTGATAGGCGCCCTCGCCCAAGGGCGTCACGACCACATCACGCCAGGACAGGCGCGGCGCCAGGCTGATAAAGCTGATCGCGAAGTCCGCCTGCGGCCTGACCTCCGCCTCCAGCAGTGCGTGCGGCGGATTGCGCCAGGAGTAAAGGGTGTACCAGCCGCCGAGCTCCACCTTGCCGAGCTGTGGGTGGTCGAACTCGCGCCAGGGGACCAGCGCGTCAGGAGCATGCTCGTTCACGTAGTCCAGGATCTTGTAGTCATCCTCGACCGGGTGCTTGCGGAACCAATCCATGAACTTCTTGTCTTTGCTTTTCTCCTCGACGCCGGCCGCGGTAGCCAGATCCCACAGCTCCACCGTCAGCGCGAAGATGCCCTTGTGATCGAAAAGCCAGTCATCGAAGACACCCGTAATGACTTCCTTGGGATGGTAGCGGAAATGGTGATACACGGAGACGGCCGGATAGCCGGTCAGTTCCGTGCCGCGCTCGGTGATCGCATCATACACCCACTTGTCATTCGCAGCCATCTCGTCGTCCGGTTTCGTACCGTAGGGGCGCAGGATCGCGCGGCTGTAGGTGTGATAGGTGATCGCACCGTAGATGTTCGGATGGCTCGCCATGAACTCGATCACCGCTCGAATCTCCGGCTCGGAGCCGGGGAAATCGCCCGCGCCGCGCTGCTCGCCCTCGGGCCGCCAGGCGCCGGGGAAGTTGCGGTTAAAGTCGAGGCCCTCGAGGGGCGGTGCGACGCTGATCAGGTGGCCGTCATAATTCTCGATCAGGCCTTCGGGGAAGATCCGGTAGTAGGTTTCGCCGGATTCATCGGGCGCACGCTTGACCATCAGGCGCGCGTCGCGGTCGGAAACCTTCCAGTCGCCTGCCGGATCGATGATTCGCATCTGCAGGATGCGGCCGTCGCCGTCGATGTCCTCCGGATGCAGGCCGTCCTTCTTGTCCTCGAAGGGATAAGGCCGGGTGCTGGAGCGGACGTATTTGGGCGGGACGGCCAGCGCAAGCTCCGCGCCGTCCGGATTGAGGCGCGGAACGACATAGACCACCTGCTCGTCGAGGATGCGCGTGATCCTGGGGTCCGTCCCGTAGCCATCGACCAGCCGCGCGATGAGATGGAGCGCGGTCATGGACGCGGTGATCTCGGTCGCGTGAATGTTGGCATCGACCCAGAACGCTGGCTTCTCCATGTCCGCGCCCGTTTCCCGGTTGGTCAGGATGACCAGCGGGATATCGCGGCCTTCATGAGACTTGCCCAGCACCGAGAGGGCCATGATGTTCCCGTGCTCCGCAGCGAGCGCGGCCAGAACACCGGTCAGTTGTGCATAATTGTAATAAGTGTCGAAGGACGGTTTCACGATGTGTTCACTCCGGAAGGCTAAGATGGAACGCCGCAAGGCGTTTTTTACGTAGATTTTCCCGCATGACCCACCGCACGTCAGGGTCGGGGTGAGCCAGCCAGCGCTGCAGGACCGGCAGGCCCGTCTCGGGACAGGCAGCTACGGCAACGCTCCAGCAGTAGCCCAGCGCCTGGCGGAGGATCCTGAAGGGCTCCGACTTGCGACCCGCGACCGGGATTTCGGCCAGGTCGGTCGTAATGGCGTCAAGCAGGTGTACGACCGCGGACGCGGAGCCAGGATGAACCAGCAGGCGCGGCTCGCACAGGGCGGCTGCGGCAGCACGCTGCTCGGTGAGATTGCCCGCGGCCCAGGTGGTCATCTCCGCGATCAGTGCGGGCATGTCCGCGTCGCCCCATAACTGGAGCGCGGTGGCAACCGCCTCGCGAATCCGCCAGCGCGGATCCGAGGCGAGCGTGCGCAAGCGCGGGAGGATCGCCGGGTCGCTCGCTGCGCCGCCGGTTGCGCCGAGGGCAAGCAGGCGTCCCAGGCCGAGCACCCCGCAGAATGCGAGGAGCACCTCGGGCGTGTTCTCAGGCGCCGAATCCGGGGTGAGGCCGGACCAACGGTGAAATTGCCCTGCACTGCCCTCCAGGGCGACCGCATGGGCCAGCTCCAGATTGCCGCGCGGGCCGGGCAGGCCGGAATGAGCCAGGAGGTATGGCTCCCATTCGGCCAGGCTGCGCAATTGAGTCCGATATTCAGCAAGGCTCGGCATCGCGCTCTCCCTTCCATCGCCCCCTGTTATCGTGCCGCCCGCGCGCGCTCATGGCTTGACCGCGCGCGTGGCGTAGAAGCAGGGCATGTAGCGCGACGGGATGTCGCCCGAATCGGACGCATAGCGGTCTTCGTAAAGCGCGGTGATGATCAGACCAGCGTCACACTGCCCGCCGATCTGATCCTCGAGGCTGTGACTGTGCTCCAGGGGCCAGCCCTCGTCCATCATCGCGCGGAGCTGCGCCGGGGGCAGGTGCTCGGCATCGCTGTACGGCAGAGAGTATTTGACCCGCAGAAGGCCGCGACGGTCGATGGCCTCGCGGTCGAAGATGTAGATGTCGGGGTTCATGAAGCCGGCCATCAGGATGCCACCGGGACGCAGGACGCGGGAAACCTCGCGGTACATGGGGCGCACGGCAGACGAGAAGACGTTGGACACCGGGTGAAACACCAGGTCGAACGATCGATCGGCAAAGGCTGACAGGTCAACCATATCGCCCTCGATCGTGCGTATGGTCAGTCCCTCGCGCTCGGCCACTTCGCGATCCCGGCCCAGCTGCGCCGGTGAGTTGTCGAGCACGGTCACCTGGGCCCCGGCAGCAGCAAAGATGGGGCACTGTTGGCCCCCGCCGCATGCCAGCCCCAGCACATCCTTGCCTGCCAGGGGCGGAAACCAGGACGCCGGTACGGGCTTGACCGCGGTGAGGACGACGGACCAGTCGCCCGCGCGCGCCCGCGCGACGACCTCCGGCGCGACCGGCCGCGTCCACTCGTTATCTGATGCCACCTGCCGGTCCCATGCCTGGCGGTTATAAGCGCGCACGTCCAGTTTCACCTGTATCTCCTTTGTGGTCCCGCCGGCGAACTCCCCGGGAAAGGGTCAGCGGGCGGCCCATTATACCGCCGAATGGAGAAGGGTGGTAGAATCGAAGCGAGACAGACTCGATGAGCCCGGAGGGAAAGATGCGAGACGATGGCCGGCGGCGCGACCAGCTGCGTCCGGTAAAGATGGAGCTCGGCTACACGCGCTACGCGGAGGGCTCTGTGCTGATCAGCCAGGGGAATACGGTCGTGCTGTGCAATGCCACGATCGAAGAGCGGCTGCCGCCGTGGATGGAGCGCGACGCGGCCAGCAAGGGCTGGGTGACGGCCGAATACGCCATGCTTCCGCGCAGCACCCACACGCGCTCCAACCGCGAGACAACACCCCAGGCGCGCACCCAGGAGATCCGGCGCCTGATCGGGCGAAGCCTGCGCGCTGCGATCGACCTGCGCCAACTGGGAAGGCGGCAGATCATCGTGGATTGCGATGTGCTTCAGGCCGATGGTGGCACGCGCACGGCAGCCGTGACGGGCGGTTACGTCGCGCTGGCGCTGGCCGCGCGGAAATTGATCTCGGCAGGACAAATCAGCGCGGAGGCATTGCTGCCTGCAGTGGCCGCAGTGAGCGTTGGCGTGGTAGACGGCGACCCGTTGCTCGACCTCTGCTACGCAGAAGATTTCGGCGCGGACATGGACATGAATCTCGTCATGAATCGCGCGGGCCATTTCATCGAGCTGCAAGGCACGGCGGAAAGCCGGCCGTTCGACCGGGCCATGCTGAACCGGCTGCTTGACCTGGGGGCGGGAGGCATCGGAGAACTGCTGCAGGCCCAGGAAGCCGCGCTGGGCGGTCAAGGTTAGGGACGGATCGACTTGAAGCGTCAGGTTAGGGGCAGGGGCGTCCTGGCCGCAGTCGCGCTCGCCGGAGCGATTGCGTCCATCGCAGCCGTGTTCGTGGTGGCCGGCGTCGAGGCGCGCTACGGAGGGCTCATTCACGAGTTGGATGGCGCTCCCACCGCGCCCGTGGCAATTGTCTTCGGCGCGGGCATTCGCGGAGACGGACGGCTCAGCCCCATGCTGCGGGACCGGATGGATACCGCCATCTCGCTCTATCAGGCGGATAAGGTCCGCAAGCTGTTGGTCAGCGGAGACAACCGCTTCGTCGACTACAACGAGCCCGGCGCCATGTATGACTATGCGGTGGCGCGCGGGGTGCCCCCCGCGGATGTCGTGCGTGACTACGCGGGGCGGCGCACATACGACACGTGCTACCGCGCGAAGGCCATCTTCGGCGTGACGGATGCCCTGCTTGTGACGCAGCGATTCCACCTGCCGCGGGCGCTCTTCACGTGCCACAACCTGGGGATCGACGCAGCCGGCGTTTCCGCGGATCGCACGGTCTATCGCAGCAACGTGTACTACCGGCTGCGAGATGCCATCGCAACGCTTAGAGCATGGTGGGATGTGCGCATCACGCACCCGCTGCCTGTCCTGGGTCCGCCGGAGGATATGGGGCTATAGGACAAAAAAGGGGCGCCGGATTTCTCAATCCTGCGCCCCTGCATCTGTCTCTAGACTCGGCGACTTCGCGTTAGCTCAGCACCCGACGAACTGCATCCTTGACCTCGTCGACCGCATTCTCCACGTGGTCCGCAGCGCGGTCCACATGTCGCTCGGCCGCTTCCTGGTCCACCTTGTTATCGACGGTGTCCACGAACTCGTTCCAGGCATTCTCCGCTTCGTCGCGGGTGTAGCCGTAACGCTCCTGCAGCTTGCCCCGCAAGCGTTCGCCGTCGCCCTCGACCTCGGCGATGTCATCATCCGTCAACTTCGCGAACGCGGTCTTCACACTGCCCTTGATCTGCTTCCACTTGCCTGCCAATACGTCCTCGTTCATGTGAACCTCCTTCTATCATCTCTCGTATTCTGCTCGGGAATTCTCAGAAACTTTCAATTCCTTCACTCTTTGCAGATCAAGTATAACTTTTTCCGCTGTGCGATGGTATCGGAAAGCACCGGAAGCGCATGTAGGACTCCCCCCGTCCCGCATGTGGGCCTTGTCCTACAGGCAGCTTTTAGCGAGCCATCTCCCTGGCTCGGGCCAGCAGGCCAGCCAGCCGGTCGCTCATGTTCGCCAATCTCGGCGCGGCGTTTCCGTCCAACTCGCCGATCGTGCCTCGCACTTGCGCCAGCCGGTCCTCCAGCGTAGCGAGTTCCGGCGCCAGCTCGGCCACCCGGCCGGCTGCAGTTGCATGTTCGAGCAACTGGCTGACCAGGATATAGATCGCCATGGCCAGCGGGGGCGCCAACAGGAGGCCGATCAGGCCGAACGCCTCCGTCATGATGAGCATAACCAGCAGCACCAGGATATTGCTCCTCCCCTCCGGTTTGTACAGCTTACGCTCGACAATGAACTCCAGGAACCAGAGCACTGCGAGGCTGTACAGGACTGCCAGCGTCGCGATCAACGCACCGTTTTGCACGAATACGATGAGCCAGAGCGGGATGAGGAAGAGCAGTGCACCCACCAACGGAATGAACCAGGTCAGCGCACCGGTCAGGGCCCAGAACACCGGATACTTCAACCCCATCAACATGAAGGCAGGCGCGAGCAGCATCGCGGCAAGAATCCCCTGGACCAACTCGCTGCGCAGATAGGCGCCCACCCCGTTCTCCAGCTCATACCAGATGGAACGGGCTCGTGCTCGCTGTGAGACGGGCAGGAGCGAAAGCAGCAGGCGCTCGAAGCGCAGGCGATCCGCAATCCAGTAGATGCTGAGGATCAGAGCGACGCTGGCATTGGTCAGAAAGCCAACGACACCCCCGGTCACGCCCGCTACCCGCGGAAGCATCTCACCCCAATTCCCGTCTGCCAGCAACTGGCCCATCTGCTCGGGGGCCGGCAGGCGTGCGGTCAGCGCAGGCAGGTTCTGCACCATGGCGCCGCCCCAGCGGATAGCGAGCGTACGGTACACCGTGCTAAGATCCTCGGTAATCGATCCCAGCTCCCGGCCCAGGGCCTGGAAGAGGAGATAGCCCACCCCACCGAATACCAGCAGGATGAAGCCATACAGCGCCAGCACCGCCAGGCCGCGCGGGACGCGTCGCTCCGTCAGCCACACCAGCGGTCCGCGCACTGCGGCTGCGATCGCCAACGAAGCCAGGACAAGAAAGACGATGCTGGATAGCCGCCAGACGACGGCCGCGGCCAGCACGAGCGTGAAGATAATGAAGACGGAAAGAGCGAAGCGTCTCATGATGGCCGGACCTCCGCAGCATCGAGGATCTTGTCCAGGTCCACCGCGATCATCTCCAACAGCTCTTCAGTCTGCGACACTGTGGGGTCGACGTTCGCCGTGCCATCTCCCCGCAAGGACTTCCGCACGTCCTGGATCAGCTCCTGGGTGGCCAGACGCAGCGCGCTGGCCCGGCTGCGGCCCACATCGATCTGTGCAGGTGTGCGGAACATGACCCGATAGGCGATGATCTGGACCATGGCGGCCAGTGGCACGGCCAGCAGCGCGCCAACAACACCGAACAGCGCGCCGAACGCGGTGATGCCCAGGATGGTGATGATGGGGTTGACGCCCACCGAACGGTCCATGATCCGGGGCACGAGCAGGTTGTTCTCTGCCATCTGCACGACGAAGACGACGGCCAGGGTCCACACCACCTTGTCGGGCGCGGCGGTCAGCGCCACCAGGATGGCGGGAATCGCGCCGAGGGTGGGGCCGACCATAGGGATGGCCTCGGCGACAGCCATGATGAGCGCCAGGCCAACGGCGTAGGGCAGCCCGATGATCAGGTAACCGATCAGGCTCAGCACGCCGACCACACCGCACAGGATCAATTGGCCGCGGAAGTAGGCGCCGACCTTGCCCTCCAGCTCGGTGTACAGGTTTCGCGCGGGCTCGCGCTTGTCCGGCGGCAGCAATCGCAGCAGCCGTCGGACCAGCACCTCGCCCTCCTGCACCCAGAAGAATGCCAACACCAGGATAGCGATCAAAATGAAGATCCCTTGCGCCGCCCCCCCGACGATTCCAAGGACCTGGCCGATCCCGGGTGAAGCAGCCCCATTGCCTTCGGCAGTGGTCCCTGCGGTCGATGGCATCGAAATCGTGATCGTCATCGGCAGCCCCAGCGCCAGCCGTTGGATGAGGCGGTTATCGGACAGGATGAGGGCCTGGCGCAGGTTTCGATAATGCTCCGGCAGCTGGTCGACCATGGCCGTGACCTGCTCCGCAAGGAGCGGCGCCACGAGCAGCAAGAAGAGTGCCAGCACGCCGAATAAGGCCAGGTAGATCAGGATGACGCCGATTTGCGGGCGCACTCCCCGCGCTTGCAGCCAGGCAACCGCTGGCTTGGTCGCGATGCCTAACAGCACGGCGACCAGGAACAGGAAGACCGTCGTGTGAAAGCGAAAGACCAGCCAGAATCCTGCCGCGATGGCCAGGACGATCAGGGTGGCAGTAATCACCCGTCGCGGCGTCCAGCCGGCGAAAGGCTCTGGCGCCGTGCCGGCCGCGGCCCTGCTCCCACTGCCGCGATCCTGCCAATCGTCGATCGATGTCCGCTCAGGCATTTCCTTAACTCCACGCATCACGACAACCTCTTACGTTAGTCCATGATCGATAACGTAGCGGATCAGCTCCGCGTTGTTCTGCATGTTCATCTTTTCCAGGATTCGGGTCCGATACGTGCTGACCGTTTTCACGCTCAAACCCAATTCATCCGCGATTTCGCTCACCGACCGGCCAGCCCCGATGCGAAGGAGCACGGTGAACTCGCGATCCGACAGGCTCTCGTGTGGCTGGCCGTCGATGTCGCCGCCCACCGCTGCGGCAAGCATCTCGGCCAGGTCAGGGCTGATATAGCGCCCGCCGGCAACGATTCGCTCGATCGCCTGCACGAGCTGATCGGGTGCGCTTTCTTTGTTGAGGTATCCGGATACGCCCGCCTTCAATGCCCGCACCGCGTACTGGTCCTCGGGGTGAGCGCTCAGCATCAGGATCGGCAGCTTCGGCTTGACACTCTTGATCTCGCGCACCAGGTCGAGCCCATTCCGGTCGGGCAAGGAGATGTCCAGGACAAGGATGTCGAAGGTGCCATCGTAGACCTTTTTCAGGACCTCCTGCCCGTTCACCGCTTCCTCGACCTGGCAGGGCGTGCTGCTCTCGGTCAGGATCAGGCGCAAGCCCTTGCGAACGATCGCATGATCATCCGCCATCAGTACTTTGATCATTGTGATATACTCCTACACGCGAGCACTTACAGCACACAGAAACGACAGCTATTACATCCATCGAGCGGCCCTAATTATACTGTACCTTCAGTCAAACACCATCGACACCCCGATAGGAAAATCGGGGTGTGAACGCAAATCACTGTGACGAGAAAGGGAACGAACATGGGCTTACCTGATCGGGCGGCGGCCTGGGAGATCGTGCAGGAATGGATCACAAGCGATAGCCTGCGCAAACACGTCCTGGCGGTCGAGGCCGCAGTGCGCGCATACGCCCGGTACTTCGGCGAGGATGAAGAATTCTGGGGGGTCACGGCCCTGATGCACGACCTGGACTTCGAGCGGCACCCGGACATGGACGATACGGTCGCCGGTCACCCGCGCACCGCCCTCCGGATGTTCCGCGAGTGGGGCTATCCCGAGGAGATGATCGAAGCGGTGGCCGGTCACGCGCCATTCCTGGGAGTCCCGCGGCGGACCCGGCTGGCATCGGCCCTGTGGGCCAGCGACGAGCTCACCGGCCTGATCATGGCCGTGGCGTATGTCCGGCCGAGCAAGGACCTGGCGGATGTCGAGGTCAGCTCGGTCAAGAAGAAGTGGAAGGATAAGGTCTTCGCCGCGGCGGTGAACCGCAAGGACATCGAAGAGGGCGCTGCGGAGCTGGGATTGGACACCTGGGAGCATGTGCGCATCGTGCTCGAGGGGATGAAGCTGATTGCCGGCGACCTGGGCCTGGATGGCAGATTGGCCGCGGCTTAGCGCCTTCGCGTGAACCAAGCATGATGACACAGCCAACCCGGCCCTCACCATTTCGCGGGTGGTGGCTCCTGGCCACCCTCCTCATCCTCGCGCTCACCGGTCTTTTCGTCCGGCTCGCAACCTGGCAGCTTGACAGACTGGGCGAACGCCGCGCGGCCAACGCGCTCATCGTGGCGCGGCTGTCCGAGCCGGCCCTGGATGTCACCGGTGAGCTGCTCGATCCCGACGAGGTCGATCTGCGCCGCGCGACCGTACGCGGCGCGTACGACTACGATCAGGAGATGATCCTCCGCAACCGCACCTGGAACGGATTCCCCGGCGTTCAT
>CAYLZG010000071.1:0-4815 GCA_964387985.1 uncultured Anaerolineales bacterium | reverse complement strand
GCAGCGACACCGCGATCCTGGTCGACCGGGGGTGGATCCCCTATGAATCCGCCGGTGCAGCCGATCGCATCCAATTCCGCGGTGAGCCGGGCGAGGTTGAGGTGTACGGCATCCTGCGCAAGAGCCATGTGCGCCGGGGCATGTCGCCCGAGGACCCCACACCCTCTCTCACAGGGCCGCGAGTCGATGCCTGGCACCGCGTCGATCTGCCCAAGATTCGCCAACAACTGCCCTATCCGCTGCTCACGGTTTTTGTAGAAGAAGACACGCGGCCCGGCGCAGAGCCGCGCCAGTTTCCCAAGCCCCAGCCAGAGATCAGCCTGGACGAGGGGTCGCACATGGTCTATGCGATCCAGTGGTTCGCGTTTGCATTCATCGCCGTAGCGGGATACACCGGTTTGTACGTGCAGCGCACAAGCAAAAAACAGCGACTTGACAAGCAACTTCACAAAAGTTAGAGTTAAACGGTGACGTGAATTACTGCACAGCATTGTTCGCCTTGGTACTGTTCAGTCGTTCCTTGTTTGATTTTTATTACATTCCTGACCCTGTGGTCATCGTGACTGTCTTTGTGGAGAATGCGCGCTATGTCCCAAGCTCCCGGTCCTGAAGCGTCCGGCCGCCAGCCGGTCATGTTCGACACAACGAGCAGGCTCGTGGCCATCGTCATTGGCGTCGTGGCCGTGGTCTCGGGCCTCGTGTTGGGCATCAGCAACCCCTTTCTCAATCGTTCTGTGGCTACCGAAGGATCTGCGATCGACCAGCTCTTCGGCCTGACGCTGGGCATTGCGACGGTTGTATTCGTGATCGTCCAGGGCTTTCTGCTCTACTCGATCGTCCGTTTCGGTCGCCAACCAGACGATGACACCGATGGTCCTCCCGTACGCGGCAACCACAAGCTGGAGATCTTCTGGACCGTCATCCCTGCTTTGACGATCTTCTTCGTCGGCTTCATGAGCTACCAGGTGCTGGCCGACATCGAACGGCCCCAGGATGATGCACTGGTGGTGGAGGTCAAGGGCTTCCAGTTTGCCTGGCAGTTCTACTACCCCGAGCAGGACGTGACCGCTGCCGAAATGCACATCCCGGTGGACCGCCAGGTGCATCTGAAGATGCGCTCCAACGACGTCATCCACTCATTCTGGGTGCCGGAGATGCGCATTAAGAAGGACGTCATGCCCGACCGGGTGACGGAGGCCTTCGTCACCGGCACGGAAACGGGAACCTATCCCATCGTGTGTACGGAATTGTGCGGCGCAGGACATGCGGTGATGCGCTCGCAGATCGTGATTCAGTCGGATGCGGACTTCAGGGCATGGATCGCGAGCCAGCAGACGACGGCCAGCCAGGCGGCCAGTGCGGCCGCGGATCCGATGGCTGCCGGACGCCAGCTATTCAACAACAGCGGCTGCAACGCGTGCCACGTTCTCGCAGACGCCGGCGCGGCCGGTGCGCTTGGCCCCGCGCTGGATGGGTACAGCGCAGTTGCCGGAACCCGCGTCCCGGGCCAACCGGCCGAAGAGTACACGCTCGAAGCCATTGTCAAGCCGAACGCCCACATCGTGGAGGGTTTCCCTGCGAACCTGATGCCGCAGGATTACGGACTGCGGATCTCCGAGCAGGACCTGGATAAGCTGGTCACATACCTGTTGGGAACGAAATGAGGTGATGCGACGATGGTAGACACAGCTCAAAGCGGCTTCGTCCGCCACGGCGCCCGAACCTGGCGCGATTACTTTACTTTCAACACGGATCACAAGGTCATCGGCATCCAGTACATGGTCGTGGCTTTCGTGTTCTTCATCATCGGCGGCCTCCTTGCGATGGTGATCCGCGCAGAGCTGGCTGCACCGGGCCAACAGCTGGTGGGTGGCAAGGCCTACAACCAGTTGTTCACCATCCACGGCACGCTCATGATCTTCTTCTGGATCATCCCAGCGTTCGTCGGGCTGGCGAACTACGTGGTGCCGCTGCAGCTGGGCCAGCAGGACATGGCGTTTCCCCGCCTCAATGCGCTCTCGTTCTGGCTGATCGTTCCCGGCGCCATCCTGATGCTCGTGGCCTTTGCAGTGGGCGGTGCGGAGAGCGGCTGGACCGCGTATCCGCCGCTAAGCCTGACCACACACACCGGGCAAACGCTGTGGGCCATCTCGCTCCAGTTCATCGGCTTCTCGTCCATCTTCGGCGGGCTCAACTTCCTGGTGACTATCTTCAATATGCGCGCCATAGGTATGAGCCTGTCCCGCGTTCCCCTGATGGCCTGGGCCATGGTCGCCACATCCATCATCATCGTGATGGGCACCCCGGTGCTCTCCGGCGCACTCTTCCTGCTGATATTCAGCCGCATCCTGGGCACCAACTTCTTTTCGTCCACCGCGGGCGGCGACCCGCTCATGTGGCAGAACCTCTTCTGGTTCTACTCGCACCCTGCCGTCTACATCATGGTGCTTCCCGGCTTTGGCATCATCTCGGAGGTGCTGCCGGCTTTCAGCCGCAAACCGATCTTCGGCTACAAGCTGATCGCAGTCTCCAGCCTGGCAATCGGGATCTTTGGCTTCCTCGTCTGGGCGCACCACATGTTCACCAGCGGCATGGACCCGCTGCTGCGCATCCCGTTCATGATCACGTCGATGATCATCGCAGTGCCGACGGGCGTCAAGATCTTTTCCTGGCTGGCCACCATCTGGGGCGGCAAACTGCGGTTCACCACCTCGCTGATGTTCGCGCTGGCATTCATCTCGATGTTCGTCATCGGCGGCCTCAGCGGCGTCTTCCTGGCGTCCGTGCCCATCGACATCCACGTGCAGGACACCTATTTCGTCGTCGCGCACCTGCACTACGTGCTCTTTGGCGGCAGCGTGGTGGCCCTGTATTCCGGCCTTTACTACTGGTTTCCGAAGATCACCGGCCGCATGCTCAACGAACGGCTGGGACAGCTGCACTTCTGGCTCAACCTGATCGGCTTCAACCTGACTTTCCTGCCCCAGCACACCCTGGGCCTGGACGGCATGCCGCGGCGCGTGGCCGACTACGACCCTGCGTTTACCGGTCTGAACCTGGTGTCGTCCATAGGTGCGATGCTCCTGGCATTCAGCACGCTGCCCTTCCTGATCAACGTGGCCGTCAGCCTGCGCAAGGGCGCCCTGGCAGGGCCGAATCCCTGGCGCGCGTTCGGGCTCGAGTGGACGACCTCATCGCCGCCGCCCATTCACAACTTCCCCACCCCGCCGGTGGTGGATGGTGACCCATACGGTTACGGCGAGCGCCCGGTGCCTGTGGTTAGTTGAGGCTGAGGAGAAACCATGAGCGAATCAGTCACGCACATCGATCCCACCAACACCAGCACCGGCCTCGACAGCCGCAAGCTGGGCATGTGGATCTTCCTGGTCACCGAGGTGATGCTCTTCTCGTCGCTGATCGGCGCCTTCCTGCAGATGAAGGGCCGCAGCCCGGCCGATGCCCACCATGTGCTGAACGTGCCGGTCACGGCGATCAACACATTCATCCTGATCGTCTCCAGCACCACCGTCGTGCTGGCGTTGCAGGCGATCATGAACGGCGACCGGCGCAGGTTGAAGCTGTTCCTTGCGGCGACGCTGGCGCTCGGCGCGACATTCCTGGGCGTGCAGGTCTACGAGTACTCCGTATTGCTTCACGAGGGCTTCACGCCTTCGGGCAGCCTGTTCGGGGGCGGCTTCTACACGGTGACCGGCTTCCACGGCTTCCACGTATTCATCGGCCTGCTATGGTGCGCGGGGCTGCTGTTGGAGGCGCTGAAGGAGCGCTTCTCGCCGACCAACTACATGCGTATCGAGATATTCGGCCTGTACTGGCACTACGTCGACGTGGTATGGATCATCCTCTTTACGATCATCTACCTGATTTGAGGCGGACACGATGAGCGAGAATCAACCAGTGGCTGAGAACCAACCCGTCGCGGCCCATCCCGATAACGTGCCCACGGACAAGCTGCACAAGCGACACCCGAACTACCTGCTCGTGTTTCTGTCCCTGGCGGTGCTGACCGCGATCGAGGTGGGCATCACCTATGTGCCCCAGATCCCGCAGGCGCCGGTGCTGTTGGCGCTGTCCGTGTTCAAGGCGCTGCTGGTGATCATGTATTTCATGCACCTGCGCTATGACAGTAAGTGGTTCGCCTTCATCTTCTTCATTCCGTTCGTCCTGGTGATCCCGATGCTGATCGTCCTGCGCATCGGGTAGACTTGTCGAGGTGCGATATGTTCATCGAACGCGAGGACGCGCGGGGCGCGGTAAGCCCGCGCTCTCACTACATCCCGCACGTCCGCAGCAGTGCGTTCTTCCTGGCCGTTCTGCTCATCACCGGCCTGGTGCTGCTCGGCGGATGCGGCCGCAGCCAATCCGCTGCGCCGCAGACGCAGGATAACTACCAGGTGACCTTTGCCACCGAGCCTGCCCAACCTCTGATCGGCGACGGAACCGTGATCGTCACCGTGAAGGACAAGGCGGGCCAACCGGTGGACGGTGCGCGTCTCGCGATCGAAGCGAACATGAACCACGCGGGGATGGTCCCGGTGAACGCAGAGGCATCGGGTGGACAGGCGGGTGTTTACCGCGTGCCGCTCAAATGGACCATGGGCGGCGCCTGGTACGTGGATGTCAAGATCACCACGGCCGGCGGCCAGACCATCGAACGCCGCTTCCCTGTGGATGTGAAGTAGGGCGAGGGGATGGCTGCGGTTCGATGAGCGTTAAGAATTTGTTCGGGTAACGGCGGCGATCTCGCGGCATCCACCATCGCCCGGCGCTAAAACGCTTGATGCATATTGATATCGG
>CAYLZG010000070.1:0-20488 GCA_964387985.1 uncultured Anaerolineales bacterium | reverse complement strand
CTGATCGAGTTGATGCCGGCCACGTCCACCACGGTCGGCATCATGGTGATGTCGGACGTGCCCACGTAGGCTGACACGTCGCCACCGCCCACCGTGGAAGCCATCACCTTAGGAACGCCGATCGGCAGGCCCCGCATGGCACGCGTGGCGATGGAGGTGCCGCCGCTGCCGGCCATGCCGAGGATGCCCCCTAACCGGCCCGCGTCATGCAGGTCCTTGACAACTTTTGCCAGGCCCGTGGCCATGGTCTCCATGGCGAGCGTCTTGTCATGGCTGGCCCGCAGCTCGGCGAGGCTCCTACCCCCGGCGCGCGCGACCTCTTCGGCCGTGACATCCGGCTGCACGGACGGATCGCCCATCACGCCGAAATCCACGAGAATCGTCTCCAGCCCGCGCGCCGCAATCAAATCGCGCACAAAGTGGAACTCAGTGCCCTTCGTATCCAGGGCGCCTACAAGCACGACCGGCTTTGACATCTATGACCTCCTCAGATCTTTGGGGCACATCCGTGCCCGGTGCTTCCTGAGAGTATAGCACTGTTGTGAAATTAAACCCAGGTTTGTATATGATTAAGATCATATATTTGTAACGTCTTCCCCGGTAGTCTGTTTAAGTACATCCGGCAGGCTGATGACGGCCTGCCCATCTGCCAGGTGACGAACGCCTGACCCGCTGCCACGCGCGGGCCGGGCGTTTTCTTTTTCAATCATGATGTAGGTCATAGCGCAATACGCAACTCCGTGCAAAAATGCACGATGTGCCGGTACTGCCAAGCCTTGCAGCCCCTGCCGGCCTTCAACTTCAGCCATCGAGGGCGAGACGTGAAAACGTGCTGGGAAATTCGAGAACAGCTCGTCGGAGCGCATGGAAACGGCAAGCCTGCCGGCTGGCTGATTTCATGCGCCGAGTGCTCCGTGCCGCTCGACGGCGTATCGTGTTGGGAGCAATGTGCAGGCAGTCCGTGCTGCTGCGCACCGCTCCATATCACCTGCGACTTTTGCGAGATCTACCTGGCTCACCGGCGCGAGATCGCCGGCCTGTCACCGCGCCCCCTGGAGGGAACGGCGCCCAAAGAGGCGGCGCTGTCGTCCGTCTCCACCCTTGGACCTACGCACTCATCTCAAGGAGGTACGCCTGTCATGGAAAAAGTTCAATTCAACGTGCCCGATCTGTGGGCCGACCATCACACTCTGAAGGTGCGTGATGTCCTGAGCCGGTTGAACGGCGTAACGGACATGATTGCCAGCTCCGCCTTCCGCATGGTCGCCGTGTCCTACGACCCGGCAGTTGTAACCCCGGGCGCCATCATGGCGACGCTGGAAGAGGCCGGATATCCGGTCGCTACAGAGGGTTCGGGCGTCGTGACGCAGCCTGTGCCCGTGCAGGATGGCCACAAAGATCCTGCGTGGAAACGATTAGGCCTTCGCCAGACCCGCACTGACCCGCGGGATGCCAAGAAATAGAGGAGATTCGACTCATGGCAAAAGAGAAGATCAACCCGAGTATTGATCCAGCCGCCTGCTACGTTCTGGACTATGCAGCGGTGATGGGCATCCCCACCTCGTTCAGCCGAGCCGCAGAGCACAAGCCATGCACCATCGGCAGCGGGCAGTCGGGCGTTTGCTGCAAGAACTGCTACATGGGCCCATGCCGCATCACCAAGGAGGGGCAGGTTGGCATCTGCGGTGCGACGTTGGAGACGATCGCCGCTCGCAACCTGGCACGGGCCATTGCAGCGGGTGCGGCTGCACACTCGGACCACGGCCGCGACCTGGCTTTTACCCTGGATGCCGTGGCCAGGGGCGAGGCTCAAGGCTACGAAATCCGCGACGAGGCAAAACTGTATGCGGTCGCCGCCAAGCACGGCATCTCCACCAAGGGCAGGACCGTGATGGAGGTGGCCCTCGATGTGGCAAGCAAGGCCATCAGCGAGTTCGGCCAGCAGCGCGGCCAGTTGAGCTACCTCTCCGTGGCGCCGTCCAAGCGCCAGAAGATCTGGCGTGACCAGGGCGTGGTTCCCCGCGGCATCGACCGGGAGGTGGTCGAGATCCTGCATCGCACGCACATCGGCGATGACCAGGATGCCAGCCACATTCTGTCTTCAGCCATTCGCACTGCCTTGTCCGACGGCTGGGGCGGCTCGATGTGGGCGACGGATATTTCCGACATCCTGTTCGGAACGCCCAGTCCCAAGGTCGGCCAGATGAACCTGGGCTGCCTGAAGGATGACGAAGTCAATATCATCGTTCACGGCCACGAACCAACCCTGAGCGAAATGATCGTGACTGCGGTGCTCGATCCGGAGCTGATCGACTATGCCAAGAGCAAGGGCGCAGCCGGCATCAACCTGGC
This sequence comes from uncultured Anaerolineales bacterium, assembly GCA_964387985.1. Classification (GTDB taxonomy): domain Bacteria; phylum Chloroflexota; class Anaerolineae; order CG2-30-64-16; family CG2-30-64-16; genus JALOOB01. The sequence continues at coordinate 18,136 of CAYLZG010000070.1, read as the reverse complement.
CGGCATCTGCTGCACCGCGAACGAGGTGATGATGCGCCAGGGCATCCCATCGGCCGGCAACTTCCTGAGCCAGGAACTAGCCATCCTCACCGGCGCGCTTGAGGCGATGGTCGTGGACGTTCAGTGCATCATGCAATCGATCGTCAGTGTTGCCGAACACTTCCACACCGAAATCATCACCACCAGCCCTAAGGTGAAGATCAGCGGTGCGACGCACATCGAGTTCGATGAGCACCATGCCATGGATATCGCCAAGAGCATCGTGCGCCGGGCGATCGACAATTACGCGAATCGCGGCGAGACGCGCATCCCTGAGGGCATGTTTGAGGATGTGGTGCCGGGCTTCAGCCATGAATACCTTGCTTACATGCAGGGCGGCAACTACCGCGCTTCCTTCCGCCCGTTGAACGACGCGATTGCCACCGGCCGCATTCGCGGCGTGGCAGCGAACATCGGCTGCAACAATCCCGCCTCCACCCACGACAAGGCGCACATGGATGTCGTGACCGAGCTGCTCAAGAACGACGTTCTGGTGGTCAGCACCGGCTGCGGCGCGATCGCGGCCGGCAAATTCGGTTATCTGAAGGGCTCCACGGCGCTTGATCCGGAGAAGGTTGGCCCAGGCCTGCGCGAAGTCTGCGAGGCCATCGGCATCCCACCGGTGCTGCACCTGGGCTCCTGCGTGGACAACAGCCGCATCCTGACGGTGCTGAGCCAGATGGCGACCGAAGGCGGATTGGGCGACGACATCAGCGACATCCCAGCTGTGGGCCTGGCGCCCGAGTGGATGAGCGAGAAGGCGTTGTCCATCGCCGCCTACTGCGTTGGTTCCGGTGCGTACGTCATCATGGGCATCCGCAATCCGGTGGAGTTCTCCGATGCAGTTTCAGGCATCATGTCGGAGGAATGGGAACAGCGCTTCGGCGGCAGCCTTGAGTTTGTGGTCGAGCCCGAAGAGATCGTCAGGAAGACCCTCGAGCACATCGACCAGAAGCGCGCTGCGCTTAAATTGCCCGCGTATGACGTTAGCCGTCACGGCGCTTCCGGTGATCTGCCGATCCGGGAATTCCTGGAAGAGCCGCTGGAGCAGCAGATGGCGGACTTGTACGGATGAAGTTGAGAGTTGCAGGTTGGAGGTTGAGGGCTGCAGGAGCTGGACTGTCTGGAGCCTTCAACCTGTGAACCTTCAACTTGCAACGAGCAAGGGAGGATCATAAATGTCACGTTATATCGCCACCCGTGCCATCCGAGGCGCGAATCTGATCGTTCAAGAGGCCGAAGCACTCCTCAACAAGGCATTGCAGGAGAAGGGGGCAGACGCGCCCGTCGCATTCCCCAACACGGCCTATTACCTGCCCACCATCCTCGGCATGACCGGCCGCGAGGTCACCAAGGTGGGTGAGCTGATCCCGGTCGTTGAGCATGCAAAGGACCTGCTCCATCCCGTGCCGACTGCCCAATGCTGGACCCCCTACCTGGGCGAGACGCTCGATTCGGGCATGGCCACGCTCCTGGCCGCCGAAACCATCGAGGCGGTTCGCTTCATCTATGGCGAAGAGCCCGGCGTCAAGCCAGGTTTTCGCATGGCCGGCGGCAGCTTCACGAGCCCGGATGGCTCGAACACCAACGGGAACGGCCGGCTGAATGGCCCGATCGATGATGTTCAGCTGCGTGCCTGGGGCATCCAGCTGGTCGACGGCCGCATGCCCGGCTTTGCAGCCGTTGTCGGTTGCGCCAAGAGCAACGAGGTCGCGGTCAAGATCGTGCGCGAGCTCCAGAAGCGCAACATCCTGATCTTCCTGTGCGGCAACGTCAACGGCCGCTCGGTGATCGACCAACTGATGGAAGAGGGCGTCGAGATGGGCTACGACACCTACATCGTGCCGTTCGGCAACGACACGCTCTCGGCCATCTATCCGATGGGTTTTGCCACCCGCTCCGCGCTGACCTTCGGCGGCCTCAAGGGCGGCCAGGCCAAGGATATCCTGCAGTACAACCGGCAGCGCGTTTTCGCGTTCGTGCTGGCGCTGGGCGAGGTGGACGACCTCAAGTATGCAGCGGCCGCGGGCGCAATCAACTACGGTTTCCCTGTCATCGCGGACACGCGCATCCCGCAGATCCTGCCTACCGGCGTGACCACCTACGAGCATGTCATCTCCATGCCTTTCAACGAGATCGAGGGCAAGGACGATCTCGAGCGCGCGGAGAAGCTGGTGCAGAAGTGCGTTGAGACCCGCGGCGTGAAGATCAAGCTGACCGAAGTCCCGATCCCGGTGCCCTACGGCTCCGCGTTCGAGGGCGAGGTCGTCCGCAAGAAGGACATGCGCGTCGAGTTCGGCGGCAAGTACAGCCGCGCGTTCGAGTACCTGCGCATGATCGACATGGACCAGGTCGAGGACGGCAAGATCGAGGTGATCGGCCCCAGCTTCGAGGATCTCCCCGAAGGATCGTCCATCGACATGGGCATCCTCGTCGAGGTGGCCGGCCGCAAGATGCAGCAGGACTTCGAGCCGGTGCTCGAACGCCAGATCCACTACTTTGTGAACGGTGCGAGTGGCATCCAGCACATCGGCCAGCGTGACATCACCTGGATCCGCATCAGCACCGCTGCCGCGGACAAGGGGTTTGCGCTCAAGCATTTCGGCGACATCCTGCACGCCCGCTTCATGGCCGACTTCGGCGCAATCGTCGATAAGGTCCAGGTCAAGATCATCACGGATCCGGCGCTGCACGCCGAGTGGCTGCACAAGGCGCGCGAGGCATATGACTATCGCAACAACCGCCTGGCCGACATGACCGACGAGGCGGTGGAAGAGTTCTACACCTGCACGCTCTGCCAATCGTTTGCGCCTACCCACCTGTGCCTGGTCAGCCCGCAGCGCCTGGGCCTGTGCGGCGCGTACAACTACCTGGACTGCGCGGCATCCTACCAAATCAATCCTACGGGCCCGAACCAACCGATTCGCAAAGGCATGGCGATCGACAAGACCATGGGCATCTATGCTGGCCTGAACGAGATCGCGGTCCAGAAATCGAACGGCACGGTGCAGGAAGTCGCCATGTATTCGATCATGAACAACCCGATGACGGCATGCGGCTGTTTCGAATGCATCGTGATGCTGATCCCCGAGGCCAACGGCGTGATGGTCGTCTCCCGCGAGGACACGAGCATGACCCCGGCCGGCATGACTTTCTCGACCCTTGCCGGTATGGCCGGCGGCGGTCTCCAGACGCCGGGCGTGATGGGCGTGGGCAAGTACTACCTGACCAGCCCGAAGTTCATCTCGGCCGACGGTGGCTTCAAGCGGATCGTCTGGATGTCCAGCGTGCTCAAGCAGACCATGGCAGCAGAATTCCAGGCCGTTTCCGAGCGCGAGGGCGATCCAGATCTGATCAGCAAGATCGCGGATGAGACGATCTGCACCGACGTGGACGGCCTGCTGGCCCATCTCGAGTCGACCGGCCATCCGGCATTGATGATGGACCCGATGTTCTAGGTCGGAATGCCATTGATTCGTAGTAGAGACGTAGCATGCTACGTCTCTACACGGATGGCCGGAATACGTGGATGATGGCCGGAAGAGGATATGAGCGAACCCCTTCTCGTCCGCGATGTCATGCGCATCGGTGTGCCCACCTGCAAGGTCTATGACCCGATCGTCCCGCTCGCGCGGCAGATGATCGATCAAGGGTGGACGGCTATCGTTGTGATGGACGACGACGGCGATGCGCAAGGCTGGATCAACGAGCACATGCTGGCCATAGCGTATGTGCGCGCTGCACATACCTCCGAGGTTGGGCCAACCGGGGGTGGGCCCGAAACCTCCGGGGTCTACGGCGACCTGACCGCACAGGACATCATGGAGGAGGAGGTGCCGGAGGCCTCGGCCGATCTCCCCTTGGCAGCCACCGTGCAGCTGATGTGGGACATGGGGGTGGATCACCTGTTTTTTATGCATAATGCCGGCGGCAAGAGCTGGCCGGCCTCGATGCTCAATTACCGGGATGTGGTGAAAGCGCTGGCTGGCCCGGAATACATCAGGATGCAAGGCATGCATGCAGCCCGGCCCACACCGATGGACCTCTTCCGCCAGCGCTATGGGCTGCCCGATGGGAGGAAGTGACGTTTTTCAGCCTTAACAACCGTGCCAGGCCCGGGTATAATGGGTCATTAGACGATGGTGTGTCCACGCTGGGAATCGCCCCTGTGGGGCAAGGAGACCTCTCGTGCCTGAGCCGACCTTGAACGCTGTAGTAGCCCTACGCACCGAAATATCGCCCTGGCTGATTATTCTCCGCATCGTGCCCGATGGGTGGCAGTTGCCTGCCTTCACACCTGGCCAGTTCGGTGTCCTGGGTCTGCCAGGGAGCGCGCCGCGCTGTGCGATATCCGAACCGGAAGAACCGCCTGCGGATCCCGGCAAACTGATCCGCCGGGCTTATTCCATCGCGTCGTCATCGTTGACGCACGAGTACCTGGAGTTTTACGTCGCGCTGGTCACGTCCGGCGCGTTGACCCCGCGCTTGTTTGCACTCAATATCGGGGATCGTCTCTGGCTTTCGCCCAGGATCACTGGCATGTTCACGTTCGACCAGGTACCGGAGGATCAAAACGTGGTGATGATCGCCACTGGCACCGGGCTGGCCCCCTACATGAGCATGTTGTCCACGCACCTGGTCTGCGGGAGCAGCCGCCGGTTTGCCGTACTGCACGGTGCACGCAACTCATGGGATCTCGGGTATCGATCGGAATTGTTGACCCTGCAGCATCTGTGCAGGAATCTGAGCTATAACCCGGTGATCAGCCGGCCCCAAAACGAGCCGGCGCCCTGGCCGGGCCAGGTTGGCTATGTTCAGGATCTGTGGAAGCGGGGCTCGGTCGAAAAGGCGTGGGACTTCCGCCCCGCGCCCGATAACACGCACTTTTTTCTCTGCGGTAGCCCGCAGATGATCGATGACACGGTGTCTTTGCTGCAACACGAAGGTTACCGCGAGCATACCAAGAAGGAGCCCGGCCAGATCCACGTCGAGCGATACTGGTAAGGCCTCGCTTTGTTGATTCACTCACTCTCAGAGGAGGTTTTCTCATGCCCGTAACGGTCGAAACTCCCGTCGAAAAATGGGCCGGTGTCATTCGCCCCATCTCAGTGGGCGCGACCGCGGCCGAGGGCGGCACGCGCGGGAAGGCTGCGGTCGTTGGCGGCCAGAGCACGTTGCCGTTTCTCGGTTTCGAAGGCCAGACCCCCAACCCGCCGCTGGTGGCGGTCGAAGTCTGGAATCGCAATCCTGGCGACGAATGGCCCGACGCGCTGGCACGCGCGTGGGGCGAGACGTTGAGCGACCCGGGCGCCTGGGCGCAACAGGCCGAGGCTGCGGGTGCTGACCTGATCTGTCTGCGGTTCTTCAGCACCGATGCCGCCGGCGCACGCATCTCCGGCGCCTCCGCGCGGGCGACCTTGCGCCGCGTTCTCAGTGCCACCACGCTCCCGCTGATGGTCTTCGGCCCCGGCCAGGCCGAGTTGGACAACGATGTGCTTGTGGCCTGCGCCGAGGAAGGTGCGGGCGAAAAGCTCGTGCTCGGTCCGTGCGAAGATAAGAACTACCGGACCATCGTCGCGGCGGCCATGGCCAACGGCCACCTGGTGACTGCCAAGACGCCCATGGACGTGAATCTGTCCAAGCAGCTCAACATCCTGATCCATGACATGGGCATGCCGATGGAGCGCATCATCACCGATCCGACCACGGGCGGTTTGGGCTACGGGATCGAATATGGCTACAGCGTCATGGAACGTCTGCGCCTGGCAGCCCTTCAGGGCGATGGAATGACCCAGCAGCCCATGCTGGTCACCCCGGGCGAAGAGGCGTGGCGCACCAAAGAAGCGCGTGCGGCTGAAGGTGTGCCCGCCGCGTGGGGCGACTGGGCCAGCCGTGCGGTCAACTGGGAGACCATGACCGCGGGCGCGCTGGTGGAGTCGGGTGCGGATATCGTGGTGCTGCGGCATCCTGAAACGGTGCGGCGGATCAAGCGGATGATCGGCGCGCTGGCAGCGGACGCGTTGGCCGCGGACGCGTTGGCAGCGTAGGAGGAGATGAACCATGGCCCTGTCTGGTCTTGAAATCTACAAGCTGCTGCCCGGCAGCAGCAAGGACCCCGTCGAGAAGGCGCACGCTAACTGCAAGGAATGCGGATTCCCCACCTGCCTGGCCTTCGCCATGAAGCTGGCCGCCAAGCAGGCGGAGCTGTCGTCGTGCCCCTACGTTAACGCAGAGGCGAAGGCGAAGCTTGCCGCGGCTGCCACGCCTCCCGTGCGCCTGATCACGCTGTCCGCGGATGGTCGCGAGGTGAAGGCCGGAAATGAGACGGTGCTCTTCCGGCACGAGAAGACGTTCTACAATCCCGCGGGTCTGTTCGTGCGTGTCGCGGATAACCTGCCTGCAGCCGAGATCGCCAGCCTGGCGAAATCCGTGGCCGACTACAAGGTCGACTATGTCGGCATGGCGCTGCGGCTCGACGGCCTGGCGGTGGAGTGCGTGTCAGGGGACGCCGTGACCTTCGCATCCGCGGTGGCGGCCGTACGTGCGGCGACGACCATCCCGCTGATCCTCGTCAGTGAAACCCCCGCGGTCATCGAGGCCGGCTTGTCCAGGACGGCCGGAGTGACGCCGCTTCTGTGTGCGGCGACCGCGGCCAACTGGGAGGCTATGGCTGTCCTCGCGAAAGCGGCCAAGGCCCCGCTGGTGGTCCGCGCGGAATCGCTGCCGGGCCTGGCCGAGCTGACTGAGAAGTTGGTCGCCGCCGGTGTGGAAGACCTGGTGCTCGATCTGGCCGTGCGCGATTTCGGCGCGACGCTGTCCGGAATGACGCAGCTGCGCCGCCTGGCGCTGAAGAAGAACTTCCGGCCGCTCGGCTACCCGATCATCGCGTTTCCGTACCTGGGCACGGTTGAGCCCGGGATGGAGATGCTCCTGGCCGGCCAGCAGATCGCCAAGTATGCGGGCTTCGTCGTGTTGAGCCGCTTCGACCCGGCTGAGGTCTATCCGCTGCTGGTGCTGCGCGCGAACTTGTTCACCGACCCGCAGAAGCCGATCCAGGTCGAGCCGGGCATCTACGAGATCAATAAGCCGGCCGCGGATGCGCCGCTGTTGGTGACGACGAACTTCTCGATCACTTACTTCGCGGTGGCAAACGAGGTGGAATCGAGCGGTCTGCCTGCGTGGCTGCTGGTGGCCGATGCGGAGGGCATGAGCGTGCTCACTGCGTGGGCGGCGGGCAAGTTCGATGCGGAGAAGATCGCGAAGTCGGTCAAGAACACGGGCATCGCGGACAAGATCAGCCATCGCAAGGTGGTCATCCCGGGACACGTGGCCGTGTTGATGGGCGAGCTGGAAGAAGAGCTTCCCGGTTGGCAGATCAAGGTGGGCCCGCGCGAGGCCGTGGACCTGCCGCGCTACCTGAAGACTGCCTGGTAGCCGCGCGTAGGCTTCCGGCAGGGAGATGTGCATCTCTGGGAGTGGGAAGCGTTTCTCACTCCCATCTGATTCTTATCATTTCATTTGCGCGTGCTTCGTGGTAAGCTGATTTCGCGGCGCCGGAGCTTGTGCCGGGACCGCATAAAAGTCCTGACCGGGTTATCCGAAGGCTGTGGTGCCCGAAGAAAGAAGCGAAGATGTATAAGATTCTGGAGAAAGAGGTTCTCAGCGACGTCACCAAGCTGGTTGTGGTGGCTGCGCCCCATGTGGCGCGCAAGGCCAGGGCCGGTCAATTCGTGATTGTCATTGCGACGGAGCACGGCGAGCGCATCCCGCTGACGATCGCGGACAGCGACGCGGCGGCTGGAACGATCACTTTGATCTTCCAGGAGGTCGGCAAGTCGACGATGGAGATGGGCCAGTTTGAGGTGGGCGATGGTTATTATTCCGTCGCCGGACCTTTGGGCCATCCGACGGAGATCGAGAACTACGGCACGGTGGTCTGCGTCGCGGGCGGCGTGGGCATCGCGCCCATGTATCCCATTGCGCGCGATCTCAAGGCCGCAGGGAATCACGTCATTTCCATCATCGGCGCGCGCACCAAAGAACTGCTCTTCTGGGAAGAGAAGATGGCCGGTGTGTCGGACGAGCTGGTCGTCTGTACCGACGACGGCTCATACGGCCGCAAGGCGCTGGTGACGGAGCCGTTGAAGGAACTGCTGCAGGCCGGTGCGCCAGTCGTCAAAGTCTGGGCCATCGGCCCCACAGTCATGATGAAGTTCGTGTCCCTCACGACCAAGCCTTTCGACGTGCCGACCATCGTCAGCCTGAACACCATCATGATCGATGGCACAGGCATGTGCGGCGGCTGCCGGGTGGCCATGACCGAGGGTGCGAAGTTCGTCTGCGTGGATGGGCCTGAGTTTGACGGGCACCTGGTGGATTGGAACAACCTGCTCTCCCGCGTGCAATTCTACCGCGATGAGGAGAAGGCCGCGATCGATCACTGGCAGCACCACGCGAGCAAGCACGAATGCAACCTCGACAAGGCCGCGCGCGAGCTTGGTGAAGCAACGGTGGCCGGGGGTGAATGATGGCGGAGCTCTCTAACAAAGAACGGATGCAGATCAAGCGGCAGGACATGCCGACACAGGATCCCGAAGTCCGCAGCGCCAACTTCGATGAGGTTGCGCTGGGCTTCACCTGGGAGCTGGCGCAGATCGAGGCGGATCGATGCCTCCAGTGCGCCAAGCCCCTCTGCGTCGGTGGCTGTCCCGTAGGCGTCCAGATTCCACAGTTCATCAAGGCGCTTCGCGAAGGGGATATGGTCGGCGCGGTTGAGGCGATGAAGGTCAAGAACAACCTTCCGGCCATCTGCGGTCGCGTCTGCCCCCAGGAATCGCAGTGCGAGGCGGTCTGTATCGTCGGCAAGAGGGGCCAGCCCGTCGCCATCGGCCGGCTCGAGCGCTTCGTGGGCGACTTTGCGATCCGCGAGGCTGTGGGCACGCCCGTGGCGGCTCCGCCCACCGGCCGCAAGGTCGCGGTGGTAGGCTCCGGCCCGGCAGGCCTCACGTGCGCGGTGGACCTGGCCAAGCTGGGCCACAAGGTTACCATCTTCGAATCGCTGCACCTGCCCGGCGGCGTGCTGATCTACGGCATCCCCGAATTTCGGTTGCCCAAGAGCATCATCAACTCGGAGATCCGGACTGCGGTCGAGTTCCTGGGCATCGAGTTGTTGACCGATCATGTCATCGGCAACACGTACACCCTGGACGAGCTGCTGGAGGAATACGACGCGGTCTTCCTGGGCACCGGCGCGGGGCTGCCTTCCTTCATGCGCATCCCGGGCATCAATCTGAATGGCGTGATGTCGGCCAACGAGTTCCTGACCCGCGTCAACCTGATGAAGGGCTACAAGTTCCCGGACTATGACACCCCGGTTAAGACGGGTCGCCATGTCGCGGTCATCGGTGCGGGCAATGTGGCGATGGACTCGGCACGCAGCGCCAAGCGCCTGCAGATGCTCTATGGACCCGCAGACGGGAACGGTTCCCAGCATAGCGATGTGCACGTCGTCTACCGGCGCTCGCGCGCGGAGGTGCCTGCACGCGAGGAAGAATTCCACCACGCGGTCGAAGAGGGTGTGATCTTCGACTTCCTCACCAACCCGGTGGAGATCCTCGGCGACGAGAAGGGGAATGTGACCGGCATGCGCTGCATCCGCATGGAGCTGGGTGAGCCCGATGCTTCGGGCCGCCGCTCGCCGGTTCCCATCGAGGGTTCTGAGTTCGAGATGGTCGTCGACACGGTCATCTTCGCGCTGGGCACCAGCCCGAACCCCATCGTCTTCACCGGTGCACAAGGGCTGGAACGCAGCAGGCACGGCACAGTTGTCGCCGACCCTGAGACGGGGCGCACGAAGCTGGCGGGCGTGTGGGCCGGCGGTGACGTCGTCACCGGTGCAGCCACGGTCATCAGCGCCATGGGCGCAGGGAAGCGCGCGGCGGCGGATATGCATAAGTTCCTGGTCGATCCCGCATTCGACGTGGGTTAGTATCACCATGGACTATACGATTCACTTCGAGCCCGGCAATGTCGCAGTCAAGGCGCCCAGCGGCACGACCCTGGGAGAAGCCGCGCGCCAGGCCGGGTTCGATCTGAATCAGCCGTGCGGCGGCCAGGGACGTTGTGGCCGCTGTGCGGTGATCGTCGATAACGCGCGTTCCGCAGTGCGGCGCCGTTCCACCATCCGCCTCTCCCCTGATGATGTGAACGCGGGCTATGCCCTGGCGTGCCAGACGGTCATCGAAGGCGACTGTTGGGTCACCATCCCGCCCCAAGAGGCGATCGAGCGCCGCCTGGTCACCCAGAAGGCGGCTGCACGCGTCGAGGTGCCCTTCGACTACAACCCCGACCGGCACCAATCGATCCGTCGCTATTTCCTGCGTCTCGATGAGCCGGACTACTCCGATCAGACGGACGACTGGTCGCGCGTGTCGCGCGAGTTGGCGCGGCGAGGCTTGAAGGACGTGCGGACGAATCTCTCGGGGCTGCGCGAGATGGGAGCGATCCTGCGCGGCGAGGCGCCCGCGGCTGCCCAGCCGCCCGCGGTTGCCGAGCCGGATGCTGACACCGCGTGGGAGCCCTGGGAGGTCACCGCTGTCGTTGCACTGGACCGGTGGGATCAGCCGAATGGGCCTGCCGAGGTGTTGGCCCTGCTGCCAGGCGACCAGACCGGCCGCAACTTCGGTGCGGCAATCGACATCGGCACGACCACGGTCACGGTCTGGTTGGTGGATCTGGAGAGCGGCGAGGTCGTAGCCCAGACAGGCGACTACAACGCCCAGATCGCGCGGGGGGAAGACGTTATCTCGCGCATCGTTTATGCCAAGAAGCCGGGCCAGCTCGAAGAACTCCAGGGATTGGTGGTGGGCACCGTCAACCGCTTGCTCGAGACTGCCTGCAAGCAGGTTCATGCGCAGCCTGAAGAGATTTTCAAGGTGACCGTGGCGGCCAATCCGACCATGCTGCACCTGCTGCTGGCCATCCCGCCGGAACAGATCCGCCTGGCGCCGTTCATCCCTGCGGTCAATCATGTGCCGACGATCCGCGCCGCAGAGCTGGGCCTGGCTACACATCGGCAGGCCATCGTCGACTGCCTGCCGGGCGTTGCCAGCTATGTGGGCTCGGACATCAGCGCGGGCGTTCTGCACACCCACATGCACGAGCAGCCTGAGCTGGCTCTTTTCATCGATATCGGCACCAACGGCGAGACCGTGCTGGGCAATGCAGACTGGCTGGTCACCTGCGCCTGCTCTGCCGGTCCGGCCTTCGAAGGCGCAGGCGTCGAGCACGGCATGCGGGCCACCACCGGTGCAATCGAAGAGGTCTGGATCAACACCGATACGCTGGAGCCCACCTACCGCGTCATCGGTCGCGGAGACGAGAAACCCAGGGGCATCTGCGGTTCGGGCCTGCTGTCGCTGCTCGCCGAGATGTTCGTGACGGGCGTGGTGGATAAGGCCGGCAATCTGCAGGTGGGCCGCGTGCCGCGCATCCGGGATGGCGAACATGGCCCCGAGTACGTTGTCGCCTGGGCCAACGAGGCCGCGCACGGGCAGGATATCGTCATTACCAAGATTGATATCGACAACCTGATGCGCGCAAAGGCTGCGATCTATGCCGGTTTTTCGGTGATGGCGCAGAGCGTCGGCGTGGAATTGAGCGATGTCTCCGAGATGTTGATCGGCGGCTCGTTCGGCCAATACATCAATGTCGAAAAGGCCGTGCAGATAGGCTTGCTGCCCGACCTGCCTGCGCCAGAGGGCGCAGCTTCTCCGTGGGATCGTTTCCGGTTCCTCGGCAACACATCGATCCGCGGCGCACACATGGCACTGCTGCGACGCGATGTACGCACCCAGCTGGCACAGGTGGCCGGCATGATGACGTATCTGGAGCTTTCCGCAGACAACAGTTTTTACGACGCATTCACATCGGCGCTCTTCCTGCCACACACCGACATGGCGCAGTTTCCGACCGTAGAGACGGCGCTGGCGGCGGTTAAGGTGCCCGACGCTTCGCAAGCACCGTGTACCTAGGCTCAAGAGCATTGGGCGAGGAGGAATCGCATGATCACCGCCGTAGAGTCCGCTGATCAACTGGCCCATTATCGGCACCTGGTCACATTGCCGGACGGGTTACGCGTGTTGATTCGGCCGTTGGTCCCGAAGGATAGTGACGCGCTGGTGGCCCTGTTCGGCAACCTGCCCCAAGAGGAAACCCACTCCTTTCGCAGCAAGGTCACTGAGCCAGGACTGGTGGCAAGCTGGGCAGAGCACCCGGACTACAGCCGGGTCTTTCCCTTGGTGGCAGTCGTGTCGGATCGCATTGTCGGCAATTGTACGTTGCACCTGGGCCGCGGGTACACGCGTCACACGGCCGAGATCCGTATCTTCCTGGCACGCGAGTTCCGCCGTCGTGGCATTGGATCCGCGATCATTCGATCGCAGCTGGAGATTGCGCGTAAGCTCGGCCTGCACCAGGTGATTGCGGAAGTCGTCGAGACCCGGCCGCAGGTCATCCATGCTTTTGAGCGCCTGGGCTTCGAGCGCCAGTTTGCCTGGAAGGACTTGTTCATGACCCCGGAAGGGGAGACCATCGATATGGTGGTCCTGGTGAATTATCTTAAGAGACCTGGAGAGACATTTTAGATGACGGTTACGATTGCGGTTGCCGGCAAGGGCGGCACCGGTAAGACGACGCTTTCGGGCCTGCTGGTCCGTTATCTCGTCGCGCATAAGGGCGGCAAGATCCTTGCTATCGATGCCGACCCGTCGAGCAATCTGCACCTGGTGCTGGACATGAAGCTGAGCCAGACCGTGGGCGACATTCGCGAAGAGGCGCGTGAAGGGGTGACGCCGGGCACCACGAGGCAGGACTTTCTGAGCTACGCGGTGCGGATGGCCGTGGAAGAAGGTGACGACTTCGACCTGCTCGCGATGGGCAGGCCGGAAGGACAGGGCTGCTACTGTGCGGCGAACCACATGCTGCGCAACATCGTCGACGGCATCAACCGGGGCTATGACTGGGTCATCATGGACAATGAGGCCGGCATGGAGCACCTGAGCCGGCGCACCACCCGAGATGTCGACCACCTGCTGCTTGTCAGCGATGCCAGCATGCGCGGCATGGTGGCTGCCGAGGCGATGGTCGGCCTGAGCAAAGAATTGGAGATCAACGTCCGCAACACCCATTTGATCGTCAATCGCGTCCAGGGCGAGCTGACCCCCGCGCTGCGCGCCAGGGCTGACGGCATGGGTGTGCCGCTGATCGCCGCGCTGCCGTATGATCCGCTGGTGGCAGAGTTTGACAGCCAAGGCCGGGCATTGATCGAGCTGCCGGAGGATGCATTGTTGAGCCGGGCAGTGGCGGAGGTTGCACAGAAACTGGTCGGATAAATGCGCGCCATGATCTTGCCGGCTATCGTCCGGCTCGAAGATGAACCCGAACCGTTGCGGCTGGTGGATATGCCGGCGCCCGTACCGGGCCCCGGCGAGATCCTCCTGCGGGTGTTGGCGTGCGGTGTGTGCCACACGGAGCTGGATGAGATCGAGGGCCGCACCCCGCCCCCGGAGCTCCCCGTTGTGCTCGGGCACGAAGTGGTGGGCAGCGTGGCAGCACATGGGCCAGGGAGCGGCAAGTTTCAGATCGGCGAACGCGTTGGGGTTGCGTGGATCTATTCGGCCTGCGGCCAATGCCACTGGTGCCGGACCGGGCAGGAAAACCTGTGTCCCCATTTCCGGGGAACCGGACGCGATGCAAACGGCGGGTATGCCGAGTATATGGTGGCGCCAGAGGCATTCGTCTACCGCATCCCTGGTGTTTTCACGGATGTGCAGGCGGCGCCGCTGCTCTGCGCCGGTGCGATCGGGTATCGTTCGCTGCAGCTGTCCGGCCTCCGGGATGGTGACTCGCTCGGCCTGACCGGATTTGGGGCATCCGCGCACCTGGTGCTCAAGATGGTGAAACGCCGTTTCCCGGCCACGCCGGTCTACGCGTTCTCTCGCACGAAGGAGGAGCAAGCATTTGCCCTCGAGCTGGGCGCCGTGTGGGCCGGCAATACGGAGGATGCCTGCCCGATTAAGCTCGATGCCATTATCGACACCACGCCGGCCTGGCGTCCGATCATCTATGCGTTGGGCAACCTGGCTCCTGGTGGCCGCCTGGTGATCAATGCGATCCGCAAAGAAAGTCGCGACCAGGAGGAGCTGCTGGGACTGGATTACCCATCGCACCTGTGGCTCGAGAAAGAGATCAAGAGCGTTGCCAATGTGGTACGGCAGGATGTGCATGAGTTTCTGGCGCTCGCGGCCGAAATTCCCATCCTGCCCGAAGTGCAGGTGTATCCTCTCGAAGATGCCAATCGCGCACTAGCCGAATTGAAGGCGCGCAAGATCCGCGGTGCAAAGGTGCTGGTTCCCTGAAGGGACACATTTCTCAGACGTTATAGTATCCAAGGAGGCCATGATCTAATGGAAGATTTGATCCGTGCGGTAACCAAGCTTCTTTCGAGTACGAATCCTGAAGAGGTGTCTATCGGCCTGGACAAGGTGCGTGCGCGCATGCCCCGTGCCTCAGACGATGAGAAGCGCCGCTATGTGGAGATGGTCTCCGCGCTCTTCTACATCGATACCCTCGATCATCCTGAGTATCTTGCGGTCGTTGAAGATGCAGTCTCGTTGGTCGCAAACGCTGGCAGGTCTGCCATTCCGATCCTGATACAGCAACTCGAGGGCGGCGATGTCAAGTCCCAGATGGCCATCGGCCAGGCCTTGGGGCACATGGGTGCAGAGGCGGTTCCCGCCCTGCTGGAGGAGTATCACCATACCTGCCCGGAGCCCGGGTGCCGCGCCTTTGTATTGTATGCGTTGGGCAAGGTCAAATCGTCGAAGATTGTCGACGCGCTGCCCACCGCACTCGAAGCTGCGGCCGCGACAGATCAGGAGCTGCGCGACAGCGCAACCCGCGCGCTCGGCAAGTTCGCGGAATCGATCCCGGCAGGTAGCCTGAGCCCGGAGACCGCGGGCGCCATTTTCGAGCGACTGAGCGCTAATCTTGCCGATGGGAGCCCTGCAATTCGCTCCAAAGCGGTGCGCAGCCTCGGCAAATTAGCTCGCTACGGTCACCTGGGGACCGAACAACACCAGCAGCTCGCGTTGATCCTGAAGAGGATCCTGGGCGAGGACGAGCACTACGAATGGGACCGCGCCTACGTGGTCCGCAAGGAAGCCAGCGAGGCGATGCAGCACATTTAGGTCCAAACCGCCATGCCATCCGTCGCCGGCCGCTGGCCGTGGATGGTCACTCCAGAGGAGGTTCTTGATGCGTATAATCGGCGAGAATATCCATATCCTTTCCCCCAGGGTCAAGGAAGCCCTTGCCAACCGGGACAAGAGATTCTTCCAGGAATCCGCGCTGCGCCAGGTCGAGGCCGGTGCGTGGGCTGTGGACCTGAACATCGGTCCGCAGAAGAAACTCGGCCATGAAATCCTGCCCTGGATGGTGAACACGGTGCAGGAGGTAGTCGACGTGCCTCTCTGCCTGGACACCACTAACCTGGCCGCGATCGAGGCTGCTTGCGAGGTTGTCAGGCGGCAGCCCATCATCAACTCCACTTCGGCTGAACCGGAACGCCTCGAGATGGTGCCGCTGGTGGCCGCGAAGTATCACACCAAGTTGATCGCGTTGACGATGAGATCGGAAGGCATTCCGGTCAGCGCGGATGAGCGTGTCAACATTGCGCTCGAGCAGTTGATCCCGCGCTGCGAAGAGCTCGGGATGCCCCTCGAGGATCTCATAGTCGATCCGCTGGTGTTGACGGTCAGCGGCTGCCAGCAGTACGTGCCCGAGTGCATTGAGGCGGTGCGCATCCTGCAGGTGACCGGTGCGGGGGTGCAGGTGGGTCTCAGCAACGTCTCGAACGCTGTTCCCAACGAGATGCGCCCGCTGATCAACCGCGTTTACTGCGTCATGTTGATGGGTGCAGGCCTGGACATGATGATCGCGGATCCGCTCGACCAGAAGCAGAATGAATTCATCCGCATCGTCGAGCAGCGGGATGACAGTACTGCTGTGGGCCGGCTGCTGCTTGCTCTCCATGATGCGGTGGCCGCCAGCGAGGAGCTCTCTGCGGATGCGGTTGACTTCTCCGATCCGCAGCAGGTGGACATCTGGAAGACCGTCCAGATCCTGCTCAACAAGGTGATCTACGCAGACTCGTATTTGCGTGTATAGATGGGAGAGGTGCCCGGCACTTGCCAAGTGCCGGGCACCTGAATACGCCGGTCGCATAAGGAGGTAGCATGACGAAGGTCAAGGAAGCCCGGTCGCACGAACCTCCGGACATACAGGCGCTTCTGGCCAGGGCCCAGAAGCCCTCGGCAGATGCGATGCGCCTGCACAAGTATTACCGTGGCAAGATTGAGTCTGTCCCCAAAGGCTGCATCCGGTCCATCGACGATTTCGCCATCTGGTATACTCCCGGCGTGGCAGCCCCTTGCCGGGCCATCGAAAAAGACCCCGAGTTGGTTTACGACTACACCAACAAGTGGAACACCGTGGCCGTCATCTCCGATGGCACGCGGGTCCTCGGACTGGGCGACATCGGCCCCAAGGCCGGTCTTCCGGTCATGGAGGGCAAGGCGCTGCTCTTCAAGTGGCTGGGCGGCGTCGATGCGGTCCCGATCATGTTGGACACCAAGGATCCCGACGAGATCATCCACACCGTCCAATTGTTGCAACCTTCGTTTGGCGGCGTCAATCTCGAAGACCTGTCCCAGCCCAAGTGCTTCCGCATCCTGGACACCTTGCGCGAGAAGGCTGAGATTCCGATCTGGCACGACGACCAGCAGGGCACCGCATGCGTGACGGTCGCAGGACTGGTCAATGCACTCAAGATCGTCGGCAAGCCGATCGGTGAGGCGAAGATCGTCTTTCTGGGCTCGGGCGCGGCGAATGTCGCGATCACCCGCATCTGCTTCAAGGCGGGCGTCGATCCTGCGAAGTGCCTGGTGGTCGACAGCCAGGGCATCCTGCACGACAAGCGACAGGACATCTTCATGCGCCGTGCAGAGTACGTCGACAAGTGGCGGCTGTGCCAGATCACGAACGCAGGGGGACGGACCGGCAATATCCCCGAGGCGTTGGCTGGCGCGGATGTCTGCATTGCCTTGAGCAAGCCGGGCCCGGGCACGATCCTCCCCGAATGGGTGAGCACGATGGCTGAGGACGCAATCCTGATGGCGTGCGCCAATCCGGTGCCGGAGATCTGGCCTTGGGAGGCCCAGGCCGCTGGCGCGAAGATTGTGGCCACAGGCAGGTCCGACTTCCCCAACCAGGTGAATAATTCACTGGGCTTTCCCGGCATCTTCCGCGGCGCGCTGGACGTGCGCGCGAAGACGATCACCGATGAGATGTGCCTGGCCGCTGCCTACGCGCTGGCCGATGCTGCGCCCGACGGCGGCATGGACCCGGACTGCATCCTGCCGACCATGGTCGAGTGGGAAGTGTATGCGAAGGAGGCCGTTGCGGTCGGCATGAAGGCCCAGGAGCAGGGCATCGCGCGGCTGAGCGTTGCCGAGGATGATCTCTTCAAGCACGCTGCTGAGATGATCCTCCGCTCGCGTAGGATCACGGAAGTGATGATGGAAACGGGGCTGATTGCCGAGCCGCCTGAAGGATGAGAGGAGGATCTCATGATTGACCTGATCATCATTGGTGGTGGGCCGGCGGGCCTGACCGCTGCCGTCTATGCGATCCGCAAGCGACTCAACTGCCTCCTGGTCAGTCCGGACCTGGGCGGCAAGGCCAACGCCCGCATGCAGATCGAGGGGATCGACACATTCAACGTCATCAACGGCGCGGACCTGGTGCGCCGTTTCCGGAATGAGATCGAGTACCTGGATTTTGCGCGCACTCTTCAAAGGGCGACGAAGCTGGAGAAGAGGGGTGACACGTTCGCAGTAACCCTGGAGGACGGGCAATGCCTGGAGGCGCGCGCTGTCATCCTGGCCACCGGCGCAGACGCGGTGCGGCTTGCGGCGCCGGGAGCGGATCGTTACTTCCTGAAGGGTGTCTCCTATTCGACGGTGAGCTATGCGCCGCT
>CAYLZG010000069.1:0-20705 GCA_964387985.1 uncultured Anaerolineales bacterium | reverse complement strand
GCGGGCGACACCCTGGGCATTGTGATCGCCAACCTGGAGCCTGTGCTCCACGAAAAACTGGGACTCGACAAGCGGTTCCGGTCGGTTGGCATCTTCGGCGGCCGCACCGGCGCCGGCCCCCAGATCATGGCCGCCGATGAGGCGGTGAAGGCGACTAACACCGAAATCGTGAAGATCGAGCTGCCGCGAGATACCAAGGGCGGGGCGGGTCACGGCTGCCTGATCATCTTTGGCGCCGAAGAGGTTTCGGATGCACGGCGTGCGGTCGAGGTGGCGCTCAAGGATCTGAAGCGCACCTTCGGCGACGTGTATGCCAACGATGCGGGGCACATCGAGCTTCAATACACGGCTCGCGCCAGCTTCGCCCTGCAAAAGGCGTTCAATGCGCCCGTCGGTCGTGCCTTTGGCCTGACGGTAGGCGCGCCCGCGGTCCTGGGTGTGCTGATGGTCGATGCGGCGCTGAAGGCTGCCGATGTCGAGTGCATCGGGGTTGCCGGCCCGCAGTCGGGGCTGAGCCTCACCAACGAGGTCGTCAGCTTCCTCAGCGGTGACGCAGGGGCTGTCCGCCAGGCAGTGATGGCGGCTCGGGATGTCGGGTTCAAGCTGCTGGGCACCCTGGGTGAGACGCCCAAGCCCGCCGGCGTACCGTATATCTAAGGAGCGGAGCAGCCGGCGGATGCTGTGCGTCCGTTCTGCGCTCGTTCTGCGTTAGACGGATGAACGGATGAGCGTGACGAACGCAGAAGCGCTCGTGACGAACGCAGAAGCGTCCGTGACGAATGCAGAAGCGTCCGTGACGAACGCAGAAGCGTTCGGTGGGCGTTCGTTGGGCGTTCGTTTGGACGCGGGAGGTGAAAAAGTATGGCACGACGACAAAAACGCTTCGAAGTTCTCGAGCAGAGGCCCGTGAACCTCGACGGGTTCGTCAAGGAGTGGCCCGAGGTCGGCATGATCGCCGTGGGCAGCCCCAACGACCCGAAACCCAGCATCAAGATCGAGAACGGCAAGGTCGTCGAGATGGACGGCACCCCGCGCAGCAAGTTCGACATGATCGAACAGTTCATCGCGGATCGCTACATCAACACTGCCGTTGCCGAGCGCATGATGGCGCTTGACTCGAAAGAGATCGCGCGCATGCTCGTGGACATCCACGTGCCGCGGGAGAAGGTGGTCGAGGTCTTCTCTGGCATCACCCCGGCGAAGGCGACCGAGGTGTTCAACTACCTGAACGTGGTCGAGATGATGATGGGCGCGCAGAAGATGCGCGCACGCAAGACCCCATCGACTCAGTGCCACGTCACCAATGTGCAGGACAATCCGGTCCTGATTGCGGCCGACGGCGCCGAAGCCGGCCTCTACGGCTTCTCGGAGATGGAGAACACCATCGGTGTGACCCGCTACGCGCCGCTCACCGCGCTCGGCCTGTTGGTCGGCTCCCAGACCGGTCGCGGCGGGGTCATCACCCAGTGCGCGTCCGAAGAAGCCACGGAGCTGCAGCTCGGCATGCGCGGCCTCACCGCGTATGCCGAGACGGTGTCGGTCTACGGCACCGAGCCCGTGTTCGTCGACGGCGACGACACGCCCTGGTCCAAGGCCTTCCTGGCTTCGGCCTATGCCTCGCGCGGCCTGAAGATGCGCTTCACCTCGGGCACCGGTTCCGAGGTCCAGATGGCGTATGCCGAAGGCAAGTCCATGCTCTACCTGGAGATCCGCTGCGTCATGCTCTCCAAGGGCGCGGGCGTGCAGGGCCTGCAGAACGGGTCCATCAGCTGCATCGGCGTGCCGGGCGGCGTGCCCGGCGGCATCCGCGCGGTGCTGGCTGAGAACCTGACCACGATGTGCCTGGACCTGGAGGTTGCCTCGGGCAACGACCAGACCTTCTCGCATTCGGATATTCGCCGCACCGCACGCATGTTGATGCAGATGCTGCCCGGCACTGACCTGATCTTTTCGGGTTACAGCTCCGTGCCCAACTACGACAACATGTTCGCGGGCTCGAACTTCGACTGTGACGACTACGACGACTTCCTCGTGCTGCAGCGCGATCTGCAGGTCGATGGCGCGCTTTCGCCGGTCGCCGAGGCCGATGCGATTGCGGTGCGCAACAAGGCGGCGCGGGCGCTCCAGGCTGTCTTCGATGAGCTGGGATTGCCGCGAATCACGGATGAGGAAGTCGAGGCTGCTACTTACGCACACGGCAGCAAGGACATGCCGCCGCGCGACAAGGTGCAAGACGTCAAGGCGGCGCAGGAAATGATGGCGCGAGTCGTGACCGGGCTCGATGTCGCCAAGGCGTTGGCCAAACGGGGTTTCCCCGATATCGCCAACAACATCTTCAACATCCTCAAGCAGCGTGTGTCGGGAGACTACCTCCACCCGTCTGCCATCCTGGACGCGAACTTCAATGTGGACTCCGCGGTCAACAATCCTAATGACTACATGGGACCGGGCACCGGTTACCGGCTCAGCCGGGAGCGTTGGCAGAAGATCCAGGATATCCGGCAGGCACTGGGGCCGGACGACATCTAACGGGTGAGCGGACGCCCCCACCGCGATAGGAGCAGACTATGGAAATAACGGAAACGATGGTGCGAGAGGTCGTGAGGGAGATCGTGAAGCAGATGGTGCTCAGCGGGCAGATCCCTGCCGAGGCGCCATCAGCAACGGCAGGCGCGGCAGTTGGTCCTGCCGTGGCTGTCGCCGACCTGTCGGCCAGCCTCGTGCTCACTGAGCTCGGCGAGGCCAAGCAGGGATCATCTCCTAACGAGGTCGTCATCGGCCTGGCGCCTGCCTTCGGTGACAAGCTCTCTATGCGGACCATCACCGGAATCCCGCATGCGGCGGTGCTGCGCGAGATCATGGCCGGCATCGAGGAACAGGGCATGAAAGTGCGCGTCGTACGCATCCTGCGCACCTCGGATGTAGCGTTCGTCGCACACGATGCCGCGAAGCTGAGCGGCTCAGGCATCGGCATCGGCATTCAATCGCGCGGGACAACGGTCATCCACCAGCGCGACCTGGTGCCGCTGCAGAACCTGGAGCTTTTCCCGCAGGCGCCGGTGATTGACCTGCCCATGTACCGCGCAATCGGCCGCAACGCCGCACTGTATGCCAAGGGCGAATCACCGTCCCCGGTGCCGCAGGTCAGCGATCAGATGGCCCGTCCCAGGTACCAGGCTATAGCCGCGGTGTTCCACATCCGCGAAACCAGCTTCGTGAAGCAGGGCGCCAAGCCGGTCGAACTGAAAGCAGAGTTCAGGTAACCGGCCGCGCCAGGAGGTGTCGATAGTGTCACAACAAGACATGATCTCAGCAATCGTGCGGGAGGTGCTGGCCGAACTGAACAGCGGCGCAGCCCCGCAGGCAAAACCTGCCCCCTCGGCCGCGCCTGCGCCGAGCAGCTCTGGCTCCGGAGCCGGGCTCGATCCTGCCCGTGATTATCCGCTCGCTGCCAGGCGCCCTGACCTGGTAAAGACCAATACGGGGAAGCGGGTCGACGAGCTGACGCTGGAGCAGGCGATCAAGGGCGAACTCAAGGCCGAAGAGCTGCGCATCACGCCCGAGACGCTGGAGCTGCAGGCGCAGATCTCGGAAAAGGCAGGGCGGCCGCAGCTGGCAGCCAATCTCAGGCGTGCTGCGGAACTGACCAAGGTCTCCGACGAGCGCGTGCTGGAGATGTACAACGCACTGCGACCCTACCGTTCGACCAAGGCCGAGTTGCTGGCCATGGCCGACGAGCTGGAGCAGAAGTACGGGGCCAAGAGCAACGCTGCATTCGTGCGCGAGGCGTGCGAGGTGTACGAGCGCCGCGGGCGACTGCGCCAGGACTGAGTCCTTACGCCAGCCTCTCCTCCCTTGCCGGAGGAGAGGCTGGGCCGGGGGGAGTGCTTAAACGTCATGCGTCTGATTGCCGGAATCGATGTGGGAAATGCCACCACCGAGGTGGCGCTGGCCGATGTCTCAACGACCAGCGCACCGAGGTTCCTGGCGTCCGCCAGCGTTCCCACGACTGGGATCAAAGGGACCGTGCGCAACATCCCGGGCATTGTGGATGCGCTGCGCCGGGCCACCCAGTCGGTCGAAGTTCAACTGTCAGACATCTCGTTGGCGCTCCTGAACGAGGCGACGCCGGTGATCGGCGACATCGCCATGGAGACCATCACCGAGACCCTGGTGACCGAGTCGACGATGATCGGGCACAACCCGGTCTCGCCGGGCGGCATAGGGCTCGGGGTGGGCCGCACGATGCACATCCGGGACCTGGTGTCGGCCACCCGTGCGGACCAGGTCATCGTGGTCATCCCCAGGGAGTACGACTTCGAGATCGTCGCGCAGATGCTGCGCCGCGCCCTCGAGGCCGGGGTCCCGATCCAGGGCGGCATCGTCCAGGGGGACGACGGCGTGCTGATCGCCAACCGGCTGGGCCAGCCGCTGCCCTTCGTGGACGAGGTGGCGCACATCGAGCGCGTGCCCCTCAACATGATGGCCGCGGTGGAGGTGGCTCCGGAGGGACAGACCGTCAGGCAGCTGAGCAATCCGTACGGCATTGCCAGCCTGTTTGGCCTGTCACCGCAGGAGACGACGCTGGTCATCCCCATTGCCAAGGCCCTGATCGGATTGCGCTCCGCGGTCGTGATTCGCACCCCCGCGGGCGAGGTGCGCACCCGGCGCATTCCTGCCGGCGCGCTGACGCTGATCGGGGAGCGGCGCACCGAAACGGTCGGGCTGGACCTGGGCGCCGAGGCTGTGATGGACGTCATCGCCCAGGTGGCGCCCCTGCGCGACGTGTCGGGCGAGCCGGGCACCAACGTCGGCGGCATGATCGGCCGCATCCGCCAGACCATGGGCGATCTAACCGAGAAGCCGGTCGAAGAGATCAAGATCCGGGACGTGCTGGCAGTGGACTGCCAGGTGCCGCAGCGCGTGGCGGGCGGCGTGGCGCAGGAGTTCTCCCTGGAGAACGCGGTCGGGCTGGCCGCGATGGTGAACACCGACCGCCTCCTGATGGAGCGGGTGGCCCAGGCGTTGATGGATGAGATCCACGTGCCCACGGAGCTTGGCGGCGTGGAAGCCAACATGGCGATCCTGGGCGCGCTGACCACGCCCGGCGCGGATGCACCGCTGGCCGTGTTGGACCTGGGCGCCGGGTCGAGTGATGCGGCGCTGCTGCGACGAGGCGAGGCGGTGCGCACCACGCACCTGGCCGGCGCGGGCAACATGGTGACGCTGCTGATCAACAGCGAGCTGGGACTCGGGGATTTCGAGGCTGCTGAGGAGATCAAGCGCTATCCGCTGGCCAAGGTGGAGAGCCTGTTTCATATCCGCAACGAGGACAATACGGTCCGCTTTTACAAGGAGCCGCTGGACCCGCGTTTGTACGGCCGTGTGGCCACCATCCAGGGAGACCGCCTGGTGCCCATCCCCGGAAATCACACCATGGAGCGGATCCGGCAGGTGCGCCAGGAGGCCAAGCAGAAAGTCTTTATGCGCAACGCCCTGCGTGCTTTGAGCGCGGTTGCGCCCGCGGGCAACCTTCGCCTGATCGATTTTGTGGTCATCGTGGGTGGCTCGGGTCTGGATTTTGAACTGCCGCAGATGCTCACGCGGCATCTGGCAAATTATGGCGTTGTCGTCGGGTCAGCGAACGTCCGGGGCACCGAGGGTCCTGTCAATGCAGTAGCCACCGGGCTGGTGATCCACTACTTCGAGCGCAAGAAGGCAGGACTCGTATGAGCGTGGAGCCGGTTTACCAGCGCGAGGCGGTTGCTGAGAGCCCGGCGATTCACGTGGTGCTGGCGCCGGGAGTCGACCCCCGCCTTTTCCGGTGGGTCGAGGTCGGCGCTGAGGAAGAAGGGGTGCCCTGCCGGCTGGCGCAGGCGAGCGCCCAGGGCCTGGCCGCGGCGGCTTACGAGGCGGCGCAGGCTTCGAGATTGGGCGTGGGCGTGGGCGTTGGAGCCGACAGGGTGCTGTTGCACGAGGCGCACATGCCGGTCGGACAGCCGGTCTGGGCGTGGCCGTCGAACGGCGCCCCAGCGGAGGTCTGCCGCAGGGCAGGCTGCAATGCGGGTCGTTTTGTGAAACGCATGCCGCTCCGGCTGGAGGAAGCGGCTGTAGCCACCGCTGGCCAAGCGCCGGCGGCAGGGACTGAGATTCAGGATGTCTGGGCGCCGGAAGCAATCATACAGGCGATCGCCCGTGTTTTGGAACGGAGGGGGCTGGCATGACACAACAGGCACTCGGATTGATCGAAACGGTCGGGTTGCCCGTTGCCATCGAGGCGGCGGACGCGGCGCTCAAGGCCGCGAACGTGACCCTGATCGGTTATGAGAAGACCAAGGGCGGTGGGCTCATCGTCGTGAAGCTGCGCGGAGATGTCGGCGCGATCAAAGCAGCAGTTGAGGCCGGGGTTGCATCCGCGTCCCGGGTGGGCAAGGTCTTCTCTCATCACGTGATCCCGCGGCCCCACGAGAATACCGAGCTCCTCATCAGCCAGGTCGATCGCGGTCCGGTCCGTCCTGTTGCGGACAAGGAGGTTGCAAAGCAGCCTGAGGCAGCTCCGCAACCTGAGGCTGCGCCACAGCCTGAGGCAGCTCCGCAGCCTGAAGTTGCGCCGGTCGAAGAGGTTGCGCCCGTACCGGTCGAGGCGGTCGAATCTGTTCCGGCTGCAACACCTGAGGTTGCACTGCAACCTGAGCCTGCGCCGCAGCCTGAGGTTGCGCCAGGTGCTGAGCCGGCGACCTGCAACCTGTGCAACGATCCGGCATGCCGCCGGCAGCCGGGCCAGCTTCACAGGCTTTGCATCCACCACAAGCGTTAGGCGGTCAGCAGCGGAGGGATCATGGTTACGATGTTGAAATCATCAGAGGTTACCACGGCGCAGCCCAGCCTGGAGGCGATTG
This sequence comes from uncultured Anaerolineales bacterium, assembly GCA_964387985.1. Classification (GTDB taxonomy): domain Bacteria; phylum Chloroflexota; class Anaerolineae; order CG2-30-64-16; family CG2-30-64-16; genus JALOOB01. The sequence goes on along the minus strand of CAYLZG010000069.1, from coordinate 13,806 downwards.
TCCGCGAGGTGCTGGGCCGCATGGTGGCGAGCGCGCCGCCCGTGGCTGCCCCTGCTGACGGCAAGAAGCGTGAGATGATGGTGCCGCTGGGTGTGTCCAACCGCCACATACATCTCTGCCGGGAGCATGTCGACATCTTGTTTGGCAAAGACTACCAGTTGAAGGTCCTGAAGGAGTTGTACCAGCCGGGATACTTCGCGGTCCAGGAGCGTCTCCTGGTGGTCGGCAAGCGTCGTTGTCTCGAAGGCGTGGCCATTCTCGGGCCGGAGCGCCCCATCTCGCAGGTCGAGCTGTCGCAGACCGACGCCATCAGTCTCGGGCTGAAGCTGGGCGTCGCAGAGAGCGGTGCGGACCCGGTGAGCCAGCCGATCCTGCTGGTGGGACCCATGGGCCAGGTCATTCTGCCCGGTGGCAAGGGCGGCGGCGCCTATATCGCCCGGCGGCACCTGCACATCAGCCCGTCCGACGCGGCCGCGTTGGGCCTGAAGGAAGGCGACCTGGCGGACATCGTCATCGACGGCGAGCGCCCCACCACCTACCGTGGCGTGCTGGTCCGCATTCGCGAAGGCTGGCGTCCCGAGGTCCATCTCGACACCGATGAGGCCAATGCTGCAGGGTTGAAGAACGGCGAAATGGTCCGGCTGGTGGTGCCTTGACAGAAGACCCTTGAAGCCCGCCGGGCGCGGGCATAGGGAGAGGCTCATGGATGAGAAGACTTTGGTGCAACTGGTGATCCAGGTGCTTGCCGCGCTGCAGGCGCAGCCCCGGCGCAAGCAGGTGCTGGTCCTGTTCTCCGGCGCATCGGCCGGGCAGCACGAGGGGCTGGAAGCAGTGTCCGTGCTGAGCCAGGCCGGCCACAGCGTGACCGCGGTGCTCACACAGGCTGCCAGCCTGATGATCGGCGAGGACAAGATCAGGCAGAAGGGCGCCTCCGAGGTGATCCCGCCCGGCAAGTGGGTGGACTCGCCCGCGCTGGTGCGTGCAGCCGACCTGGTCCTGGTGCCCACGTTGTCGATGAACCATGCCACGGCCATGGCCTCGGGCGCGTTCGACAGCCTGATCTCGACCCTGGCGCTGGGCGCGCTGCTGGCGGGCAAGACCGTCATCGCGATCCGCGACGGGGCCGATCCTGAGGGGTCCGGCGGCAAGGTGTGGGGCGCGGGGACTGCAGCTGCAACGCTGCGCGCCCGCCTGAGCGGCAACCTGAAAGCCCTGGAATCGTACGGCATGGTGCTGGTGCATGGCGAGGAATTTCTCGCCACGGTCCAGCAGCGGCTGGCCAATGCAGCACCCGTCCAGACCTCTCGCGCGCCGTTGGCGCCCGCGGTCCAGGTGACCGCGACGGTCATCACGCAGGCGGATATCGCGCACCTGGCTGAGGGCAGCCTGTTGCGGGTCCCTAAGGGCAGCCGGCTCACGCCCCTCGCGCAGGAGAGCGCCGGCCGGCTTCAGCTGGACGTAGTTTACGAGTAGGATGGCCTTTCCGGGCCGGCCGGCAGGCCTGGCCCCTACCAGATAAAGGATGCCGACCATGGAAGTGGCAAAGGTAATCGGGACGGTGGTTTCCACCCGCAAGGATGATGGGCTGGTGGGCTACAAGCTCCTGGTCCTGGAACTGGAATCCGTGCACGCTGACAGGGCTGCTGAGCGCCTGGTGGCGATCGACTACCTGGGTGCGGGCGTCGGCGAGCGCGTGTTGGTGACGAAGGGCAGCGGCGCGCGCACATCGCTGGATCGGCCCACGCCGACCGACGCGACCGTCGTCGGCATCATCGATACGGTGGATCTGGCCGGATGAAGGATCAGGTCGGAGTGGCGCCCAAGAAGGGTCATGTCTACACCCGGTTCGGCGACAGGGGCCAGACAAAGCTGGTGGGTCGCGGGATCGTGGGGAAAGACAGCCCGCGGGTGCAGGCGTACGGCACCATCGACGAGGCCAACTCGGCGCTGGGCCTGGCGCGTGCCACCACGCACTCCGACGATCTCTTTTCGCTGATCCTGGAGATCCAGGGCGAGCTGATGCAGGTGATGACGCTGCTGGCGACGCCTGCTGGCGTCGAGCCGCCGGTCATGCCGGTCAGCGAGACCCAGGTGGTCCGGCTGGAACGGGCGATCGACGGCTTCGAGGAAGAGTCCCTGGTGACGGGCTTCTTCGTGCGGCCCGGGGGCTCCCAGGCCTCGGCGGCTCTCGACATGGCGCGGACGATCGTGCGGCGGGCCGAGCGCCACGTGGTGGCGCTGAGCCGGATCGAGCCGGTCGACCCGCTGGTGATGAAATATCTGAACCGGCTCTCGGACCTGTTGTACGTGATGGCTCGCGTGGACGAGCAACGGGAAATCAGGAGGTTGATTGTGAGCACACTGAATTCTGAACTGGGCGGCGCGGCCCAATCCGGCGCACTCACCCTGGCGCTGTGCGACAAGATGGTCGAGGCGGGCATGCAGCGTGCCCGGGAAATCGGGGTGCCCATGGTCCTGGCCGTCGTGGACGCGGGCGGCAACCTGCTGGAGCACCGGCGCATGGATAATGCCCTGGTGGTGAGCATCTCCCTGGCCCCGCGCAAGGCATACACAGCGGCGGCCCTGCGCATGCCGACGAGCCAGCTCGCGGAAATGTCGCAGCCCGGTGCACCGCTCTTCGGGATCGACGTCAACACGCCCAACCTCACGCTGGTGGGCGGCGGCCTGCCGGTCGTGCTGGGCGGCGTGGTTGCGGGCGGCGTCGGCGTCAGCGGCGGCAGCGTGGAAGAAGATACATCCGTGGCCCAGGCAATGCTGGCCGCGATCGGCTGATACGGATCCGTAAGGAGGATGATGATGACAATTCAGGTGGACGAGCGCCAGCTTGACGAGATCGTGCGGCGGATTCTGGTCACCATGAATGACCGCCGGCTGCCGCAGGGCGAGGGCCCCAAGGGTATCTTCAGCACGGTCGACGAGGCGTTCACAGCCGTCGAGTGGTCACAGCGGCGCTTTAACGGGATCAGTATCGCCAAGCGCAAGGCCTTCATCGCGGCCATGCGCGAGACGATCCTGGCGAACAGCCAGCAGCTGGCACAGATGGCGGTCGAGGAGACCCGGCTCGGCAGGGTGGCCGATAAGGTGATCAAGACCGTCCTGGCAGCCGAGAAGACCCCCGGCGTGGAAGATCTGCCCGTCAAGGCGTACATGGGCGATGCCGGCCTGACCCTCGAGGAGCCCGCACCGTTCGGCACGATCCTGGCCATTCTTCCGGTGACCAATCCAACGTCGACGGTCATCAACAACGCCATCAGCATGATCGCCGCGGGCAACACCGTGTTCTTTGCGCCGCATCCTTCGGGCAAGCGGACCTCGTTCGCCACGATTTCGCTGATGAACGAGGCCATCGAGAAAGCCGGCGGGCCGCCGCACCTCATGGTTGCGGTGGATGGTGGCGGCAAGGAGATGGTGCGCGAGCTGATGACCCACCCGAAGATCGCGCTGATCACCGCCACCGGCGGCAAGGAGATCGTCCACCTGGCGATGTCCAGCGGCAAGCGCGCCATCGGCGCGGCCGCGGGCAACCCGCCGATACTCGTGGATGAGACGGCGAATCCCGAGAAAGCCGCGGCCGATATTGTCTCCGGCGCATCGTTTGACAACAACATGCCGTGCACCTGCGAGAAAGAGTGCATCGTCGTAGACTGGATGGCCGACGCACTGCTGCGCTGCATCCCGGCGAACAACGCCATCATACTGCCGCCGGAGAACCTGCCCCGGCTGGAGAGCCTCCTGCTGCAGGGCGAGGATCGCCATCCGAACAAGGAATACGTCGGCAAGAACGCCAACGTCATCCTGCGCCAGCTCGGCATCACGGCCGATGACAGCCTGCGCCTGGTCGTGGTGGAGACTCCCGCGGATCACCCGTTTGTGACGCACGAGATGATGATGCCCGTTCTACCCGTCGTGCGCGCTGCCAATTTCGAAGAAGCCATGGACATCGCGGTCGAGGTCGAGGGCGGCCTGCACCACAGCGCGGGCATCCACTCGGACAACATCCATCACATGAGCGACTACGGCAGGGCAATCAACACGACCATTTTCGTCAAGAACGCGCCGCACTACGCCGGCATCGGCTACGGCGCGGAGGGCCCCACCAGCTTCACCATCGCCGGCGCCAGCGGCGAGGGGCTGACGACGGCCCGTGTCTTCACGCGGCGCCGCCGCTGCACGCTGGTGGGGGCCTTCTCACTGGTCTAGGCGACCGGCACCGCATAGGAGCGTATCGTGGTTCAAGCGGCTGAGGTAGCAGAAAAAGTCAGGCAGGCAGGCGTTGTGGGCGCCGGGGGCGCCGGCTTCCCGACGCACCTGAAACTGGCGAACCGGGCAGAAGTGGTCATCGCCAACGGCGCGGAATGCGAGCCACTGGTGCATGTCGACCAGGAGCTGATGATCGCCCAGGCGCCGGAGCTGATGCGCGGCCTGGAGGCCACGGTTCAGGCCGCGGGCGCGGGCCGGGCGGTGATCGGCATCAAGCAGCGTTATACGAAGGCCATCGCGGCGGTCTCGGCCGCACTGCCGCCCGGCGGAGCCTACGAGGTGCAGGAGCTCGGCAACTTCTACCCCGCGGGCGACGAATTCGTGCTGGTCTACGACGTGCTGGGCCGCGTCATTCCCGAAGGCGGCTTGCCGCTCCAGGTCGGCGCGATGGTCCAGAACATCGAGACCCTGATCAATATCGCGCACGCGCTGGACGGCGTGCCGGTGACGCACAAGTACATCACGGTGCAGGGCGAGGTGCCCCACCCGCTGACGGTCCGCGTTCCGGTGGGCATCACGATGCGTGAGGTCATCGACCTGGCCGGCGGTTCGAAGGTGCCGGACCCGGTGGTGATGGTGGGCGGCGCGATGACCGGCAGCGTGGCGGGGAGCCTGGATGACCCGGTCACCAAGACGACCAAGATGCTCCTGGTGCTCCCGCGCGATCACTATGTCAGCAACCTGAGGCTGCAGGCCAAGACGCAGTTCGTGCGCCAGGCGACCTCCTCCTGTGACCAGTGCTTCATGTGCACCGATTTCTGCCCGCGGCATGCGCTCGGGCACGCCATCGAGCCGCACAAGCTGATCCTGATGCTGGGGGCCGGGCTGCCGGTGACGGATCCGCAGCTGGCAGGCGCGTTCCTCTGCTGTGAGTGCCGCACGTGCAACTACATCTGTCCCGTGCACCTGAAGCCGGGCAACATCGCCATCAGCGTGAAGCGCGACCTCCAGAAAGCAGGGCTCAAGAATCCGTACCACCGGGAGACCGAGCCAGATCCGTACCGGGATCTGCGCCGGGTGCCCATCCTGCGGCTGATTGCCAGGCTCCAGCTCTCGCGCTATGATCTGCCGGCCCCTCTGACGGAGCTGGCAGGGGCCAATTTCCGGCGGGTGCGCCTGCCGCTCAAGCAGCACGTCGGCGCGCCGGCCACGCCAACGGTCAAGGCCGGCGATCGCGTGCAGGTTGGCGACGTCGTGGCCGATGTCGCTGAGGGCGTCATGGGCGCGCGCGTCCATGCCAGCATCGCCGGCGCCGTAGTTGAAGTATCCGGCGCCGTCGTCATCGACGCATCCTAGGGGGTAGGTGTGAAACGATCCATTGGATTGATCGAACTGCGCAGTATTGCCCGGGGCATCGAGACCACGGACGCGATGCTCAAGGCTGCGAACGTAGAGCTATTGCGGGCGCATGTGGTCTGCCCGGGCAAATATGTGATCCTCATCGCGGGTGATGTGGGAGCGGTTCGCAGCGCTGTGGCAGCCGGCGAAACGATCGCGCCCGGCGTCATCGTCGACACCTTCGTCCTGCCCAACGCGCATCCGGCCATCTTTCCGGCGCTGTCCGCAACCACGGAGGTGTCGCAGGTCCGCTCCCTGGGCGTCATCGAGACGTTTACGTTGGCCTCGGCCATTGTAGCCGCGGACGCGGCGGTGAAGGCCGCACAAATCGACCTGCTGGAGATCCGGCTGCCGTTCGCGCTCGGCGGCAAGGCGTTCGCCATTTTCACCGGCGACGTTTCGTCGGTCCGTTCCGCGGTGCAGAGCGCCGTGAATCTCCTGAAGGACGAAGGCGTCATCGAGTCGTATGTCGTGATTCCTTCGCCGCACCGTGACCTTGTGGAGAAGCTGCTGTAGAACCCGGTGTTGGCGCTGATATGTTTGAAGGGGGGTGATTGCCCAGGGGAGTTGTCGGACCGGCGAACGCAGACTACGTCGAATCTATCTTCGGGTCACCGTGTGTGGTGACCACATCATAGCAGGGAGGCTTATCACAATGGCACAGATCATGATCGCGCCCTCGAAGTACATGCAGGGCCCCGGGGCTATCCGCGAGGTCGGCCCTCACGTTGCTGCACTCGGCAAGACCGCCGTGATCCTGGGCAGCAAATCCGGCTACGCCTCGGTGCAGGCGGACCTGGAAAAGGCGCTTGCGGACGCGGGCGTCAAGTTCCACTTTGAGAGGTTTATGGGCGAGTGCTCCCGCAAGGAGATCGACCGGGTCAATGCGGTGGTCAAGGCCCATGGCGGGGACGTCGTGTTGGCGGTCGGCGGCGGCAAGTGCATCGACGCAGGCAAGGCCGTGGCCCATGAGAACAAGATTCCTGTGGTGGTCGTTCCGACCATTGCATCGACCGATGCGCCCTGCAGTGCGCTGGCGGTGACGTACACCGATGACCACGTCTTCGAGTCCTACTACGTCCTGCCGCAGAACCCCAACCTGGTAGTCGTGGATACCGAAGTGATCGCCAGGTGTCCGGCCCGCTTCCTGGTCTCCGGCATGGGCGACGCGCTCGCAACCTGGTTCGAGGCGGATGCCTGCCGCAAGTCCGGCGCCAAGAACCTGCCGGGCGGCGATTCCACCGAAGCGGCCCTCGCGCTGGCGCATCTTTGCTACGATCTGCTGATGCGCTTCGGCCGGCAGGCCAAGGCCGCAGCCGAGATGCATGCTGCAACCCCGGCCATGAACGTGATCGTGGAGGCCAACACCCTCCTGAGCGGCCTGGGCTTCGAGAGCTCGGGCCTGGCGGGCGCCCATGCCGTGCATGACGGCTTCACCGCGCTGCACGAATGCCATCACCTGTACCACGGCGAGAAGGTCGCGTTCGGCACCCTGACCCAGCTCGTGCTCGAGAATCGCGAGATGGACGAGATCGAGGAGGTCCTGGACTTCTGCACCGACGTCGGCCTGCCGGTCACCCTGGCGGAGATGGGTGTCACTGCGACCGGCAAGGAGCTGGATGACAAGATCATGATGGTTGCCACCAGCGTCAGCGGCATGATCAACAACGAGCCGTGCAACGCGTGCATCGACAATATCGCAGCATCCATCAAGGGCGCGGACGCACTCGGACGCGCTTACTTTGCCCGCACCGGCAAGAAGCCGGCGAAGTTCGAAGGCGACCACTAAGAAGTGAGTGGGAGCGGAGGGACGCTCCTGCTACGGAAACGCTGAACGCCGGACATGGCACGTCCGGCTACAGCCCGAGGTTCCCGGGCCCGGCCGGCCCGGGAACCTGGCAGCGACTGGCCGATGACTCATTCATTTCAGATCCCAAGGAAGGGAAAAGGAGCATTCAGGTGAAAAAGACGCTCGTTTTGGCCACCAGCATTGCCGTGCTGGCCGGCATCTGGACAATCATCGTCGTCAACGTCGGCAAGTTTGGCTCCATCCCGTTTGTGCTCTGGCCCACGTTCGTGGCCTGGGCTGCGTTCTTCTACCTGGGCGCCAACGGCGATGCCATCAAGAAGGGGTTGGTGCAACTCTTCACCGGCGCGATTCTGAGTGGGTTCTTCCTCTGGATTTACGGCCTGATCGGGTTCAACGATCCCAAGGCCATCTGGCTGGGCATCTTCGTGGTCCTTATCGCCTGGCCGTTGACGGCTCTGAGCGGATGGAACAAGTTGTGGGCCGCGGTGCCCGCGGGCTTCTGCGGCGCGGCGTGCTGGTTCGGCGTCAACTCGGCCGGGGGCGGACTGGGCCCCTGGCAGGTCACCATCGCCACCCTGATCCCGCTGCTCTGCGGCATGCTGCTCGGCTGGCTCTCCCTGTGGATCACCAACCTGATCGTCAAGGAATAAAGGGTTAGCCAGGCGGATCTGAACTCTGCCAGCGTCGGGCAGCGCCTGCGACCAGGCGCTGCCCGACCTGTTAGAAGACTATGATATAATTGTATGTTGCGGCATACACCCAGTCTGCCAGCCCGCGGGCCGTCCCTCCGAAGCGGACGCCCCGCCAGGAGTTTGGCTTTGCTCAGTCATTTCCTAACCAGAGGCGCCAGAAGCCTCAATTTAGCGGATGCTGTCGATGTGGCGGCCTTGCAGCGCATCCAGGACACCTTCGCGAAGGCGATGGGGTTCGGCGCTGTCATCGTCGATCGTTCGGGCATCCCTGTTACGCGCAGCAGCGGCTTCGTGCCCCTGTGTCGCCTGGTCCGGCAGACCAACGTCGGGCTGCGGCGTTGCATGGAATGCGACGCGGAAGGCGGCATGGAAGCCAGGGCGCGGCGCGGGCCGTATTCCTATGTCTGCAAGGGCGGTCTGATCGACATCGCGGCGCCGATCATCATCGAAGAAGAGTACCTGGGCTGCATCCTGTGCGGCCAGGTGGTGCCTGCGGGGCAGCGCGATGAGTTTATCGCCGGGATCGTGGAGCGCAATGCCGGCCTGGGCATTCCCTCGCGCGCGTTGCAGGCTGCCGCGCTCGAGACCCCCAGTGCGCCGCTCGAGCGCATCGATGCCGCGGCCGAGATGCTGTTCCAGGTCGCCAATTACATCGTCGAGATGGGAGTCGCCAACCTCACCCAGACCGCGCTGTTGGAGGAGACGAAGCGCGCCGCGGCCCTGCAGGCCGCGCTGCAGGAATCGCAGCTGCGCACGCTCGAGTCACAGATCAACCCCCACTTTCTGTTCAACGCGCTCGGCCTGATCAGCTATACGGCGCTGCGCGAGAACGCGCGTAAGACTGAGGACATCTCCTACTGCCTGACCGACCTGCTGCGCTACAGCCTGCGAAACCTGGCCACACCGGTGACGCTCGGGCAGGAGGTGGAGGCCGTCCAGCGCTATCTGTCCATTCAGAAGCTCCGGTTTGGCGCACGGGTCAACGTGGAGGTGGATGTCGACCCGCTCCTTGAGGATGTGCGCATCCCTTGCATGCTGCTGCAGCCGCTGGTTGAGAACGCGATCGTTCATGCGGTGGAACCGCTGGCACGGCCCGTCACCGTCGCCGTCCGCGCAAGGCGCGGCCCGGAGGAAGTCATCCTCGAGGTCAGCGACAACGGAGCAGGCATGGAGGAGGACACCCTGAATGCCATTCAGACGCGCCGTCTGGACTCTCCGCGCGGCCATGCCGTGGGCCTCACCAACGTGATTCGCCGGCTCGAGCTCGAGTACGGCGAACGCAGCCGCATCCAGGTGGAGAGCGCGCGAGGCCGCGGCACCCGGGTCACGATCCGCCTGCCGCTGGAGTCGCCGCAGATGCCGGAACCTGGACCGGAGGCATAAGGATGCCGGGCCTGCTGATCGCGGACGACGAAGCGATCGTGCGCGATACGATACGCAGCATTGTCGGGAGCGCGGGACTGGAGCTAGACCCGATCGGTGAGGCGAACACCGGGCAGGAAGCCGTGACACTGGCGCTGCAGATGCGACCGGACATCATCCTGATGGATGTACGGATGCCCGGGATGGATGGCCTGGAAGCCACGCGCGCGATCCGGAGCGAGCAGCCTGAGGTCAAGGTGATCATCCTGACCGCGTACGATGAGTTCGCGTTTTCTCAGGAGGCGCTTCGCCTGGGCGCGGTCGACTATCTCCTCAAACCTGTCAGGCCGAGCGTGCTGCTCGAGGTCCTCTCCCGCATCAAGGCCCAGGTCGCAGAAGAGCACCGGAGTCGCCATTCGACCGCGGAGACCCAGCTCCGCCTGCAGGCTGCGCTGCCCCTGGTGGAGGCGCGACTCGTTCATTCCCTCGTGCGAGGCGATACCCCCCCGCGCCAGATGGCAGAGCAGCTGGATGCCTACCTCGGCAAGCAAATCAGCTGGCCCGCGGTGTTGGTGGTGGCAGTGGACCGCCAGGATCCGGACTGGAGCGTGCAGCCCGCCGGGCTCCTCGTCGACATCGTCCGGCGAGCGGTGGATCCGGCGGCGACCACAAGGGCCACCCCGACCGCGTTGGTTGCTGAAGGGGAGGCGGGCCAGGTCATCGTGGTCATCGCGGCCGAAGGGCCGCTGGCGAATATTGCGCATCAGAAAGACCTGGGCCACCGCATCCGCGCTGCGGTCGAGTCAAGCGCGCCGGTGACGGCTACCGTCACCATCGGGCGACGCTATCCGACCCTGGACCTGGTCCCGGTGTCCTATTCCGAGGCGCAGCGTGCGCAGTGGCTGCGGCTCTGTTCGGGCGGCAACAGCGTGGTCCACGTGGACGACATGCGCCGGGCGGACCGGACGCCCCAGCCCTACCCGATTGCCGCGGAGCGGGCTCTGCTGTACCAGATGCGCGTGGGCGACCTGGAGGAGTGCAGCCGGGTGCTGGACGAGCTGATCGACTACCTGCTCGACCTGCCGTGCGACCCGCCGGAGATGGTGCACACCCGATTTGCTGAGCTGATCACGCTGACCTCCCGTGCTGCGATCGATGCCGGGGCGCGGCCCGAACGCGTGCTGCAGATCAGCCACCAGCGCATCATGGCGCTCAACGGCCTGCGCACCGGAGCCGCGCTTCGGGCGTGGTCGCAGGAGAGCCTGAAACAGCTCAAGGGCGAGATTGCGCCCGTCGCGGCCAGGGACCACATCGTCGAGCGCGCGGTGCAGTTCCTGATGGAGAACTTCCGCCGGCCCGACCTCCAGTTGAAGGATGTGGCCTCTGTCGCGAATGTCAGCGCATCGCACCTGGCCCACCTGCTGCGCACGCAGGTCGGTGCGAGCTTTGTCCGCTATCTCACCGCGCTGCGCATCGAGGAGGCCAAGCGCCTCCTGGCCGAGACAGACCTCAAAGTTGCAACCGTCGCGGGGCAGGCCGGGTATGACGATCCGACCTATTTTTACCGGGTCTTCCGCCGCGAGACCGGCATGACCCCCATCGTTTATCGCCGCCGGGCGCGCGTTTACCCGAACAGGATGGCCGACAATGAAGATTCTGGTGATCAACTCCGGTAGCTCCACCATCAAGTATCAGCTCTTCGATGAAGCCGTCGAGACCGTGCACGCAAAAGGGATCGTGGCGCGGCTGGGCGAGGCAGGTTCTTACATCAGCCAGGAGACGCCGGGCACGTCCTTCCGGCGCAACGTGGTGGTGCACGGCCACCATGATGCGTTCGAGCTGATGGTCGAAGCGCTTCTGGATCCTGTGCGGGGGGCGATCCGGAGCACCTCCGAGGTGACGGCGGTCGGGCATCGCGCGGTGCACGGGGCAGACGTGTTCCTGGAGTCGACGCTGATCACGCCGGAGGTGATCGCGAAGCTGGAAGAGTGCGTGCCTCTTGCGCCGCTTCACAACCCGCCGAACCTGATCGGGATCTACGAGGGACTGAAGCTCTTTCCGAATGTGCCCCACGTGGCCGTCTTCGACACCTCGTTCCACCAGACGATGCCGCCCAAGGCCTATCTCTACGCGATCCCGCTCGAATACTACACGGAGCACAAGATCCGCAAGTACGGCTTTCACGGCACATCGTGCCGCTACGTGGCGCGCCGCGCGGCACAGCTCCTGGACAGGCCGCTCGAGAGCCTCAAGATGGTCATCGGCCACCTGGGCAACGGGGTGACGATCGCGGCGGTCGATGGCGGCAAGTCGATCGACACGAGCATCGGCTTTGCGACGTTCGGCGGGGTGATGATGGGCACGCGCACCGGCGACATCGACCCGGCCTCATCTTCTACCTGGTGCGCAACCTGGGGATGACGGTGGACGAGGTGGAGAAGCTCTACTATCGCCAGGGCGGGCTGCTGGGGGTCTCGGGGGTGAGCAACGATATGCGGGTGATCGTGGAGGAGGCCCAGGCGGGCAACGATCGCTGCCAGCTGGCGCTGGAGATGTTTGCATACCGGGTGCGCAGCTACATCGGTTCTTACGCGGCCGCGATGGGCGGGCTGGACGCGGTGGTGTTCACCGCGGGCATCGGCGAGAATTCGCCCGAGGTGCGCAAGCTCTCCTGCGAGGGGCTCGGGTTCCTGGGGCTGACGGTGGACGATGCGCTGAACAAGGGCGCTGGAATCGCCATAGGCGATTACGTCATCAGCCCGCCCGACTCCCCGACCAAGGCGCTGGTGGTCGCGACCAACGAAGAGCGGATGATCGCGCTCGACACTGTCGAGATCGCGCGGCGCCACCTCACGATATGATCAGAACACCACCCCTGCCACCAGGATGACGTTGGCGTAGGGCGTGAACTCGCCCGTCCGCACCACCGCGCTCGCGCGGGCAGCCTGCGACTTCAGCTGCTCGTGCAATATCTCGCTCACGGGCACGCCGGCCATCAGGCTGGCGAGCGCCTCGCGCGCGGCCGGGCTGCGCTCTGCCATCTCGCTGGCCACCATGGCCTCTTGCACCTCGAGCTCACCCAGGACGGCCTGCACCACATCGAGAAGGCGGGGCACGTTGGGGCTGACGGCCAGGTCGATGCGGCGCACGCCCTGCGGAATGGGCAGCCCGGCATCCGCGATGACCAGCATGTCGCCGTGTCCCAGGCTGGCGATGACTTCCGAAAGATCCTTGTTGAGCAACCCTGTCTTCTTCATGCAGTCTTCCTCCCAAGTCGTTTTACTCCCGATGGGTGTGGTTGTCAAAGTGAAGGCAGGCCGGCCTGTCCAGCCAACCCGCCCGTTGCCCGGATAGTTCGTTAACCTTCATCAGCACGCTTGTCCGATCCTGGACACGGGTATCCGACCATGCGGCGCCTTCCCCGCCAGCCGCCCAGGGTGTACACTACTCCCATCCAAACCACAGGGGAGAGGCAGCGATGCGACTTGCGAGGATGATCCAGGCGGTGGACGCGCACGCGTGCGGGGAGCCCGGCCGGGTGATCGTGGGCGGCGTGTTGGATGTGCCGGGCGCGACCATGTTCGAGAAGATGCAGCACCTGTGGCAGCACGGCGACGGGCTGCGCAAGCTGATGCTGCGCGAGCCGCGCGGCTACCCCGCGCTCTGCGCGAACGTGATCCTGCCGCCCACCCGGCCCGAGGCCGACGCGGGCTACGTGATCATGGAGCAGGTCGAGTATCCGGGCATGTCGGGCACGAATACGATCTGCGTGGCGACCGTGCTGCTGGAGACCGGCATGGTTCCGATGCGGGAGCCGGTGACCGAGTTGACGCTCGAAGCACCCGCGGGCCTGATCCGCATCCGCGCGGATTGTGCGGGCGGCAAGGTGCAGCAGGTCACTTTCCGCAACGTGCCTGCATTCGCCACGCACCTGGACGCGACCATCGAGGTGCCGCACCTGGGCCCCGCGGTGGTGGACGTGGCCTATGGCGGCATGTTCTACGTCATCGCGGACGCGGGCCAGTTCAGGCGGCAGGACGGGTCGCCCCTGCGCCTCACGCCTGACGAGGGGCGGGATATCGTCCGCATCAGCGAGATGGTCAAGGCCGCGGCCGCAGAGCAGCTGCCGGTGACCCACCCGCTCCAGCCCGGCTTCTCGGGCGTCACCATCGCGGAGCTCACCGCGCCGCCCTCGCACCCCGGCGCGCACGCCAAAAACGTGGTGACGGTTTCGACCGGCCAGGTCGATGGGGACAAGCCGTCCACGTGGACGGGCGTGATCGACCGCTCGCCGTGCGGCACCGGCACCTGCGCCAGGATGGC
>CAYLZG010000068.1:14746-20867 GCA_964387985.1 uncultured Anaerolineales bacterium | reverse complement strand
TACCTGCACAAGACGATCAACATCTTCGCCTTCGCGATCATCCCGATCATGTTCTCGGTGCACACGATCGTATCGTGGGACTTCGCGATGGCCAAGCAGATCGGGTGGCGGTCCAGCATCTTCGGCCCCTATTTCGTGGTCGGCGCGATCTTCTCTGGCGTGTCCGCAGTGATCGCGGTGCTCCTGGTGGTGCGCAAGACGATGAACCTGCAGTACTTCTTGCGGAAGGAGCATTTCGAGGCGCTGGCCAAGCTGGTGTTGATCTTTTCGTTCTCCTGGGCCTACTTCTTCTTCAACGACTACCTGATCGAGTGGTATGGCGGTGAATGGGTGGGCCACCAGCTGCTGACGCTCCAGGCGCGCGGCCCGATCGCTCCGCTTTGGTACGGCATGATCTTCTTCAACATCGTCGTGCCGTGGACCACTCTCTGGAGCAAAAAAGTGCGCCAGTCGCCGACGGCACTCTTCTTCATCGCCCTGGGCATCCAGGTCGGCATGTACCTGGAGCGCTATATCATCATCCCAGGCTTCCTGCAGCGGCAGCGGCTGCCGTTCGACTGGGGCGAATATAACCCGCAGCCCGTGGAACTCAGTATCGCCATCGGCACGCTGGCCCTGTTCTGCCTGCTGTATGTGTTGGCCAGCCGGGTGATCCCGTTGATCCCCGTCTGGGAGGTGCTGGAAGGGCAGCTCAGCCACAGCCGGCGGCGCATCGGCAAGACCGTCGTGACCTCGATTGCGGAACTGGAGTAGGAGGAAGACATGCCACGCAAAGTACTGCTCACAGGCCTGTATACCGACGTACACAAGGCGGCTGACGCGCTCGATGGGCTGCGACTTCTGGGCCTGCGCGAAGAAGATCTCCAGATCTCGCAAGGGGTCCCACACTCGTCCAAGATGCTGGGGCGCCCGCACATCCACGAGCGGATCCCATGGGCCAGCATCATCGGCGCATTGATCGGATTCAGCATCGGCTTCTTCCTGACCTACGGAACCCAATGGTTCTTCTATGCGATCCGGGTTGGCGGCCGGCCATACACCTCGATCCCAACATCGGTCATCCCCCTGTATGAGATGACCATGCTGGGGCTGATCCTGGGCACGTTCCTGAACTTCTTATGGAAATGCGGATTCCCGTCCACCAAGCCGCAGTACTATGACCCGATCATCAACGAAGGCCGCATCGCGATCATGGCGAACATCGACATGCGATACGAGGAAGATGTGCGCCGGGTCATGGCCGACAAGGGCGCCGAGCGCATCTACGAGCCGGAGCGGAGGCCACTATGATCCCACCTTCTGGTTATCTGCGCCGGGTCATCATGACGTTCACGATCGTAGCCGTGCCGCTGATGCTGGGCCTGTTGTTCACCTATGACGTCATCAAGATCAACTGGGCCAGCAACATGGAGGACCAGATCGCAATCGAGTATCAACAGGGACCACGCAGGGCCGCACCGGCTGATTCGGTGCGCTTCGATGGGCCAAGCGAGCCAGAAGGTGGGCTGCTGCAGAATCCGGTGCCTGCGGACGCGGTCTCGCTGGAACGGGGCCGGATCCTTTATGATCGCAACTGCACGCTCTGCCATGGCGCGGGCGGATTGGGCGATGGTTCGATCACAGAGTTCTGGAAGGCCGACATGCGCCGGCCCGCGAACCTGACCGAGGCGCGCATGACGACCATGTCCGATAGCTCGCTCTACATCACGATCTCCCAGGGTTACGGCACGATGCCGCCATTGCGCGAAAACCTGAATGTGCGGGAGCGATGGGATGTCGTGAACTACGTACGGACATTGAGCCAGTAATCCTGGCCGACCGGAGCAAGAGGAGCAACTATGAAATCAAGAATCGTACTGTCCCTCTGCGTGATCGTGCTGGGCTTGACCCTGGCTGCATGCACCACACCGGCGCCGCTGCCCGAGGCGCCCACGCCGATCCCGACATTGATCCCAGCCACCATGCCGCCCCCGGGCGCACAGAACACGCCCCAGCCGGGCGTGGTGCTGCCGAAGGCGGCGCCGGTGGCGGCTAATGGGGCAGCCATCTATGCGGAGAACTGCGCGGACTGCCACGGGCCGGATGGCGCGGGCGTGGTCGAAGGTTCGCGCGACTTCACGGATGTGGACTACCTGCGGGCCGCCGCACCGGTGGACTTCTACGCGGTGGTCACCAACGGCGCCGGAGACATGCCGGCCTTCAAGAATGAGCTGTCGGACGAAGAGCGCTGGGAAGCCACGTATTTCCTCTGGAGCTTCGCAGTGCCGGCGAGCCAGCTCAGCCAGGGGAAGACTGTCTACGAGGCGGCAGGGTGCGTTGCCTGCCACGGCGCTGAAGGACAGGGCGCCATTCCGCAGGCGGCGAAATTCTCGGCTGACTTCATTGCCCAGCATCCAGCGCAGCAATACTACCAGTCGGTCAGTGCGGGCAAGGGCATCATGCCGGCCCACCAGGACCGCCTGAGCGCAGAAGAGCGCTGGGCCGCGGTAGAGTACGTGCGGACGTTCGGGTACCAGAGCGCCAGCAAGTAGGAGCAAACTCCAGGGTGCCTCGAGCGAGGCACCCTGAGCGGAGCCGCCGCACCGGCGGAGTCGAAGGGCGGACCGTCCAGCCAGATCGCCGGGCGGTGGTGCTCACGGGCCGGGATGAGCCCTGTCGTCACTCACCTCGATGCTCTCCACGCGCAGCTCACGGCCGCCCGTAATCCGGAGCCTGGAGCCTCCGCAGTGCGGGCAGGCGGAGGGCAGCGGCGCGCGGACCTCGAATGACCGGCTGCAATCCCCGCACAACATCGTCGCCGGACGGTGCTGAAAGTCCAGGGCGGCGCCTTCCGCGGGCGTGCCCCTGCTGATGATGTCGAAGTAAAACTGCACCGAGTCATCCACGACGCTGGCCAGATCGCCGACGACAAGGTGGATGGCCGCGATGCGATGTCCGCCGGATGCCTCCACGGCGATCCTGAGGATGCTTTCGGTGATCGGCAGCTCGTGCATGTTTTGATTATATCGTCCTGTCGTGCTTTCCCCAAGGCTTGCGCCGCGGGGTTGCCGCCGGCATTCGGGCCTTGAAGAAGCAGCAGGATCATTAATGATTTGGTGCAGGCGCCGGATTTGCATCTTTTTTATGGTCATGATAGTATTTATTTAATTCATAGAAATCAGTAGTTCGGAACCGGTCAGGCCTAGTTGCTTCCCCAGAATAAACGCCTCGCTCCTCTTGCGCTGCTGGAACTCGATGAATATACCATCAACAGGAGTTAGCGAGACTAACATGTCAGACCAAACACTTACTTGCACGGACTGCGGACAGCAGTTCACCTTCACCGCAAGCGAACAGGAATTCTTCCAGTCCAAGGGGTTTTCCACCCCGGGTCGCTGCCCCGACTGTCGCGCCGCCCGCAAGGCTGCGCGCAATAGCGGCAGCAGCTACGGTGGCGGCAGCTACGGCGGCGAACGCCAGATGTACCCGGCGGTTTGCGCCCAATGTGGCAAGGACACCGAGGTGCCGTTCCAGCCGCGAGGCGACCGGCCCGTTTACTGCTCCGACTGCTTCCGCACTCAGCAGGGCAGCAGCGGCTATGGCGGCCGTTCCAGCGGTTCCCGCGGTGGACGCTACTAGAAATAGTCAGCGCTCAGTAGCCAGAACATCGAAAGGCCAGGTTTCCATGTGAAACCTGGCCTTTTTCGTGCGCCGGCCGGGCCTGCACCGCAAGACAACAGTGCCACACGACATCGTGAAATCTTTGACAAGATCGCCAAATCCGTTATGCTAAGCCAGTTCCTATCTCGCGCCGGTCACCTCGTGCAAACCGCAGGAAAAAGGAGGATAGTCCATGGATCCAGTGATCCTGGCCCGATGGCAATTCGCAATCACCACCGTGTATCATTTCTTTTTCGTGCCCCTCACACTTGGGCTCTCGGTGCTTGTCGCGGTCATGCAGACCATCTGGTTCGTCACCAAGGATGAAACCTGGAAGCGCATGACCAAGTTCTGGGGCAAGTTGTTCCTCATCAACTTCGCCATCGGCGTCGCGACCGGCATCGTACAGGAATTTCAGTTCGGGATGAACTGGTCGGAGTACTCCCGCTTCGTGGGCGATATCTTCGGCGCCCCCCTTGCCATCGAGGCATTGCTCGCATTCTTCCTCGAATCGACCTTCCTGGGCATGTGGCTCTTCGGGTGGGGCAAGATCCCCGAGAAACTGCATCTGGCTGCGATCTGGCTGGTCGCGATCGGCGGCAACCTCTCCGCACTGTGGATCCTCATCGCCAATTCGTTCATGCAGGAACCGGTCGGCTTCACCCTCCGCAACGGCCGGGCCGAGATGACAGACTTCGGTGCGCTGGTCGCCAATCCGCACGTCTGGGTGCAGTGGCCGCACGTCTTTTTCAGCGGCCTTGCCACGGCAGCATTTTTCATGTTGGGCATCGCGGCATGGCGGCTGCTGTACAGAGATCGCGACCGGACCGTCTTCTACAAGTCGTTCCAGGTTGCCGCGACCGCGGCCGCCATCGGCTCGGTGATGGTGATCCTGGTCGGCCACAGCCAGGCGCAGCACATGGTGCGGACCCAGCCGATGAAGATGGCGGCAGCAGAAGCGCTGTGGGACAGCGAGGACCCGGCGTCCATGTCCCTGTTCACCATCGGCGACACCCGCAACCGCAGGGATGTCTTCGCGATCCGCATCCCGGCCGGCCTGAGCATCCTGAGCTATAACCGGCCCAGCGGAGAGGTCAAGGGCATCAATAACCTCCAGGCGGAGTACGAGCAGACCTACGGTGCGGGTGATTACGTGCCGAACGTGTTTGTCGCCTACTGGACCTTGTACGTTGCGCTGCGCGACCAGATGGGCAAACGATCGCTGCTGATGCTCGGTCTCCCGTTTGCCATCGCCCTGCCCTACCTGGCCAACAGCACGGGCTGGATCCTCACCGAGATGGGCCGGCAGCCCTGGATCGTGTTCGGGCTGCTGCGCACGGACCAGGCTGCTTCCGCAACCGTATCCGGCGGGATGGTCCTGCTCACGCTCATCGGCTTCACCCTGATCTACGCCATCCTGATCGTGGCGTGCGTGTACCTGATGACCAAGTACGCGCGGGCCGATACCGAGCTCATCGCAAACGACGGCGTGCCCGAGATGACCCTGGGCGACGCATCCGACGCCGACGCGTTCGTCGTGCGCTTGTCCTGATCTCACGGAGGCAACGATGGAACTCAATACGCTCTGGTTCATCCTGATCGGCGTGCTGTTCACCGGCTTTTTCATCCTTGAGGGCTTCGACTACGGCGTGGGCATCCTCATGCCGTTCCTGGGCAAGAAGGACGTAGAGCGCCGGCAGATCATCAACACCATCGGCCCCTGGTGGGACGGCAACGAGGTGTGGCTGCTGACCGCGGGCGGCGCAATGTTCGCAGCTTTCCCCAACTGGTACGCCACGCTCTTCAGCGGCTTCTACCTGGCCCTGTTCCTGATGCTCGTGGCCCTGATCTTTCGGGCGGTTGCGTTCGAATACCGCAGCAAGGACAGGAGCGCTCGATGGCGCAATGCGTGGGACTGGGCCCTCTTCGCGGGCAGCGCAATCCCGGCCCTGCTCTGGGGCGTGGCCATGGCGAACATCGTCCAGGGCGTGCCGATCGATGCGGACATGAATTACGTGGGCGGCTTCTTCAACCTGCTCAATCCTTATGCCCTGCTGGGCGGCCTGGCGGGGTTGGGCGTGTTCACGCTGCAGGGCGCGCTGCTCCTCTGCATCCGTACGACAGATGAGGTGCGGGAACGCGCTGAGGCGCTGGCTAAGAAGCTGTGGCCGGTGGTCCTCGTCGTGGGCGCGGCAACCGTCGTCGCGTCGTACTTTGCCACGGACATCTTCCAACGGCTAGGCGTCAATCCGGGCATCAGCGCCATCGGCGCCGGCGCGGCTTTCCTGATCGGCGGGTGGTTCATCAGCCAGCGGCGCTTCGGCTGGGCCTTTATCATGAACTCGCTCACCATTGCCCTGACCGTGGTGACGACCTTCCGCGGGCTGTACCCGCGGGTCATGGTTTCCAGCCTGAACCCGGACTGGAGCCTGACCGTTTCCAACGCGTCCTCCACGCCCTACACGCTGCGCGTCATGAGTAT
>CAYLZG010000068.1:13712-14723 GCA_964387985.1 uncultured Anaerolineales bacterium | reverse complement strand
CTGGTGCTGGTGCCCATCGTGCTGCTGTATCAGGGGTGGAACTTCTACATCTTCCGGAAGCGCGTGTCGGGGAACAGCAAGCTGACCTATTAGGCTCAAGTGGCGACCGCAGTCAAACGAGGCGGGCTTGCGCGTCTCTCCACTCCGCGGTAATATGGGCTCAGCTATGAAGAAATCCGCAGTGCGAGTTGGGTTTCTGGCGTTGGTGCTCGCCCTGGTGCTGCACGGCGCTGTGTTCGCCGCGCCTGCCACCCCTGTCATCACGACGCCCACCCCCCAACCGACAGCGACCCCGAGGCCGCTCACCCTGGAAGAGCGAATGGCGCTCAGCCCAGGTGATGTGTTCCCGCTCTACCTTCCGTTCGTAGCCAGCGAGTCTCCGGGTGCGTTCAATGCCGAGTCATTCAGCTATCTGGTCAAACCTGAGGACACGCTCTGGTCGTTGGCCCTCGATTTCGGCCGCGACCTTGACACCATGTCGTGCGTCACGACGCCCACCGGGGCAGATGCCGAGAAGCTGACGCCCGGACAGACCATCGTCGTGCCTGCGCTGAACGATCTCTGCTACACCGTGCGGAAAGGCGACACGCTGGCCGGAATCGCCCGGCGCAACAAGGTGACCGTCGAGCAGATCGTTGCGGTCCCATGGAACGGCTTCGGCGCGCCGCCCTACGTGGTCACACCCAAACAGCGCATCCTGCTGCCCGGCGCACGCACCGATGCCAGGCCGCGCGCGGATCGGGCCACGGTCAGCCGGCCTGAAGATCAATGGGGCGGGACGGAATACGAGGACTGGCCCTTCGGCGATGGCAAGTTCGTCTGGCCGGTCGAAGGTGGGTGGATTTCCCAGGGTGCGCATGCCGGGCACATCGCGCTCGACATCGCGGTGCCGCTTGGAACCCCCGTGCGCGCGTCAGACCGGGGCAAGGTGATCGTGGCAGGGTGGAACCCGACGGGCTACGGGTTCCGCGTGGTGATCGTGCCGTATGCCGAGTATCAGGGCATGGAGAT
>CAYLZG010000068.1:0-13652 GCA_964387985.1 uncultured Anaerolineales bacterium | reverse complement strand
CATCTCAGTGACATCTATGTGGAGGCGGGTGAGGTTGTGGGCAAGAGCCAGGTGATCGGGATCAGCGGCGCGAACGGCAATATCACCGGTCCGCACCTGCACTTCGAGGTCCGCGATTACGGGTGGCTGATCGATCCCCTGCGGGTGCTGCCGAAGTAGAACCACCAGCTGCTACGCAGCCATCTGGCGCCCGCGCGATGTGAGCGCCAGGAGAGGTAAACGGTCCCGCACAGTGGGAACCGAGCACGCGGCGGCCAGGCTGCACCCCGCGCAGGCCGCGCGGCCGCCCGCGCCGCACTCATCCCCGCCGCTCAGCGCCACGAGATACCCCCGCCGCACCAGGTCCTCGGCCATCATGCTGACCAGGCTGTCGCTCACGCCCAGCTTCTGCGCGAGCTCGGATGTGGAAAGGATGCCTCCGGCGGACAGGAGCCGCAGCAGGCGCACGGGCAGGCTTACTTCTTCGGCCATCTTCATCACATCCCCAGCAGGCGGAAGGCCTGGTAGATCAGCACGCCCGCGCCATATGAGATCACCAGGAGCAAGCCGATGCTGGCCGCAGTCCACTTCCATGAGCCCGTCTCCTGTTTGATCGTTACCACAGTCGCCAGGCATGGAATGAACAGCATGGCCACCGCGAGGAAGGCGAGCCGCGCGCCAGGAGCCATGACCGCCGCTACCTGGGTTGCCAGCGTCGCGCCGGCCTCCGGTGCGCCAAACAGCACCCCCAGCGTGGCGATGGTGTTCTCCTTGGCGAAGAAACTGGAGATCAGCGCGACAAGCATCCGCCAGTCGGTGATGCCCATCAGGCTGCCCACGGGGGCCAATGCGCGGCCGGCGGTTGCCAGGATGCTCGTCTCCACATCCCCGCCCGGCAGGTTGGACAGAGCCCACACAACCCCGGACGCCAGCAGGATGAGCGTGCCGGCCTTCTTCAGGAAGGACATCGTGTTGGTCCAGACATACAGGCCAACCGTGCGCGCGTTCGGCACGTGGTACAGCGGCAGCTCCATGATGAAAGCCGTCTGCTCGCCCTTGAACGCCGCCTTGTTCACGATGATGCCGACCGCGGCCAGGATCACCAGATTGAGCGCCACGAGGCCAAGGGTCACAGGTGCGGCGCTCGCGCCGAAGAAGGCGGGCGCAAGGAAGGCGAGCACAGCGAGCCGCGCGGTGCAAGGCACGAGGGGTGCGAGCAGGATGGTCAGGAGCCGCGCGCGGCGTTCCTCCAGGATGCGCGCGCCCATGACCGCCGGAACATTGCAGCCGAAACCCAGAAAGAGCGGCAGGAACGACTTGCCGTGCAGCCCCATGAGGTGCATGAAGCGATCCATGACATAGGCGCCGCGCGCCAGGTAGCCAACATCCTCCAGCACGCCGAGCAGCGCAAAGAAGACCGCGAGGATAGGCAGGAACGTCAGCACCGTGCCTGCGCCCGCGATCAGGCCATCGATGACCAGGCCCGAGAGCAGCGCAGGTGCACCGGCCAGAAACCCCTGTGCAAGCGAGGTCAGTCCGCCCAGCACAACGCCAGACAACCATTCGGAGAACGGCGCGGCGAGCGCATAAGTCAGCGCAAAGGCCAGGCCAAAGATGCCCAGCAGCAGCACCAGGCCCATGATGGGATGTGTGGCAATGCTGTCGATGCGATCGGTCAACGTGACCGCGCCCACGCGAGGTTGGATCACCGCGGCGCGCACCATGCGGCCGATCCATTCGTAGCGCCCGCCCGCGATGTCCAGGTACGCATCCTCATGCTGCATGAGGATCTCATGGATCTCTTTCCACAGCTCGGGCGGCGCGGATGCCCTGATTTGCTGTGTGACCTCCACGTCGCCTTCGAGCAGCTTGAGCGCGGACCAATCCGGGCGGTAAGGATCGCACGCACAATCGCCGAGCAAGGACACCAGTTGATCGAGCACTGGCTGGTGCTCGGCGCGGATCGACGGCCGGTTGGGCCGGAATGAGGCCGGATCGGCGGCAACCTGGAGCGCGGCCGTCACAAGCTCACGGACGCCCTCGTTGCGCGCGGCCACCAGCCGCACCACGGGCACTGCCAGCGCGGCCGCCAGCACATGCGCCTCGACGTGGATGCCGTGCTGCTCGGCCACGTCGCACATGTTGAGCCCAACGACCAGCGGTGCGTCCAGTGCAAGCATCTCCGCAACCAGGTAGAGGCTGCGCTCCAGCGCAGCGGCGTTAACCACCACGATGGCAACATCGGGGCGCTCAGTGATGAGATAATCGCGCGCGATGCGCTCCTCTTCGGAGTTT
Source organism: uncultured Anaerolineales bacterium (assembly GCA_964387985.1). Classification (GTDB taxonomy): domain Bacteria; phylum Chloroflexota; class Anaerolineae; order CG2-30-64-16; family CG2-30-64-16; genus JALOOB01. The sequence continues at coordinate 11,378 of CAYLZG010000068.1, read as the reverse complement.
GCGCTCAGGCTGTAGGTGCCGGGCAGGTCGACCAGGTTGATGGTGCTCCCCTGGTGATCGAACACGCCGGTCTTCTGCTCGACCGTCTTGCCGGGCCAATTGCCCACGTGCTGGTTCAGCCCGGTCAGCATGTTGAACACGGTCGACTTGCCGACGTTCGGCTGGCCGACCAGCGCAATCGTCAGTGCATCGGGTGCGGGGTCGATCTGCGGGCCGCTGTCATGGCAGGACGGCTGGACGAGATGCAGCTTCGGCTGGTTGAGACGCGCCTCCCTGTCGGGACGGCGGACCGGTATGCGCAGGGGTATTGCCATCATGCCTCGTTTATTGCGAACTTATTGCAATAAGCATACACCCCGAATCGCTGCCTGCGCTATGATGTTCCTCACATTGCGAAATCCTTCTTCCAACGCTCCACCACTTCGTGCTTGCGCGCACTTGCGCGGCAGTTGCCTTTCATGCGACAATGTGGCGACATCCGGGTAAACATCAAGCGATAACGGCGACAGCGCATGGCGCCGTGGAAGGAGCACGCAATGCGTGTTGTGGGACTGATCCTCGCTGGCGGAGCAGGAACGCGGCTCGGCGTCCTCTCCGAGCACCGGGCCAAGCCGGCCGTTCCCTTTGCCGGTCGCTTCCGAATCATCGACTTCACGCTTTCGAACTGTGTCAACTCAGGCATCACCAACGTCGGCGTGCTGACACAATACCTGCCGCGCTCGCTCAACGAGCATATCGGCATCGGCCGGCCCTGGGACCTCGACCGGTCTCACGGTGGGGTGCGGCTGATGCAGCCGTACCAGGGCAAGGGACACCAGCAGTGGTACGGCGGCACCGCGGATGCCGTGCTCCAGAACATCGACTACCTGCGCGAGACCCGCGCCGACACCGTGGTAGTCCTGTCCGGGGATCACATCTACAAGATGGACTACCGGAAGATGATCCAGACCCACGAGGAGCACCATGCCGACCTGACCCTGGCGGTGATGAATGTGGGAGCAGAGGAAACTTCACGGTTCGGCATTGTCCTGACCGAGGAAGACGGCCGCGTGAGCGGCTTTCTGGAGAAGCCGAAGGAAGCACCCAGCACCCTGGCAAACATGGGCGTCTATGTGTTCAACACAGGTGCGCTCATCGAGCGCATGCTGGCGCTGGCGTCGGAGCATGAGGACCTGGACTTCGGCAAGCACGTGATCCCCAGCATGGTCGAAACGCACCGCATCTACACCTATCCTTTCGACGGGTACTGGGTGGATGTCGGCACCGTAGATGCTTATTGGAGTACGAGCATGGAGCTGGTGTCCGGCAAGTCGCGGCTTGACCTGTATGACGACAGCTGGGTGATCCATACTCGCAGCGAGGAGCGCGCGGCGGCCAAAGTGGGGCCACAGGGGCAGATCCAGCAGAGCATGGTCTGCAATGGCTGCATCGTGCGCGGGCACGTTTTCCGGTCCATCCTGTCGCCGGGCGTTTACGTGTCGCCGGGCGCGGTAGTGCGCGAGAGCGTCATCATGAACGACACCTGGATCGGGCCGGGCGCGGTAGTCGATCGCTGCATCGTCGACAAGAACGTGGTCGTTGGGGGCGGCACCTTGCTGGGTCACGGGGCGGACTACGACACGCCCAACGATAAGGCGCCGGACAAGTTCTACACCGGCCCCACGATCGTGGGCAAGCGGGCGCACATCCCGCAGGGCGTGACCATCGGCCGCAACGTGGTCATCGAGCCCGATGTCAACGATGAGGACTTTGACCGGTTCGATTGCGTCGTGCCGAGCGGCATGACGGTAAGTTGAGGGAGGGCGCAATGTCCAGTTTAGCTATGATCCTGGCTGGCGGCGAGGGACCGGCATTAAGCGTCCTCACCGCTCAACGATCCGAGGCGGCCATGCCCTTTGCCGGCAAATACCGGGTCATCGATTTCGCGCTCTCCAACTGTGTGAACTCGGGCATTTTCAACGTGGCAGTGTTGACGCAGTACCAGCCGCGCTCCCTGAACGAGCACATCGGACTGGGCCGGCCGTGGGATCTCGACCGGACCACCGGCGGCGTGCGGCTTCTGCAGCCCTATCAGAGCACCAAGGGCCAGACGGGCGCATGGCAGGAGGGCACGGCGGACGCGGTGCGCTTCAACCTGGACCTGGCCCGCTCCGTCGATAATGTCCTGATCTTGCCGGGCGACCACATTTACAAGATGGACTACAACCCGTTGCTGCGCCTCCACCGGGACAGGGATGCGGACGTGACCGTGGCGACGAAGTCCGTGCCCGCATTCGAGGCGCATCGCTTCGGCATGATCGGAACGGATCAGACCGGCCGGGTCATCGAGTATGCGGAGAAACCGAAGCGCACCTACAACACCACCGCCAGCATGGGCATCTACGTATTCAAGGCGCAGGTGTTGGCAGATTGGCTGAATGGGCCAGGGCTCAAGGATACCAACCTGGGCCGTGATTCGCTCCCGGGCCTGGTGCGCACCGGAAAGGTCTATGCTTATCAATTTCACGGCTACTGGGAGGATGCGGGCACCATCCAGGCCTATTACGAGGCCAACATGGCGCTCCTGGCCGAAACGCCTGCGCTGAACATGTACGACCCGGACTGGGTGATCCACACCCGGAGCGAAGAGCGCGCGGCCGCGTACCTGGGGGAAACAGCACGCGTCCAGGGCAACCTCCTGTGCGACGGTTGCCAGATCGAAGGCACGGTGGTCCGGTCGATCATCTCGCCGGGCGTGCGGATTGCGGCGGGCGCAGAGGTGCGCGATTCCATCATCCTCACCGACACGCAGATCTGTGCCGGAGCGGTCGTCGACCGGGCCATCCTCGATAAGCGAGTGGTCGTAGAAGAGGGCGCGATCGTCGGCGATGGCGACGATCTGACACCCAACCGCAAGTTCGCCAGCCGGCTCAACACCGGGCTGACCGTGATCGGCAAGGGGGCCGTCGTGCCAGCAGGCGTCAAGCTGGGACGCAATGTACTGGTGTCTCACCACGTGAAAGCCAGGGCCTACCACGGGAAAGACGTGGCGAGCGGCGAAACGGTGGGGTGATGCATGGGGGTGCGTGCCGTTCGCCTCTGAGCACCGGCACGTGATGGCTGGCACATGTGACGTGCCGGGTGCTTCGCGGTCCAGGGGATCGCAAGCGCCCGGCACGTGTTTTGCCTGCCAGCGGCCCCTGCGGCCCGGGCCGGCTGCAACCAAAGTCGCAGCCATTACGTCATAAATCACAGTTGTGTCATACTATCTTTTCATTCGATTCATTTGAGGATGCTTCATTATCATGTCAGATTCATCTCAAGACTGGGGCAGCCGGCCGGCCCGGCCAGCCGCCGACCACGGCGAGGCCGGCCAGGAACCGGATCAGCCGTCCGGTGTCACGCCACCGGAGGCGCCTCCTGAAGCTACGCCGCCAGAGGTATCTCCGGAAGCTGCGCTCCCGGAGATATTGCCAGAGGAAGACCTGGACGTGGAGGTCGAGGATCGCGGCACGGGAGGCGCGGCCACCCTGCCGAGGCCCGCAGGCCCGGGATTCTGGCAGCGGCTGGACGCACAAAAGAAGCGGGAAGCCGCTGCCGAACAACCGTCCCCGACCGGCCAGGCGCCACAGCCGCCGGTTTCGCAGGGACAACCTGCGCAGGTGCAGCCGGGTGTAAACGAGGCGGCAAGACCAAGACCCCAGGATGTGACGGCAGCGCCTGCGCCGCGTCCTGGCCAGACCCGACCCGTCGCACCGCCAGCAGAGCCGGCCGCAACCTACCAGGCGCCACCCTCCGCGCCGCCGCGCAAACGCGAGCAACCCTCCGCGCCGCCGCGCCGTACGAGGGCAACCGGTCAACAACGCGGCGGATGTGCACGCATCGGGACCACGCTGCTGGTGCTGCTGGCTGCCGGTGTGCTGCTCCTGGGCATCGTGCTGGTGGGCTACGCCAGTATTGCGCGCGATCTGCCCGGGGCCGACGAGCTTCAGGAGCGCGTGAGCCATTTCGCGTCGACGCTGATCTACGACCGCACGGGGCAGCTCCTCAACGAGGTCGCGGACCCTAACTACGGCCGCCGCACTACGGTGGAGCTCGATCAGATCTCACCCTACGTGATCGATGCGACCATCGCCACGGAAGATCCGAACTTCTACACGCACCCTGGCGTCGATCCGGTGGGCATCGCGCGCGCCATCTACTACGCCATTCGCGAGCGCGACCTCAGCGGCCCGGGCGGCAGCACCATCACCCAGCAGCTCGTCAAGCTCACCTACCTGTCCGCAGAACGCACGATATCACGTAAGGTGAAAGAGGCGATCCTGGCGGCTGAAATCACGCGGCGATATGACAAAGATACGATCCTGCGCATCTACCTGAACGAGCTCAACTACGGCAACCTGGCGTACGGCATCGAAGCCGCGGCCGAGACTTACTTCGCAAAACACGCTTCCGAGCTCACCCTGGCCCAGGCCGCCATGATCGTTGGACTGGGCCAGGCTCCCGCGTACTACGACCCGTACACCAAGCTGTGGGAGGCGGACGGCCAACCTGGCGCGGTCAAGCGGCGGCAGGCTGCGGTGCTGCGGCTGATGGTGGAAAACGGGTACATCAGCAACGCCCAGGCCGATGCGGCATGGGTCGAAGAACTCGTGCTGCAGCCGCTGCGCCAGGTGTACGATTCGCGACACCCGCACTTCGTGCTCTATGCGCGCAGCCAGGTGGAAGAGGTGGTGGGGCCCGAGCTCGCCAGCAAGGGCGGACTCAAGATCTACACCACGCTCGATCCGGATCTGCAGGCCACAGCCGAGGAATCGGTGCAGAAGCAGGTGGCGCAGCTCGCCAAGCAGAACGCACGCAACGGCGCTGTTGTTGCGATCCGTCCTCAAACCGGCGAAGTGCTGGCCATGGTCGGCAGCGCGGACTTCAACAGCACGGAAATCAGCGGTCAGATCAACATGGCCATCCAGCCGCGCCAGCCGGGATCGGCGCTGAAGCCATTCGTCTACCTGGCCACATTCGAGATGCCCGCCTCAGTGGCCACCGACGCCAACAGCGTTGGGACCGCGCTCCAGGCGCGCATCGACAGGCTGTCGGTCACGCCTGCGCCGGATGCGGATCCAAACGCATCCGATCCACCCAGTGCGATCGAGCCGCCGGGCTACTGGACGGCTGCGACAACCATCATGGACATTACCACCCAGTTCCCCGACCCGGCCGAGCCGTACGTGCCGGGCAACTATGACGGGAAAGAGCACGGGTTGGTGAGCGTGCGGAGTGCGCTGGCGAACTCGCTGAACATTCCGGCGGTCAAGGCGCTGCAACACGCGGGGCTGGACCGGCTGAAGGATGTGGCGCAAAGAGCGGGCGTCACAACCCTGACCCGAGGTGACTACGGCCTGTCGCTGGCCCTTGGCGGCGGCGACGTCACCCTGGCGGAACTCACCGGTGCTTACGCAACGCTGGCCAACGGCGGCACACGCGTGCCGGTCAGCCCGATCGCCTGCGTGCTCGACGCCGAGGGACGGCTGATCTGGCGCGGGGCGGCCGCTCAAAGCGTGCAGGGCTGTCTCGGTGCGGGAACGGACGCAAGCAGTGTCGTGGCGATTACTCCGGAACCGGGCGTTCAGGCGCTTAACCCGCAGCACGTGTATCTGATCACGTCGATCCTGTCCGATGTCGCAGCCCGGCAGCCCATGTTCGGCAGCGCGCAGAACGTCATGACCCTGAGCGACCGCCCTGTCGCGGTCAAGACGGGCACCACGAACAACTACCGCGATGCATGGACCATGGGTTACACGCCCGACCTTGCTGTCGGCGTATGGGTGGGCAACGCGGACTACACGGAGATGCAGCGCCTGGCAGGTTCGTTGGGCGCGGCGCCGATCTGGCATGACGTGATGGTGCGCGGCCTGCAGGGCACCGCGCCCAGCCAGTTCCCCGCGCCGCAGGGCGTGGGCACCGCGACTGTGTGCGCAGACAGCGGTGCTCAGCCCAGCGAGGCCTGTCCCACGGACAGACGCCGCGATGAGGTCTTCGCGGCCAATCAGGGGCCGCTGCCCGCAGGCTACGACCTGTGGCAGAAGGTGCGGGTCGACCGGGTCACGGGGCAGATCGCGAACGAGTTCACGCCCACGGATCGGATCGAAGAGCGCAACGTGATGATCTTCCCTGCGAAGTACCAGGCCTGGGCCCAGTCGCACGGCTACCCGGTGCTCGATCCCCAGAAGGCGCCGCTTGCCTTTGAGCCGGAACTGGAACTCCGTTCGCCCGCGAGCGGGCTGATCACGGAATCCATCGTGAACCTGGAGGCCCGCGTCCGCGTGCCTGAGCAGCTCGTGTGGCGGCTCGAATACGGCGTGGGCCCGAACCCCATCGGCTGGGGCGTGTTGAGCGGGCCGCATGGCGCAGATCCCAGTTCGCCATTCGGGCGCGAGTTTGACGGCAGCCTGGGCGAATGGGATATTGCAGCGACCGCCGCGATGCACGGGACAAATGACTTCACGCTTCGTCTTGCCGCGTACTATGATGCGGATCAGACCGACTACCCGGTCGCCGCGTCGGCAGCAGCCTATGTGGTGCTCGAAGCGCCCACGCCGGCGCCCACAGAGACCCCGACGGAGACTCCGACGCCCGAGCTGACTCCGACAGCGACACCTACGGAGACGCTCGTTGTGACGCCGACTCCGACTGCCACACCGACCGGCGAGATTCCGGAGCCTACGCCCACCGAGACGCCGACCGTTGTTCCACCCACGGCAACGCCGACCGAAATGCCTCCGTCCACCACGGTCCGGGCCGCCATAACCCAGCCGCAGCCGGGCGCGCAGGTCAGGGGCATCATAGACGTGTTGGGCATCGCGGATGGACCGAGGTTTGCAGGTTACGAATTCGACTATGCCACCGGCGAGGCGCCGGGAGAGGCAAGCTGGATGCCCCTGGGCATGGCATCGACCACTCCGGTGACCGATGGTCTCCTGGTTACGGTAGACGCGCAGGGCATTCCGCCGGGGGTGTATACACTGCGGCTGCGGGTATACGATACCGGTGGGCAGTTCGTCGAGGCCCGGGTGACAGTACAGCTGGCTGGGGGCCAGTAAGGCGCCAATCATGAAGGCGCCCGGATGGTCGGACGCCTGCTCTTATGGCAGGTAGGTGCGGGGGTTGACCTTGTTGCCCCTGATGATCACCTCGAAATGCAGGTGTGGCCCGGTCGAATTGCCGGTATTGCCCATGTTGCCGATCACTGCCCCGCTCGTCACCACGTCGCCGGGCCTGACGAAGATCCGGCTCAGGTGACCGTAAAGTGTTTGCATCCCATTGCCGTGGTCGACGACGACGTAATTCCCGTAGCCTGCGTTGCTCCAGCCCGCGACGACGATGTAGCCATTATCGGCCGCCTTGATCGGCGTGCCGACCGCACGAGCCAGGTCCAGCGCGCGGTGGTACGGTTTATAGCCCTGGGTCAGCGATCCGGAGGTCGGCCAAATCAGCCGGCCGGAGCCGACTTTGGCGCCTGCAGGGGCAGTGCCACGATAGACGGTGGCAACATGCGGTATTTCCTTCTTGGCGCCAGGAACGATGATCTTCTGGCCGGCGGCAATCTGCGGGGCTTTGGCGTCGAGACGGTTCAACGGATACGTGACGATGGCCTCAGTTGTGACCTTGTAGGTCTTGGCGATCTTCTCGAGCGTCTCACCCTTCGCGACAGTGTGCAGGATGCCATTGGCAGGGAGAATGACCAACTGCTGCCCCAGGCGGAGCAGGTCCGGGTTCTTCTCCAGGGCGTTGGAGAACATAATCGTCTCGGCGGCCAACTTGTATTTCTGAGCGATGCCGTACAGGGTGTCGCCGGCGACAACCGTGTGGGTGATCACGTTGGTGCGGGCTCGTTCGGGGATCAGGGTCTTCGGCACGGCCGCGCGCGTGAGACCGTAGACTTCGGCGGTCGTCACCTCGTCAGCCAGCTCTGCGTAGACGCCGGCTTCCTGTTCGATCACTTCTTCGACGGTAGCCGGGGGGGCTTCGCCGATGTCGAGCGCGGGCAGTTGCACGCGGCTCACCATCAATACGATCAGGGCCACAAAGAGGATGACCAGGTGGGAGCCGACCCGTAATACCGGCGTGGCACCCTCAGGTCCCCGCTGTGATAACAGGGTTTTTATCGATTGAAAGAGTTGGTATCCCGGGCCCCAGTTGTCCTGCGAGATCGGGATACCCTGACGTGCAGTATTTTCGCGCATGCGCGCGTGCCTCTTGCCGTTTGATGTCGATCGCCTGCAGCCGAAGGCGGCGCGAGGGCGTTACCCTCGCGGATCAGCCTGCGGCTCAGCCAGCAGCGCCAGGCGGTCACATGCTCTGCGAGAGCGTGTCCAGGAACACCTTGTTGTTGCGTGTCTTGCGCAACCGCTCCAACACGGGCTCCAACGGGTCCTCGCCGGTCTGTCGCAGCATGTCGATCATGCGGCGCAACGTCCACACCCGGTTGAGCGTCTCCGCGCCGAGGAGAAGCTCCTCGCGGCGCGTGCCCGAACGCACGATGTCGAACGCCGGGAAGATGCGGCGCTCTGACAGGCGGCGATCCAGGTGCAGCTCCATATTGCCGGTGCCTTTGAACTCTTCGTAAATGACATCATCCATCCGGCTGCCGGTATCGACCAGGCAGGTGGAGATGATCGTAAGGCTGCCGCCTTCCTCGATCTTGCGCGCAGCACCGAAGAAGTGCTTGGGCGGGTACAGCGCAGCCGGATCGATACCGCCAGAGAGAGTGCGCCCCGACGCTGGCACGGTCAGGTTATAGGCACGGGTCAGGCGGGTTATGGAGTCCAGCAGGATTGCGACGTCTCGTCCTGCCTCGACCAGGCGCTTCGCCCGCTCCAGGCCCATCTCGGCCACACGCACGTGAGATTGGACCGGCTCGTCGAAGGTGGAACTCAGCACCTCTGCCTCAACCGAGCGATCCATGTCAGTCACTTCTTCAGGGCGCTCGCCGATCAGCAGCACCATCAGAACAACCTCCGGGTAGTTCTCGGAGATGCCATTGGCGATCTGCTTGAGGACGGTTGTCTTGCCAGCCTTGGGCGGTGAGACGATCAGGCCGCGTTGGCCGCGACCGATGGGTGCGACCATGTCGATCAGGCGCGTCGTCAGGATCGAGGGCTGCGTCTCCAGGGCCAGCTGCTGGTTCGGGAAGATGGGCGTCAGTTCTTCGAACTTCGGCCGCCGCTTGGCCTCCTCGGGATCCAGACCATTGACTGCCTCAACCTTCAGCAGGCCGTAATACTTCTCAGATTCCTTGGGCGGGCGCACCTGCCCCACCACAAAGTCACCCGTGCGCAGCCCGAACCGGCGTATCTGGCTCTGCGAGATGTACACGTCTTCGGGGCCGGGGTTCATATGCTTGTTGGCGCGCAGGAACCCGATCCCATCCTGGATGACCTCCAGGGTGCCACCGCCGAAGATAAGGCCCTGGGCCTCTGTTTCGGCGCGCAGGAGGCGCATGATGAGATCGTACTTCTTGAGCCGCGTGTACCCGGAGACAGACATCGTCCGGGCAATGTCCTGCAGCTCAGTCAGCGTTTTGGTTTCCAGTTCAGCGATGTTCATGGACAGCTCTCCAATCGAGAGGAACAAAAGAGGTATGGGAATAATAACGAACGGCGCGCTTGCTCACCCGCCTGATCACACAAGGTGTTGGATGCCCAATAATGGGGGATAAGCCCTGCAAGAAATTATCCAGATATCTCGCAACCAACTTGCTCACAGACAACGACTAAGCGCGGCCAGGACGAATCTGCGCCGCGCACCGCATTGGCAAGTAGAAAGCAGAGAGGGTGGGTGGATCCAATAGATCTTAGTAAGCTACTATAGCACAATGCCCGTCGATCGTCAAATGTGCAAACGCGTCCTTCAATCGAACTTGATTTGGCTGAATCGCATCAGCTTGTCCCACCGGTGGTTTGATTCAATCTTGCGGATGGTGCCTGACTTGGAACGCATGACGATGCTCGAGGTGCGCGCGCCGCGGCCGTCGTATTGCACGCCATCCAGCAGTTCGCCGCGTGTGATGCCGGTCGCGGCGAAAAAGACGTTGTCGCTGTTGACGAGGTCTTCGAGGCAGAGGACTTCGTCGATATCGATGCAGTTATCCCTGGCGTACTGGCGCTCGTTATCGTCGCGGGGCCAGTACTTGCATTGGATCTCACCGCCCAGGCATTTGAGCGCACAGGCGGTTGCGACTGCTTCGGGAGATCCACCAACACCAACCAGGAGGTCGATGCCGGTGTCCTCAATACAGGTGCTGACGGCCGCTGCCACGTCTCCGTCCAGGATCAGCCGGATCCGCGCGCCGGCCTCGCGCACCTGCTTGATGAGCTCGCCGTGACGTGGGCGGTCCAGGATCATCACGGTGAGGTCATCCACATCGCGATGCTTTGCCTGGGCAACAGCCTTGAGGTTCGCCGCCACCGGTGCATTGATGTCGATGTGTCCCACTGCATCCGGCCCGACCGCGATCTTGTCCATGTAGACGAGCTTGCCCGGCGAAGCCATGGCGCCCCTGGGTGCGAGCGCCACAACCGACAGCGCGCCCGAGCGGCCCAGCGCAGTGAGGGTCGTGCCGTCGATTGGATCGACCGCGATATCCACCAGGGGCGGGGAGCCTGTGCCCAGCCGCTCGCCGTTGAAGAGCATCGGCGCTTCGTCTTTTTCGCCTTCGCCGATGACAATAATGCCGTCCATCTCGATGGTGTTCAGAACCAGGCGCATCGCGTCGACGGCAGCCTTGTCCGCGGCTACCTTATCGCCCCGACCCATCCAGCGTCCCGCGGCCAGCGCCGCAGCCTCGGTGACTCGAACGATATCGAGAGCCAGGTTTCGCTCAGGCAGCTCTGCCATGCAAATCTCCTTGATCCCGAACGCGGCGCAGGTTACGCAAACATCGCCGCGAACTCGCTGGCGTCGACCGTTTCCTGTTCGATCAGGCGGTGCGCCAATTCGTCGAGCTTGGAGCGATAGGCGCGAATAATCTCACGCGCCCGGTCATGAGCCTCACGCACGAGGCTGCGCACTTCCTTGTCGATGGCTTCCGCCACTTCCTCGGAATAGTTGCGCTGTTCGCCGATCTCGCGGCCCAGGAAAACCAGTTCTTCTTTTTCGCCGAAGGTACGCGGGCCGAGCACTTCGCTCATGCCATACTGCGTCACCATGCGCCGCGCCAGCGAGGTGACGCGTTCGAGGTCATTGCTGGCGCCCGTAGTGATCTCGCCAAACACCTCTTCTTCGGCCACGCGGCCGCCCAACAGGCCCGCCAGCTCATCCTGGAACTTGTTCTTTCCGTACAGCAGATGGTCTTCCTCGGGCAGCGGCATGGTGTAACCCAGCGCCATGCCGCGCGACAC
>CAYLZG010000067.1:8823-21333 GCA_964387985.1 uncultured Anaerolineales bacterium | reverse complement strand
ACCCGTTGATGGTGTTCGAGCAGGGCCGCGGCGTTTTGGGAATTGACATGCGGCTTGCCTTAAAGTAGTCTAGTATCAGGAGCGCTGAATAATATGAAGACACTATACATTACTTCCGCCGAGACCTTCTCGGGTAAGTCGGCCCTGTGCGTTGGCCTGGGCATGCAGTTCCGCAAGGATGGGTTCAAGGTTGGCTACATGAAGCCCATCAACGTCAACGTTCCCATCCGGGAAGGTGTGCCGTATGACGAAGACGTGATCTTCGCCAAGCGGACCTATGGCATGTCTGAGCCAATCGAGCTGATCTCGCCGGTAGCGCTCACCCCGGCAAAACTGGAGCAGCAGCTCCGCGGTCCGGAAGTGGACTACCAGCCCAAGCTGATGGAAGCCTTTGCGAAGATGTCCGAAAACCGCGACATCCTGATCATGGAAGGCGGCCGCAGCCTGCGGGAGGGCTATGTGGCCGGCCTGCCGCCCAAGAAGGTCGTGGAGCTGGTCGACGCACAGGTGATCGAGGTCATCCGCTATGATGACACCTTGCTCTACGACCGCGCCATGACCGGCCAGAATTACTTCGGGCAGAACATGGTGGGCGTGGTGCTGAACGAGGTGCCCAAGCAGCAGATGGAGTTCATGCACGAGGTCGTTGTGCCCTACTTCACCCGCCGCGGCATTCGCACCTTCGGCGTCGTGCCCAAGGAAAACATGCTCTCGGCGCCCAGCGTGAGGGAACTGGCAGAAGGGCTGAACGCTGAGATCCTCTGCTCGTCAGAATGCAGCGATGAGCTGGTCGAGCACATGCTCGTGGGCGCCATGAGCGTCGAGAGTGCGCTGACCTACTTCCGCCGGAAGCCTAACAAGGCCGTCATCACCGGCGGCGACCGCGCGGACATCCAGCTTGCCGCGTTGGAGACCTCGACGCGCTGCTTGATCCTGACTGGCCACATCTACCCCAGCCCGGCGGTCATCAACCGCGCGGAAGAGCTGTGCGTGCCGGTGCTGCTCACCCGCCTCGATACGCTCGGCAGCATCGAGATCATCGAGAACTTCTTCGGCAAGAGCCGCTTCCAGTCACCGCAGAAGATCGAGCGGTTCACGGAGATGCTCAACGCGCACTTTGACTTTGCCAGCCTGTACAAGGTGATGGGAATCGAGAAGTAGAGCTTGCTCAGGCGCCCGGCATGGCGATCCTGCGGATCGTGCGAGTGCCCGGCGCCTCGAAAAACCGCGGGCGCTGCCTCGTTGGCAGCGCCCGCTTTTTTGTTACGCCAAACCGTGCTCGTGCGCGTAGAGCGCGGCCTGTGTGCGGTCGCGTAGGCCCAGCCGGCTGAGGATGCTGGAAACGTGGTTCTTGACCGTGCCCTCGCTGACCACGAGCGTGTCCGCGATCTCCCGGTTGGTCGCGCCGGTGCCGATCAGGCGCAGCACCTCCAGCTCGCGCTCGGTCAGGTCGATGCCGGCCGGCAGCGATGGCGCGGCCGGCCTCCGATCGAGACGGGCATCGCCCAGCATGCCGACGAGCTTGCCCGCCACCGAAGGCTCGAGCTGATAGATGCCGCTGTGGGCCAGCTGCACCGCGCGCGCCAGTTGTGAGGCCGGGATGTCCTTGAGCAGGTAGCCGACCGCGCCCGCGCGCAGCGATTTGACGATGTACTCCTCGTCATCGAAGGTCGTCAGCATGATCACCTGGCAGTCGGGCAGCTGCCGGTGGATCTGCCCGGTCGCGACGATGCCATCGACCACAGGCATGCGGACATCCATGAGGATGACATCCGGGCGCAGGCTGAGCGCCTTTTCGATGGCCTCCTGGCCGTTGACGGCCTCACCAACCACGCTGATGCCTGCCTGGATGTCGAGCAGCGAGGCAATGCCTTCGCGCACCAGGCGCTGATCGTCGGCAACCAGGACCGTCACCGGCCCGGCCGCGTTCCCGTCACTCATCTCCGTCGGATCGTTCATGCTGCCACCACTTGCGCCTGGTATCTGGGGATGACGACGATGAGCTCCGTGCCGCCTCGGGCGTCGCTGGTGATGCGCATCTGGCCTCGCACCAGCTCCAGGCGCTCCCGAAGCCCTTGCAGGCCATAGCCGCGGCCGGTTGAGGCCGCTTGCGGCGCCAGTGTTTCCGTGTCGAAGCCCACTCCGTCATCGCGAAGGGTGAGGTGCGCTTCCGCCTCGCCCAGCCGCACATCCAGCTGCACGTGCTGCGCGTGCGCGTGCTTCTGGACGTTGGTCAGGCCCTCCTGCGCCGCGCGATAGAGCGCTGCCAGCACGGGCCCGGTGTAGCTTGTCTCATCTCCCTCGACGTGACAGGCGATCTCAAGAGATCCGCCATTCATCCGTCCCACCAGGTCGGCCAACGACTGCCGGAGCGAGAACCGGTCCTCCGCATCGCGCAGCGCGCTGACCGACTGGCGAACGTCCTGAAGCGCCTCGCGCGCCGTCTGCTTGGCATCCCGGATGGCCCGATCGGCTTCCTCGGGGTTGCGCTCCCGGTAGACCTGGGCCTTCTCCAGCTGGATGCTGATGGCGGTCAGGTAGTGTCCGAGGCTGTCATGGATGTCACGCGCCAGGCGGTTGCGCTCTGCCGCGGCCGCCAGCTCCGCAACCCGGCCTGCGTAGGCCTGCATCTGCCGGTGGGACGTTTCCAGCTCCGCCAGCAGTTGCTGCATCTGCTGCCGGCTCCGCTGGTCACGGTCGATGTGCCCCGCGATCACATGCACGAAAATCAGCAACAGCGTGAAGATCACGACGATCGTCAGAGCATCCATGCCCCCGCTCAGGCCCGCGCTGCCCGACTGCCAGGCTCGCAGCGCAACCAGCAGCCAGAAGGCAAACCCGATGACATGGTTGATGGCGGGACCCAGGACGAAAAAGACGGCAAAGGGAACGGCGGCATAGAGCAAGACGGCCAGCCCGGTGCAGTCCAGCATGACCACGCCCTGCACGAGCACGATGCGGAGGATCAACAACCACACCGCCAGCCCGCGCGACGGCGGCTGCGAGTCTCGTCCCAATTCGAAACGGTCGACAGCCAACATCATGGTAAGCAGACCGACCATCACCCAATGTCGACCTGGCAGCAGTGGCTCGTCGCATGGTGTGGCGAAGTTCGTGTACACGACCAGGCTGCCCACCACGCCGATGTACGCCGCGATGAAGCTGAGGCGCAACGCCCCCGGCGTATCGGGATAGGGGTTAAGCCACCGTCGGGCCCGCGCGAACATGCATGCACCCTCTGCGAAACCGGACTTCCGCGGAGAGTATAGCACGCTCCCAAATGGCGAGACAATATGCCGCAGGATAGAGCCTGCCGTCATCCCCCGGTCATGTGCCCTTTGGCGGTGCGAATAGGTCTGTGGACATAGAGGCGACATTGCCCGCGACACATGCGCCGGAGACTGGCGGGCACTATAATCGAAGGCGGACACTCTTCACGAAAGGACAAAGATGACCCACCATCGCGCATCCTGGCCGGGTGCTGGCGCCTCCGGCAGGCGAGGCCGCCGGCTGGCGCCCCTGTTGTTCGGCAGCCTGCTGATTCTCTCTCTCTTGGTGATCCCAGCCTGCGGCGTCTCGGCAAGCTCACACCACCCCGCGCCGGCTGCACAGGATGCGCGTGACACCGGCACGACCCTGGCAATGGTGCGCGCTGGCGGCGCGACCCTGTACGACGACTCAGGAGCGGTCATCGCGGAGCTGGCGGGCGGCGCAACCCTCAAGATCAGCGGCCGGACCTCTGATAACGGCTGGTTCTACGGTGCTGCCAAAGATGGCCCGACCGGCTGGACACGCTCGACGGATGTCGTGATCTTCGGGGCGAGCAACGTCGGGGTGCGAAATGGCCCCCGGATCGAGCCTGCAGCCGCCAGCCCGACCGCTCAGCCCACACGGGCGCCTGCAGCAGGCGGCGCGGCGGACAGCCGTAAACCGGCCGCTGCGGCAGGACAAGGCAAAACGCCCCCCACGGGCCTGAGCGGCAGGCTGGCCTTCCAGGAGCGGAGCGGCGGAAAGATCTATGTCTATGACCTGGCCAGCGGCGCGCTGCGCCAACTGACCACCGGCGCGGATCCGGCAATCAGCCCGGATGGCAGCACGGTGGTCTTCTGGCGGGATACGGGCGAACAAGGCCTTTACCTGATCGGCATCGATGGCGCGGGCGAACGCCGCATCCTGACCCGCGGGGAGCTGCTGCGCTCGCCGGCGTGGAGCCCGGATGGCCAGAAGATCGCATTCAGCCACGTGACTGGCGAAAACCGGTGCCGCTATGCGGGTTACATCATCTGCTTTCCCGACAAATTCCCGTACAACCTGCCCGCGCCCTACGGGCTGCCTCTCATCACGAACGACAGCTGGAGCCTGGCCCGCGTGGATCGCGACGGCGGCAGCTACCAGGACCTGGTGACGCAGCCCAACGCCATCACCCCGAGCTGGAGCGCTCACGGCATCCTGTATGGAAGCTCGGCAGACTTCTTCGGCGGGGCGGGGATCCACCTCACGGGGGACGCGGGCGCGAACGGAAATGCCGCGAGCGAGGGCCAGACCCGCGCGGTGACGACCGAATTCCGATATCACGATCCTGCAGGGCAAATCGGCGGCGATCGCGTCGTCTTCCAATCCCAGGAGAAGGATCACTGGGAGATCTTCGCCGTGAACGTCGACGGCTCGGGCCTCGTCGCGTTGACCCGTCCCGACCCGCTTGCCTCGCCGCTGCCGCACAATGTCAGCCCGGCCTGGAGCCCCGATGGCCGCAACGTGGTGTTCCTGAGCAATCGGACCGGCCAGTGGCGGCTCTGGGTGATGAATGCCGACGGCGGCAACCAACGCCAGCTGCCGGTCGAGGTCCCGATCGAATACAACTACCAGGCCGAACAGGTCGTGAGCTGGGGCCGCTAAGGTCGCGAACACGACATTTCGGGTAAAGACGCAGCATGCTGCGTCTTTACAAGGGAATAGGGAATAGAGAGGAAGACTGACAACATGACGCGCTATGGGAATGAGTCAATACCTCACCGGAGGAATTTTACCCTTGGCCTGGTCGTCCTGGGCATTGCCGTTGCTCTCGGAGGCTGTTCCGTCATGGATCGGGTCAGCGGTCGCGGGTCAAGCGAGCCAGGCTCAGCCGCACCGGTGGCCGCGGTCTCGGCCGCGACTCCCAGGCCGACGCCCTCACCAGTCATCGTCAGCACGCCATCCGACACCCTGACGAGCAGCACAGCCTCGACCGGCAGTGGACAGACGCGGCGGTTGGATCCTGCAAGCCTGACTTACAACGGTGAAATCATGGCCGAGGCCATCGTGCCCGTTGTGGCCCAGGTGGCCGGCAAGATCGAAGAGGTCGGAATCGCGGTCGGCGACAGCGTCAAGAAGGGCGACCTGCTCGTGCGCATCGACAGCACCGTCGCCGAAGCGCAGCTCGCCCAGGCACAGGGCGCGCTGGACCTGGCACAGTCGCAGCTCGAGCTGGCCAACACAAAGCCCCAACAGAGCGACCTGGACGCGGCGCAGGCTGCGGTGAGCGCGGGGAGCGCCGCTTACAAGCGCGCGAGAGAGGGCGCGACCGAAGAGGAAAAGCGCATGGCGCTGGCCCAGCTCAGGCAGGCTGAAGCAGCCGTGTCGGTCTACCAGGGCCAGTACGATCGCATCGCAGGCAACCCCTACGCCGGGATGATGCAGGAGAGCCTCATGCTGCAGCAGGCAACCCTGTCCAAAGAGGCCGCCCAGGCGCAGTACGACAAGGTGATGAAAGGCGCGACCGCGGATCAGATTGCCTCTGCCTATGCCGCGCTCACCGGCGCGCAGGCCCAGCTTGCGAGGCTCCAGCGCGGTGCAGAGCCCGCGCAGATCAAGGCCGCGGAGGCCGGGGTCAAGCAGGCCGAGGCCGCCGTCTACCTGGCGCAGCTGCAGCTCGACAAGACAAGTACCGAAGCCCCTGCCAGCGGGTTCATCTATCAACTGGATGCGGTGGAGGGCGGAATGGCCGGGCAGGGCACGGTCCTGGCAATCATCTTCTCCCACGAGATCAAGATCGTGATCCAGGTGGAGGAATCGCGCTACCAGAACGTGGCCGTGGGCCAGCCTGTCACCATTCGCGTGGACGCATACGGAGACCGCAGCTTCGCCGGTGAGGTCTCAGAGATTGCGCCGACGTTCGACTACGCCACGCGCACCGTCAAGGTCACGGTACGGCCCACCGGCGACGGGTCCGCAGACCTCAAACCCGGGATGTTTGCCACCGTGGAACTGATGGAGCAGTAACATGCGAGTCTGGGACGTCTCGATCCGAAATCCGGTTTTCATCAGCATGATCATGCTGGCACTGGTCGTGCTCGGCGTAATGGCCTACACGAGCATGCCGCTGGACTTCTTCCCCGACGTCTCGTTCCCGACAATGGCGGTGATCACCGTCTATCCGGGCGCGGGGCCGGGCGAGGTGGAAAACCAGGTGACCAAGCCGATCGAGGAGGCGATGGTCACTGCGCCGGGCGTGGAAGAGGTGCAGTCGCGATCGTATGAAGGTTACGCGATCGTGGTCGTGAGCTTCAACCTGGACAAAGACGACAAGGTGGCGCTCCAGGAGGTGCGTGAGAAGATCGCCAACGTGCGCAGCGACCTGCCGGATGGCGTCCTCGAGCCGACCGTCATGGCCTACGATCCATCCTCACTGCCCATCCTGCGCATTTCGGTGGGACACTCCAGTGCAGCGGGGAGCGAGCGGCCGACGTGGGCCAACCTCTGGTTGGCACGACCGTCACCGACGATATCCTGCCCAGGCTGCAGCGCATCGACGGCGTGGCGGATGCGGTCGTCACCGGGGGCCGCGAGCGGGAGATCCAGGTCTTTCTGGATGCCAACGCGCTTAGGGCGCGCCGCGTTGCACCGCAGCAGGTGATCGGAACCATCGTTGCTGAGAGCTACAGCATCCCGGGCGGCAGCGTCGAGCAGGCCGGCCAGGACCTGCTCCTCCGTACGCCCGGCAATTTCAAGACGGTCGAAGACGTGGCCAATCTGCAGGTTGCCACAACGCTGGGCGCGGTGCGCGTGGGCGATATTGCTACGGTGCAGGACGGCTGGAAGGAGCAGGACACCTACAGCCGGCTGGACGGCCAGGAGGCGGTGATCATCTCCGTTCGCAAGCAGTCGGGCACCAACACCGTGCAGGTGGCCGAGCGCGTGAAGGCAGAGCTGGCAGCACTCGGCGAGGAGCGACCGGATCTCAACCTGGTCGCGGTGCAGGACCAGTCGGTCTTCGTCCGGGAGACGTTCAACGACGCCATGCGTGAACTGCTGATCGGCGCGCTGGCTGCATCCCTGGTGGTGTTTGCATTCTTTCGCAACCTTCGCAACACCCTGGTGACCGTCGCGGGCCTGCCGATCATCCTGCTGGGCACGTTCGCAGTGATGGCCGCGCGCGGCATGACCATCAACATCGTGTCGCTGTTGGCCATGACCCTCTCGGTGGGCCTGATCATCGACGATGCCATCGTGGTGCGTGAGAACATCTTCCGCCACATGGAGATGGGCAAAACGCCCAAAGAGGCGTCCAGCCAGGGCACCGCGGAGGTCGCGCTGCCGGTCATCGCCATGTCGCTGACGATCGTCTCGGTCTTCCTGCCCGTTGCCTTTGTGGGCGGCCTGATCGGCCAGTTCCTCAACTCGTTCGGCCTGGTGGTCAGCATGGCCGTGCTGATCTCACTGGTCGAGGCGCTGACCTTCGCGCCCATGCTGTCCGCTTACCTGTTCAAGCAGCAAAAACCGAAGATCTCAGAGGCAGAAGCCGAGTCGGGGGTCGCACACGCCAGCCTCGGCTGGCTCGAACGCCTCTACCTGGGGTCGCTCGGTTGGACGCTGCGCCATCGCTTCGTCACGCTGGTGCTCGGCATTGCGCTTCTGGCTGCCAGCGCTTACGGAGCGACGTTCCTGAAGCAGATCTTCCTGCCCGCGGTGGACCAGGGAGCGGTCGATGTGTCCCTGACGCTGCCACCCGGCGGATCGCTGGCGCAGACGGACGCAAAGGCGCGTGAGATGGAGGCCCGCCTGCTGACCATGGAACCGGTCGAATCTGTCCTGACCACGGTGGGCGGCTTGGGCACGCCGGAGACCGCCAGTTTCCGCGTGGATTTGAAGGAAGGGCGCCCGTACGAAGAATTCGTGGCCATGGCCCGCCGTGACCTGACCGATTTTCCTGGCCTGTCGATCAGCGGCGGGAGCTTCACCGCGATGGCCAGCGGCGGCACCTCCGTCCTGGGCAAGCCGATCCAGATCACGCTGCAAACCATTGGCGATGCTGACGAACTCAACCGGTTCAGCCTGGAGTTGGAGGAAAGATTCAAGACAGTGCCGGGCCTGGTGGATGTGGACGTTTCGTATCAGCCGGGCAAGCCGGAGGTGCTGCTGGTCGTGGACCGTCGCAAGGCCGCGGACCTGGGCATCAACATCGCAACGGTGGGCAGCACCATCCGCACCCTCGTGGAGGGCGAGGAGGTGGCAACCTTCCGCGGCGAGGGCGCGGAAGCGGACATTCGGGTCCAGTTGCAGGAGTCGGACCGCACCCGGCTCGACCAGATCCTGGACCTGCAGGTGCCGACCTCGCGCGGCTTCATCCCCTTGCGCCAGATCGCGCACATGGAAGAGGCCAGCGGTCCGACGGAGATCAATCGCGTCGACCGCCAGTCTGCGGTCATCGTCGGCGCCGACTCCTTCGGCCGCGAACAGGCCGACGTGATCAAGGATATGACCCGGGTCCTGGAGGAGACGCCCATGCCGGAAGGCGTCACTTGGGCGTTCTCGGGCGAGCAGGAACTGATGAACGAGGCCTTCGCCTCCCTCGCCACGGCCATGCTGTTGGCCGTCGTGTTCGTCTATATGGTGCTGGCCTCGCAGTTCGGCTCGTTCATCCAGCCCTTCGTGATCATGCTGGCGCTGCCGCTGGCGGCCGTCGGCGGGCTGCTGGCACTACTGGTCTTCAGGTTGCCCCTGGACATGACCGCGATGATCGGCCTGATCCTGCTCTTCGGCCTGGTGACCAAAAACTCGATCCTGCTGGTCGATCTGACGAACAAGATGCGGCGGCAACGAGGTATGGACATCCACCAGGCACTCAAGGTGGCCGGCCCGATCCGTCTGCGGCCCATCCTGATGACCACCCTGGCGCTCATCCTGGGCATGCTGCCGGTGGCGATCGGCCTGGGCACGGGCAGCGACTTCCGCCAGCCCATGGCCATCACCGTCATCGGCGGCCTGATCACCTCGACTGTCCTGACCTTGCTGCTGGTGCCGACCGCGTACAGCCTGGTCGAGGGCGCGCTGGCGCGGCTGGCACGTTTCCGCCAGGCGCGGGCCGCGCGCCGTGCTGCGGAAGCCGCGGCAAAGCAGCGGGCAAAGGAATCTGCCGCGGTCTGAGACCAGGCTTAACGCGAGGGCGCGAAGACGCAGAGGCGCAAAAAGAAGGATCGAGAAGGGGCGGCGGCGGTTTTGAACCGCCGCCGTGGAAGGCCAAATCTGCCAGCGCAGGTTACGACGATTGCTTCACCCTTGCGCCGACTTGGGCCTCGAAATTCGCCTCGAACAATTCACTGAGCCGCCGCGTCAGGGGCCCGACCTTGCCGTCGCCGACCAGCCGTCCGTCGATGCGCGTCACAGGCATGACGTGCCGGTTGGTGCTCGTGATGAAGCACTCGTCCCAGCCGGCGATCTCGTCGAGGGGCAGCCGCATCTCGCGCACGTGGATGCCGGCCGCGCGCGCCAGCGCCATGAGGACATCGCGCGTGACGCCGGCCAGCACCTCGTGGTCCGGCGCGGTCAGCACCACATCGTTGATCACCGCAAACAGGTTGCTGTTCGATCCCTCGGTCAGGCAGCCGTCATGATGAAGGAACGCCTCGTGGACGCCGGCAGCACGCGCGCGGCGCTGCGCCATGAAGCTCCCCAGCATATTCAGCGACTTTGCCCCGGGCAGGAAGCGCCGCGCCTCGAACGTGATCGCTGTGGCGCCCTCCGTGTAGAAGCCCTCGGGAAAAACTGTTGGCGGCTGCGCCCAGATGTAGGCCGCGGGCTCGCCGCCGTTGTCCGGCCCAACCACGAACAGTCGAACGGTGCAGTGCCGGCATTCCTGCGCAGCGACCACGCGGGAGATCCAGGTTCCGATGGTCGTCAAATCGGCCGGCAGTGGCAGCTCGATGATCTGCGCGGAGTGCGCGAGCCGCTGCAGATGCGCTTCCTGCTCGAAGACAACACCATTAACCACCTGGAGCGACTCGTACACCCCGTAAGAGCCATAGATCGCCGGGTTGAAGATCGAGATGCTTGCTTCTGCGGGGGGAATCATGACGCCATTGCGCGAGACAAAGACTGACGAAGACATAATGAACCGTAGCTCCAAATCGGGAATTGCGACGCGGCTTACCGCGGCTGAGCGCGCATCAGCGCGAGGATCTCGTCCAGGGACGGAGGAGGCTCCTTGGAACGATCGCGCTCGCAGTTCAAGCCGGCTGCGGCACATGCGAACTTGACCTTCTGCTCCAATGGCCAGTCGGGATGCAGCCAACCATAGATGATGCCGGCTTTGAAGAGATCGCCTGCGCTGCTCGTATCTACCACACGACGCACCGTATAGGGCTCGATCCCGAACGCCGAACCATCAGCCCGCACCACCAATACCGCCTTTGAACCGTCGGTGATGATGACTACGCCCGCGCCGCGCGATTGCAGGTCCAGCGCATGGTCATAATCGAATACACCGGGGAAATTGGTCTGCAGCCAGGTGGACGAGATGATCACCACATCGCTGGCGCTGGCAAGAGGATACTGCGGCCAGATGGCATCCGCGGTGATCACCGTCTTGCCGAGTTCCTGCGCGATCTGTGCCGCGCGATCGCGCTCGTCCTTGCCGTATGCATCCACGCTGAGCACCTTTGCGCGCGCCATCGTCGATCGCAACAACTCTTCCTTGGGCGTCTCGTCGTACCAGTAGGCGATGCGGCTGCGCTCGCCGTCGGGGGTGACGAGCACGCGCGTGAAGGGCGTGGTGACGTTAGGATGCTGGATGATGAAGCTGGCGTCGACGCCCGGATGACGGGCCAACTCGCGCCGGATGAACTCGGCCTTGCGATCTGTGCCGATGAGATTGCCCGCCACCGCCACGCGCAGCCCCCACGTGGCCAGGGGCACCGCCACATTCAGCGCCTCACCGCCCAGATCGTCATATTCGTACCTGGCCGTTGCGTCGCGGCGGGGGGTTGGCAAGTTCGACAGGTGGGTAATGTTCTCGACGCTGATCGTACCGTAACAGAGAACATCGTAAAGTGCGTCCTCGTCCCCACGATCGGCGGGGATGGCTTGCTTACCCGCCATGCTGCCTCACCCACGCAAGCGTCTGGTCGGCCACGAAGCGCCACTTCACGTCCGCGGTGATCACATGGCCCGACCCCTCGATCCTGATGATCTGCTTATCCTGGGAGCCAGCCAGGTCGTAAGTGCGCTGCGCGCTGGTCGGGTGGATGGCGCCGTCACCGGTGCTGTACACGACCAGGAGCGGGACAGTCAGGGTGGGCAGCAGGCGCCGCACCCGGACGGCGAGCGCGTAGAGCTGCGAAGCCGCGGGAACGGGATCCACTTCATACGACCAGATCCGTTGGTCCGCGAGGGGATCGACCAGGTCGCTGTCTCTGCCCTTGGGCTTGGACTTGATGAAGTAACGGAGAAGCGGTGTTAGCGGAAGCAGCCGGTTCTGAGGCCAGGTGGCCGGGGAATAAGCGATCGCGCCGGGGATCTCGGGATGGTGAGCGGCGAAATCGAGGGCCAGCAGGCTCCCCATCGACAGGCCGGATACGAAGACCCGTTCACAGCGCTCCCGCAGCGCACGGTAGGCCTGCTCCACGTGTTCCGTCCAGTCCGTCCACTTGCAGCGGTTCATCTCCTCGAACGTCGTTCCGTGGCCGGGCAGGCGGGGTCCGGAGACGGTCAGCCCGGCCGCGTTGAGTGCCTCGCCGACCGGGCGCATCTCGGGCGGCGCGCCGGTGTAGCCGTGGATCATCAGGATGCCGGTCGGGCCGCCCTGCAAAAAGAATGCAGATGGATCAAGGTGTGCGTGCTGGGCCATAGATTCCCATTTTAGCACAAGATGGGCTGTGAGACCTAGCACAGGGTGATCGTCACCCGGTGAAATGCACCGTCGTCGTGCAGCGCAACAAAGCGGCCCTGCACCTCTCGTCCATCGACGGTCATGGTCTCTACACCACCCTCGCCCGGCGCCAGGCACTTGGAAACGCGAATGGCGTAGGTCGTGGCGCCGTAACGATAGGAGGCTTCGTAGCCGGGCCACCCGGGAGGGAGACACGGCTCGATGAGCAGGCCGCCCGCGACGCGGCGCAGTCCGAGTATCCTTTCGATTCCCAGGCGGTACATCCAGGCCGCCGAACCTGTATACCAGGTCCAACCGCCACGGCCGGTGTGCGGGACAACACCGTAGATATCGGCCGCGACCACATAAGGCTCGACCCTATAGCGCGC
>CAYLZG010000067.1:0-8801 GCA_964387985.1 uncultured Anaerolineales bacterium | reverse complement strand
GGCCGCTGCCGGCGTGTCCGCATGATAGATGGGATTGAGCATCCGGAAGAGACTTTCGGCCGTTTCCGGCCGTCCAGACTCGGCAAAGGCCCAGGTGGTCCACACGGCGGCGTGGGTGTACTGGCCGCCGTTCTCGCGAATGCCCGGCAGGTATCCCTTGATGTAGCCGGGATCGCGCGCGGTCTTGTCGAAGGGCGGCGTGAAGAGCAAAAGAAGACGCGCCTCCGGGGACACCAGGTGTTTGAGAACGGCATCCATGGCCTGCTCCGCCCGTTTGGGATCGCCGGCATGGGAAAGCACCGCCCACGACTGCGCGATCGCATCGATCCGACACTCTGTATCGCGGCTGGAACCCAACGGAGAGCCATCGTCATAAAAGGCGCGCAGGTACCACTCGCCATCCCATGCATGACGCTCCAGCGCTTCCTGCGTGGCCACCGCCTTCTCGCGGTAGGCTGCAGCCTGCTCGGCGTCGCCCCGGCTGTAGCAGAGATCGGCAAAGCGCATGAGCGTTGCGTAGAGGAACCAGCCGAGCCAGACGCTTTCGCCCTGGCCTTCAGCGCCCACCCGGTTCATGCCATCGTTCCAGTCACCGCTGCCCATCAGCGGCAGGCTATGAGGGCCGGCGGTCATCCCCCGTTCGAGGGCGCGACGGCAGTGATCGTACAGCGATGCGCTTCCGAAGCCTGCCGGGTACTCTCCATAGCGGTCCTCTTCTCCGGCTGCAAGTGGGGGTGCCTGCAAGAAGGGCATCCGTTCCGCCAGGATAGCGTTGTCGCCGGTAGCTGCAACATAGTGTGCGGTGACATAGGGCAGCCATAGCAGATCATCAGAACAGCGCGTCCGCACCCCGCGACCCGAAGGCGGATGCCACCAATGAAGCACATCTCCGGCCTCGAACTGGCGTCTGGCCGCATCCAGGATATGCCGGCGCGCCAGCTCGGGCGCGGCATGGATCAGGGCCATCACATCCTGCAATTGATCGCGGAAGCCGAATGCACCGCTCGACTGGTAAAATGCGGAACGACCCCATATGCGGCAGGAGAGGCTCTGGTATAACAGCCAGCGGTTGAGAAGCAGATCCAGCGCGGGGTCGGGGGTGTGGACTTCCACTGCACCCAATAAATCGCTCCAAAAATCGTTTGCGGACTGCCAGGCCTGTTCCACCTGGGCGAGATCCTGATAGCGCGCGGCCAGCGCGACAGCGTCTGAACGGCTGGCGCCCTGGCCGAGCAGGAACCATATCTCATCTTCGCCGCCCGGGGGAAGATCGACGTGAACCTGAAGCGCGGCACAGGGATCGAGGCCAGCCCGGACGGAGCCGCTCAGCCCGATGCGGCCCAAGGCAGCAGGGCGTTGGAGGGTGCCCAGGCGGCCGATGAATTCGCTGCGGTCCGCGGTGAGGCCGTGCAGTCGCCGGCTGGGCGCTGCGAAAGCAACCCGCTCGCCGAATTCAGGACACCAGGGGTTGCGCGCCAGCAGCGCCTGGCTGCGATCGTCAAAGTCCGGGATGATGTGTTGAGCTCCAGCATCGCGCGTGACACCCAGCACCCACTCAGCATAGAAGGTGGCGGTGAGACGCCGAGGCCGCTGCGCGGGGTTTTGGAGCCGCAGATGAACGATCTTGACGGGTGCATCAGGCGGGGCAAACATGCGTAACTGCTGGCGGAGCCCATGCCGCACCAGATAGGGCAAAGGCGCTCCGGCGGGCCGTGGCGTAGGCGTCCAGACATCGGTCGTCTCCTCGTCCCGTAGATAGAGCACCTCCCCCGACGGGTCGATGACGGGATCGTTATACCAGGGGGTCAGCCGGTTCTCGCCGCTATTCAACGCCCACGTGGTGGCACTGCCCGACTCGGATACCAGGAAGCCGAACTCCGGGTTGGCGATGACATTCACCCAGGGTGCGGGGGGATGATGTTCGCCATCCAGGTAGATGATGTATTCCCGCCCATCTGGACTGAAACCGCCAAAGCCATTATCGAAAAGGAGCCCAGCCGGTCGCGTGACCGGGGACAGGGGCAGCTCGACTGTCTCAGCAGCAGCACTCGGGGCGAGCGGCGGCAGTTCGGGAGGTTGGCGGCGCAGGCTGGCCAGTGCGGTGGTCAGATCAGCCGCGTCGGCATCGAGGACCACGCGCGCGGCAGCCTGCAGCAGGATGCTATCGGCTTCGCTCAACTGAGAAGCGTAAAGTATGAAGATGCCCCCGCGCTGGTTGATCCAGGTCTCGCTGTGCATTTGCACCAGTATGCGCTGGATCTGATCGCGAAGCTCCTGATTGTAGCCTGCCTGGCGCGTGTTGAGGATCACCAGGTCGATCTTCAGTCCGCGCTTACGCCAGTAGGCATGAGCTTGCAGCAGTTCCTGAACCACCACCAGCCCTTCTTCCTCGCTGATCGCCAGGAGAAGGATCGGATAGTCGCCGGAAATTCCATGGGCCCAGAGCGCAGGTTGGCCCCGGGTGTTGGCTGCCATGAGGTGAGGCTCGGCACGCAGCCCGTGGTACGGGTAAAGCAAGACGGATAGGAGCGCTTGAAAACGCTCCAGTTCTACGGTGGATAGATCGGACTGGCGCAGCTCCAATTCCGAGCGCGAGCGGGCCTGCCCAATCGCGTGCTCGATGGCCGCCCAGGTTTGATAGCGCCCCACAAGGGCCAGAAGCTCGGCCCGCGAAGCGGCAACCGCCGTGAGAATTGCCAGCTGTGCGGTGTCGCCTTCCTGCAGCTCTACCGCTCGTTGCAGGGACATGACCGGGTCGAGCGTGGCGCCAACCCCGCCGCTCAACCAGGGTTCTGTACCCGAAACTGCTGCCAATGCAACCGGTTGTGCGAGTGGAGAATCTGCCCCCGCGCCGCGTCGCCCCAGGAAGGTCGCGCGGTCACTCTCATGGCCGGTGGGCAACCCGGGCGCGCGCCCTGCGCTCAGCATGAAGTGCGCCACAAACACCGGGTCGTCGCTCTCGGAGCGCGGGCGCCGGCGGAAGACCAACGCATCGAGTTCCGGCACATACTCGCTTTCGATGAATAGTTTGTTGAAGGCAGGATGGCGCTGATCGGTCGCCTGATCCGCCATGACGACCTCTGCGTAGCTGGTCAGCACCAGGCGGCGCGGTTTCCCATCCTGGTTATGCAGGGTAACGCGCCGTATCTCCAGGTCATCGTCCGCCGCGACGGCAACTTCCAGCGTCAGCGCGAGGTTGTCATCGATGCGCCGAAACTCGGCCTTGTGAGCATAGAAGTGTACGTCGTGTGTGGCTGGCGATACCCCGGTTGGCTGATAGCCCGCAGACCACAGCTTGCCGCTATCACGGTCCTGAACATACAGCCATGTTCCCCAGTCCTCCCGCGTGGCATCCGCGCGCCAACGGGTCAGGTCGAAATCTCCCCAGCGGCTGAAACCTCCGCCCGCCGCGGTGATGAGTGTGCTATACCGCCCGTTGGAAAGGTAATGCACCTGTGGCACGGGTGCGCCAACCGGCGCCTCCCAAGGCGCAAAGACAACCGGCCGCAGCGCGCGCTGCGCCGGGGCCATGTCACCCGGCTGGGGGAACTCAAGCGGAACGTCCATCGGCGCCCGCTCCTGAAGGAGCAGATCCACGCTCTGAAGGCGCGGGTCCGCGTGGAAACGTCGCGGCATCACCGCGTCCTGGCCCAAGGCCACCTCAGAGAGATAGTTGTCCAGCGCCAGCAGGATCATACCCTGGTGGTGCGTCATGTATTCACGGACGACGGCGTGGTCGCGTCCGAGAGGCAGGCGGGCGGACGTGAAGTCGATGGCCTCATAGAAGCCATAGATGCCGAGCGCACCCAGCCTGGTAAGATGCGCAAGGTTCCCGACGACCTCCTCTGGTCTGAACGACAGGGCAAGCAGTGACGCATACGGGGCGACTACCGAGTCTTCAGCCAGGTTGCGCTTGAAACCCAGTCCCGGCACGCCGAAGGCGCGGTACTGGTAGTTGTGATTGCTGTCAAATGCGTAGTAGCCGGACTCGGAGATGCCCCAAGGCAGGCCCCGGCGATGGCCATGGGCAATCTGGATGTCCACCGCGGCGGTCGCACTCTCGTGCAACAGGGTGCCCGCGTAAGAACGCATGAAGAGAGACGGCATCAAATACTCAAACATCGTCGCGCTCCAGGAGAGCAGCACCCGAGCGCCGTTCACCTGAGTGATCGGACGGGCCAGATGCAGCCAGTGACTGCGAGGGACCTCCCTCCTCGCCAGCGCCACCAGGCTGGCAATGCGCGCCTCAGAAGCCAGCAGATCATAGAAATTGGGATCGAGCTTGCCGGCGGTCACGTTGTATCCAATATGGAACACCTCGCGGCGGGGCTCGAACAGAAAGCCAAAATCCATCTCTCGAAAATAGGTTTCCGCCAGGACAGCAATGTCAAGCAGGCCGCTCAACAGATCTTCACCCAATGCCCGCGCGGCCCTGAGCCTCTCACGCAGGATCTCGCACGATGCGCGCGCCTCATCCAATTGCGCCGCGCCATAACGTTGCGCGGGCAGCCGGTTCAGTGCGGCGAGGAGCCGGTCGAGGGCCGCCTCGGCAGTCATGCATGCCGCGGGATGCCCCGCGAAGCTGGGCACGACCCGGAGAGTCTCGACCAGTGCAAACAAAGGTTCGCCTATGTCGATGGACATTCCTGGATCGCGAAACAATGACGGGCATTCTCTGAGCCAGACAAGCCCGGGCAAGAGCCGTTCCACTGCGCGGTGGAAGGTGTAAATCTGGTTGCTGATGCGGCCCACGACAATACGCAGGGAACTCAACACATCCGTGCCCAGATCGGCAGCGTTTTCTGCGACGAAACGCGTGAGCAATGTCTCAAGGCGTGTCCAGCCTTCTCCGGCTACATAGTCAAGGGCCGGGCGCCACGCGACGGGATCTGCCTCGACCGCACGCACGCCATCTCGCAAGTCTCGGGCAAGCAGACGCACTTCTTCGAGCAGCGGGATAACCGGGGCCACCCTCAATTCGCCAAGAAAATCATCCAGCAGGCCAAAGGTGTCGGCCATGCCCTCAAAACGCGACCACCGGAACACGGGCGCATCCCGCAACCGCTGGCAGGCCTGGTGGAGGATGCACAGGCTGGCTGCCAGATTGCCGCTGTCGACGGTGGAGACATAGCGCGGCAGCAGAGGCGTGAGGTTTCGCGTGTCATACCAATTCAAGAAGTGGCCGCGGAAACGCTCCAGCTGCTCGAGGCTCTCGAAGGTTGCACGCAGACGAGACACGAGACCGATCGTGCCGATGTAGCCCAGGTCATACGCAGCGAGGGTGGACAGCATGAGAAGACCGATGTTTGTGGGAGAAGTGTACGGCGCGATCTTCCCCAAGGGTGTTTCCTGGTAGTGGTCGGGCGGCAACCAATGATCCTCTGGCCCGACAAAGTCTTCGAAAAACAGCCAGGTGCGCCGCGCCAGGCTGCGTAAGGCCAGCCTCTGCGTCCGCGTGATGGGTGCGGGCGCATGGCGCAACGGTTTGCTGATAGCCAGGGCAATTTCGGGCGACAAAACCCAGCCCAAAAGCAGCGGCAGTGCTACGGGCAGACTTTCGGGCCGGAACCGAAGAATAAGAACTCCGATCACCAGGGCGACGAGCACGGCACTCAGCATACCCCTCCATGTGTGCCTGCGGTCCCCCCGTGAGGCTTCGCGCTGGGCACTCCGCGCGGCGGTGAGCCACTCCAGCAGGCGCCGGCGGGTGACCATCACGCGAACCAGACTCCTCGCGACAGCATCGAGCATCTGAATCGCTTCGAAAGGCAGAAACGCGATGGCGAGCAACCAACGCTGCAGCCCGAATCTCAGAGAGCTGACCGATTGCCGCCAGGCCAACAGACCGGGCCCGCGGGCAAAGGGCGTCAACGAACCGATCAGCGCAGGCACGGCCAACGCGGACAGCGCGGCCGCCGTCCACACCCAGGCTGAGCCGGGCAGCAGAATCCAGCCCGCAACGAGCATGAGCAGCAGCGCCGGCGACAGCAAGCTGCGCCGGAGGTTGTCAAGAAGTTTCCAGGTATCGATCAACCCGAAGTCGGCCTTGATCTGCGGCAGTCCGGCGGGTTTCAGGCGGCGAGGCAGCAGCCATGGCAGAAGCTGCCAATCTCCGCGCGTCCAGCGGTGCAGCCGGCGCATATGCGCCAGGTAGGTGGGGGGATAATCCTCGTATACGACGATATCGGTGACCAACCCGACCCGGACATGAATACCCTCGAAAGTGTCATGACTGAGCAGTGTGTTTTCGGGGACCCGGCCCGCGAGGCTGTTTTCGAAAGCGTCGATGTCGTAGATGCCCTTGCCGACATAGACGCCACTGCCGAAGAGATCCTGATAGACATTGGAAACGGCATTGGTGTAGAGGTCCAGGCCGATGTCACCGGCAAAGATGCGGCTGAAGTGTGAGCAGTTGGCGCTGGTAGGCGTGATCTCAGTACGCGGCTGCAACAGTCCGTGCCCGCGCAACACTCGTCCAGTGCGGGGGTCCGCCTCGGCACGATTCAGCGGATGAGCCAGTGTGCCGACCAGGCTGCGAGCCCCGTCGCTGCCCAGGATCGTGTCGGAGTCCAGGGTGATCACGTAACGAACCTGCCGGAGTTCATCGACCGGACCGGCAATGGTGACGATCGATGTGTCGGTCGCGCCGCGCAGCCATCGATTCAACTCGTGAAGCTTGCCGCGCTTGCGTTCCCAACCCATCCACCGGTTCTGTTTTTCGTTCCAACGGCGCTCGCGATGAAACATGAAGAATGGGCCAACCTGGCTCCCGGAGCCGGCCTGCGCTGCGTATCGCTCGTTCAGGCGAGCGATGCCCGCCCGTTGTTGCTCCAACAGTTCGTCATCGCCAGGCATATGCTGGTGTACAGCATCCGTGAAGTCGGTCAGAAGCGCAAAATACAGGTTTGGACCGCGGTTGCGCAGATAGTGCAGCTCGATCTGGCGCAGCAGCGAGGTCACATCGCTCGCGCTGCCAAGCAGCGCGGGGATGACAACCAACGTGCGGCACGAGTCAGGGATGCCGCCCGCACCCGACTGTCCCGACAGATCCAGCTTTGGAAGAATGCGGGGCGGCACCGCAAGGGTGACGACCCAGTCGACCAGGGCGATGGCAACCGCAAGGGCGGGCATGATGGTGACCGCCGCGGCCACCAGTACCGGCAGCACAGAACCGCTTTGTGCTGCGGCATAGACCGCGGATCCGACCGCCATCAGCAGCGCCAGCAGAAGTATCGAACCCATATAGACGGCGGAGGGGTGCTCAAGCGTCCAACGCGCAAGCTTCTTCTGCAATGACGGGCGGTTTCCGATCCGGGCCTCGAGGGCCGCGCGTCCGTGATCCATCAGATAGTAGCCCACGTGGGCCGTGGGAGGCACATCGACAACGGCCCAACCTTCATCCTTGCCGGGGTTCTCCCGGTCGGATGGCGGATCGGGCCAGGCATCTCGGGCCAGTGCGACCGCTGCCTGGGCCACATCCGACTCGCTCTGGCCGCTGGCTGCTGCCAGCTCCTCGATGACACCTCGATACCGGTCGCGCGTGATGCGGTCCATTCGCGGATAGACGGCGCATGGATCCGTCCGAAGGACGCGCTCCACATGGCTCACGCTCTCGAAGAAATTGCGCCAGTCATGATTGGCGATAGCTCGCAGGCTGCTGAAGCAGCTTGCGACCACTTCATCGCCGGTCGGCAAGCCAGAGAGGGAGGGGAAGAGAGGTCCGCTTGCGCTGCCCGAGTCACCGGCTCGCCGGGTCAGACCGGTGATCTCGCTGGTTGCCCCCGCCAGGACCGCAAGGATGCTCCACCGCAGCATGACCGGCAGGCCCCATAGCTCGCCGGTCGTGAGTGGCTGGATCTCCTGGTAAAGGTGGGTGAATTGCTGCACATAGTCCAGATCCAGGCGAGCATTGCTTTCAACGACAAGCCGCTGCGCAAGATCAAGGATGCGCGGATAGCCCTGCAGCGGGCCGCCAGTCAGCTTGGGCAGCTGCCGGTAGTAGCTGACCGGCATGTCATTGCGGATCGCGCGGAACGTCTGCTGGACCTGGTAGAAGTTGTCCAGGACCCACTCGGCCGCGACGGAAAGCGTCTCCTGGCCCTGACCACTGCGGAAGTGCTCCGCCGCGCGCTCCAGAAACGCCTCCTGATCCCCCAAACCGGCCAGCAGCCACGGTTCGGCGCCCGGCACGGGCGCGGCCTCACCGGCCGCGGCTGCCAGGTGTGCGCTGGACCGGATTTCCTCGCGCAAGGGGTGAGTGGCCAGCGACTCTTCCAGGATGTGCAGGCCGCTCATACATCAACGACTCCCGGCGCCGCGCACCGCGGCTTCTGCCTGGGTCAGGACGGACGGTTCGCCGGGTGCGTCCTGAAAGATCAACAAAGGACACGAGCCATACGCCACAAAGCTGGCGACCAGGCTGCCGTGGGGCCAGCGCGTTTCGCCGGAGTAGCCGTGGGCGCATAGCAGCACCAGGTCGACGCCCTCCTGAATGACCAACTCGTGCAACGTGCTTGCCACTTGCTCCGCAACAAGCAATCGGGTCGCAACCGCCTCCGAGGGCAGCCGCTGGCGCACAACTTCCAGGTAGTCCTCGGCCTCGACGCGGTTGCGCTCGACGATCCGATCTGCCAGGTCCAGATCCTCCTGACTCGGGGGGATGCGCCGGGGCATCTCCGGACGCCGCACCACATGGGTCAACAGGATCCGGGTCTCCGGGATGCGAGCCAGGATGGCGGCAAGTGGCAGGATGCACTCCGCACGCGCCGCGCCCAGTGGTACGGAGAACTCGTCCATCAGTT
>CAYLZG010000066.1:0-21646 GCA_964387985.1 uncultured Anaerolineales bacterium | reverse complement strand
GCCCGGCGTCTTTAACGCCGGGCGGTCTGCCGGGCCACACGGTCATCTGCACCTGGACGGTTTTGGCAGCGCCTTGGGCTTCAGTTCAGCCCGAACAGCCGGCCGGTGAGCTCGGCATAATCGTCGGGCGCAGCGCCGTCCGGCGGCTCCTTGAGATTGACGATGGGCTCATGCAGCAGCTTGTTGGCGATCGCGCGGGCCATGGCTCCGACCGCCGCCTGCTGCTGCGGCGACAGCTCGCCCATGCGGCGCAAGGTCCTGGCAACTTCGGCCTCGCAGATCAACTCCGCACGTTCCCGCAGCGCCTGGATCACCGGCACGCAACACCTGGCATCCTGCCACGCCCGGTAGCCGTTCAGCTCCTCGCGCACGATCTCCTCCGCGGCCTGGCGTACGGCCACGGCCAGCGGGTGGTTGGCCTGCACCAGCGCCTCCAGATCATCGATGTCGGCCAGGCGCACGCCGGGAATGGTCGCGATGGCCGGGTCGGCATCGCGCGGCACGGCCAGGTCCACCACCAGGAGCCTCGGCGTCTCGACGCCGGGGTCGCATGCCGGAAGCACGCGGCGCACCTCGTCCGCGTGCAGGACCAGGTGGGGCGCGCCGGTCGAACAGATGACGATGTCGGCCGCTGCGAGGTTTTCGGCCAGGGCATCGAAGCGCACCGCGCGGCCTCCCAGGCTGGCCGCCAGGCGCTGCGCCCGATCGAAGGTGCGGTTGGCCACCAGCACACAGCGGAGGCCCGCACGCACCAGCGCCTGGCCCGTGATGCTGCTCATCTTGCCCGCGCCGATCAGCAGCGCGGTGCGCTCGGCCAGCGATCCGAACGTCTCCTGCGCCATCTCAACCACGATGGTGGCCACCGATAAGGCCGCCCGGCCGATCTCCGTCTCGCTCCGCACCCGTTTGCCGGCCTGCACCGCGTAACGGAACAGGGCCGACAACATGGGACCGGTCGTCCCCGCCGCATGCGCCAGCTCGAAGGCCGATTTTACCTGGCCCAGGATCTCGTTTTCGCCGATCACCAGCGAGTCGAGGCCCGCCGCAACGCGCAGCAGGTGGCAGGCCGCCTCTTCGCCGCACCTGGCATACAGGATCGCGCCCGGCAGACCCGCCGCAGAGGCCTGCGG
This sequence comes from uncultured Anaerolineales bacterium, assembly GCA_964387985.1. Taxonomy (GTDB): domain Bacteria; phylum Chloroflexota; class Anaerolineae; order CG2-30-64-16; family CG2-30-64-16; genus JALOOB01. Next base: position 20,516 of record CAYLZG010000066.1, on the reverse strand, counting down.
TTCGAGGCCACCGCGCTCGGCCAGGCGGCGCCAGATGATGGACTCGGCATCCGCGCCAGCCCAGGCGTAGACCTCGGTGCGATTGCAGGTCGACAGGATCGCCACTTCGGGCGCAGCGTCTTCACACCGGCAGCCGCTGCCAGAGGGCCTGGCACCGTTGCCAGAAGGCCTGGCGCCGTTGCCAGCGGGCCTGACGCCGTCGCCTGCGCCCCCAGCCAGCTCGGTCTGCAGGCTGGTCAGCGCGACCCGCAGCCGCTCCGGCCCCAGCGCCAGGCGCTCCCGCACCTCCACCGGGGCCATCTGGTGATTCACGCCCACCACACAGAGATTGCTCATCGCCATGCCTCACGTTCCGCCGCGCGCGTCCCCACGCATCTCATATCCCGGACTCGCGGCACCGCGCGACCAGTCCGGTCGCCCACCCGGGCGCGCCGGCCGCGTGCAGGTGCGTGTACGATGCCAGCACGTTGCGATAGACCAGGCCGTCCCACCCGTTGCTTATGCCGTTGCCGCGCGTAAGTCGATACACCGGCCGCAAATCATCGCCCGCGTCGACCAGCCGGGAATTGTGAAACTCGTGCCCGCGGAGCACCGTGCCGGGAGCAAAGAACGGGTTGGCTCCGTCCACCGCGGCTTCCACGTAGCCGTGCCCCTGCGGCTTGTCCGTCATTTGGACCTCGCAGGGCAGCACGCCGGCCATCTCAGCCGAGCGCTCGCCCCAGGTGATGCGCCGCGACAGGTACATCAGCCCGCCGCACTCCGCATAGATGGTAAGGCCGGCCTCAGCGGCCTCGCGCACCGAGCGGCGCAGCGCCACGTTGGCTGACAGCGCCTCCATAAACATCTCCGGGAAGCCGCCGCCGATCACCAGCCCGCTCACAGGGGGCAGCGCTGCATCCCGCAATGAATCCACAAACACCAGCTCCGCGCCGGCCGCCTCCAACGCCTCCAGGTTCTCAGGGTAATAGAACGTGAATACCATGTCCCGAAAGACACCCAGGCGTACGGGCGCGCCTTGCGGTCGCCCCGGTGACCCCGCCGCGCCGGCATCCGCCGCCTCGAGGGGCGGTGCGCCGCGTGCGATGGCAAGGATTGCGTCCAGGTCGAGGTGGCTTTCCGCGGCCTGGCGGCAGGCCGCAATGGCGGGCAGGAGGCTCCCGTCCTCTTCCCGGGGTACCAGGCCCAGGTGGCGATCGGGGATGGCGAGCGCGGGGTCGCGGGGCAGTGCACCGAGGACGGGCAGCCCGCAGTGCTGCTCGATGGCCTGGCGCATCTTGGCCTCGTGGCGGCCACGCGCCACGTTGTTCAGGATCACGCCCTGGATGGGCGTCCCTGGCTCGAAGTTCAGGTAGCCCTGGACCAGCGCGGCTGCGCTGCGGCCCATGCGTGCCGCGTTGACCACGAGCAGCACCGGCGCGGCCAGGGTCCGGGCCACGGCCGCGGTGCTGCCGCTCCCGTCCTCGGCCAGGCTGTCGAACAGGCCGTGGTTGCCCTCCACCAGGCTGATCCCGGCGCCCTGCGCCCCCGTAAGAAACGCCGCAAGGAGGGCTGCAGCATCCCGGTGAAAGAACGGGTCGAGCGTGCGGCAAGGACGGCCGGCTGCTTCACTCAGCCACGAAGGATCGATGTAATCCGGCCCCTTCTTGAACGGCTGCACCACGAGCCCGCGGCCCGCGAATGCTGCGCAAAGCCCCAGGGACACCGTGGTTTTGCCGGTGCGCCCTTGCGCCGCGCCGATGACCAGCCGGGGAATGTTCAGAGTCGCCATATCACAAGTCAAGAACTTGGATCGCGCCGTCCTCGCAGCTCACTTCGCACGAGTAGCAGCCGATACAATCACAAGGGTCGCCTTCGCAGAGGGCATAGGCCCGGCCTTCTTCTTCGAACAGCACGAAGGCCTTGCTCGGGCAGACCTTAACGCACGCACCGCAGCCCCTGCATTTGTCGGGGTCGATCGTGACGACATACATCAGAAGTTCAGGACCAGGTCGGATGCCAGCCCTTGCGTGATGAGAAAAGACGGCCCGACCAGGTTCTCGACTTCGTCGATGAGGTCGTCCGGCGTCATGTCACAGAGCTGCAGCGCGGCATCGCACACGAAGAACGCCACGCCCGCAGCCAGCGTCTCGTCGATCCACTCGCGCATGGTCCGCCCGCCTTCCTTCGCGCGGATGGTGTCGACCAGGTCGGCCTTGAGCAGCAGGGGCGCCTGCAGCACGAAGCAGATGCTGGACTGGTGGCCCTGGGCCGCGGCGTGCTGCGCGAACAGGAACGGCGCCGGGGTGCGTTGGCTCAGCTCCGGGCCGCAGGTCGCCACGATCAGAACCTTCTTGCGAACCGGATCCATCTACATCTCCTCGTTCCATGAGAGGTAGGGCCCGGGCAGGTCTGCCATCGCGTTGACCATCAGGTCGGCCAGCCCGCCGTACCAGATGCCGTGCTGCTCCCACAGGTCGTAGTAGTTGATCGCGTCGCGCAGCGTGCCCTTGCAGTTGGAACAGGCAGCGATCACGTATTTGCGGATGCTGGGATCCGGGACATCATGGAAGGTGTCCAGGATCTGCTTCACCTTCATCCTCGCCGAGACGCCGTTCCGCCACTGCGAGAAGTTCAGCGTGTCCATGATGGCAAAGCCGCTGCCGCCACCGCAGCAGTAGTTATTGACGCCGTGCGGGTCCATCTCGCGCAAGGGCTGGGCGCAGACGGCCTTAACGATCTCGCGTTGCGGCTGGACGATGCCCATCAGCCGCACCACGTTGCACGAGTCGTGCATCGTGATGGGAAAATCGTTGCGCGAGGGATCGAAGCGAATGGCGCCGCTCTTCACGATGTCCCACAGCAGCGGCAGGCAGCTTTCGCGCGGCATTTCTGACAGGCTCAGATCACCCGGCAGCACGCGGTCCGCAACGACACAGATGGCCTTGTGCGCGTGGCCGCACTCTCCGACCACGATCTTCTTGACGCCGAGGTCGCGCGCAATCTGCACGTGTCGCAGTGCGATGCGCGCCAGCTCGACATCGTCGAACCACACCGCATAGTTGACCGCGTCATAACCCACCAGCTCGCTGCTCAACGTCCAGTTGATCCCCGCGGCATCGAGGAGGATCGCGAACGCAGCCGGGTTCTCAGGCCACGACAGGAACTCCCCGGCGTTGTGGATCAGCAGGATATCCGCGCCCTTCTTGTCGACCGGGATCTTGATCTTCTTGCCCGTCTTTTCCTCGATGATCTCTTCGAGGAACTCGACCGAATTGATCATGGCCGCGGGATTCATGCCGGTCGAAGATCCGGTCCGCAGATGCTGCCGCGTTCCCTTCCTGAGCAGCTCGGTCGGCGCGATGCCCAGTTCCTGGCTGAACAGCTTGCGAATCTCCCGCGCGATCAGGGCGTTGTCGATGCCGGCGGGGCAAACCTGCGCGCAGCGCCGGCAGATGTTGCACCGGTACGACAGCTCGAGGAGCCGCCAGACCGTGCGGAAATTGACCTCGATGTCCGCGCCCAGGAACGGGCCGATGAGCTTGCCCGCAGGTGTGAAGTAACGCTGATAGATGCGCCTCAGGATCTCCGAGCGATACGTAGGCCGGTAGATCTCCTGCCGCCCGCTCCCGAGGTAGACATGGCAGGCCTCGGAACAGGTCTGGCAGCGCAGGCAGTAGTCCATCGACAGCCGGAACAGCTTGGCAAAGGTCCAGTTGTTCTCGGGGTCCAACAGCTTCTCGAGGCCGGTGAGGAACCCGCGCACCAGCCGTTCCTTCTCCTCATCCGTCTGGGGCATCGGGATGTCGAAGTCGGAGTAACCGTCCAGCGAGAAATCGTAAGTTTCGAGCCACCTGGGCCTGGGCGGCTTCAGGTCCGGCACATCCGTCAGCTCAGGAAGCGGCATCAGGTCACCGGCATCCAGCGAGACCAGCGGCTCATCTGACAGCCGGGATATATCTTTGAACCGAAACGGTTTCTTGCTCATTTCTTGTCTCCCTCTGCAGCTGCCGTCTGAACCTGTTCCTGCCACGTCATGCCCGGTGCGATGTGCGGCGCCTGCCAGGTCACGGAATAGCCGAGCTGCTCCATAACCCGTTTGTCCGCGTCCGAGCCCTTGACCTTGAATGCGTCATCCCACAGCCCCTGGTGATAGAGGAAGAACTTGATGATGTAGTGCAACATCTTCGAAAACGGCATGTAAATGATGAAGGCCTGGAACAGCACGAACGTCACCACCGCCGCCCACGGCGCTGCCGCGGGCCGGAAACGCAGGACGTTGTCGATGTAGGTCTTGTGCCCGGCCAGGGCCGGATCGGCCAGGGTGGAGATCAGCCCGAAGACGAAGATCGCACCCAGGAATACGAGATTCAGATAGTCGATCGGTGCGGTGTATGGCGCCAGGTCCGGTGAGGTGGCGCGGCGGACGATCAGCCCGACAGCGCCGATGGCCCCCAGCAGAGATGCGATGATCCCTACCGGTCCGACGATCGCGTTCAGAAATGCGCCGCCTACCAGGCTCTCGAGGATCAGGAGCAGTGCCCAACCGATGAACAGGTAGATGCCCCAGTGCAGAAGGACCGAGAAGATCCAGATGCCGTAGCGATTATGCGCGCGCACCTTCTTCATCGTGAGGATCTCCGTGCCGATCTCGATGGCCTCGGGCAGGAGAGACTCAGTGACCTCGGCACGAAATGACTTGCGCTCGTGTTTTGCGGCCCAGTCTGTCTCCTCCATATATGAGCCGCCGTAGTCGCGCTTCTCGCGCGCCTCGTGCGGGATCGGATAGACCTCCCATCGCAGGCCCATGGGCATCGAGGAAACCTTGACGATGCGGAGGATGACCACTCCCACAAAAATGGCCACGGAAGCCCAGGCTAAAGCGATGAGAAACCATTGAAACGCCATATCGATCTCCTTCAGACTCCGAGCAGCTTATAACAGTGACGGCACGGTTCCGGTGGCGCAGGCAGCGCACCCGCGTCACCTCCCGTGGCCGACACCAACAGGCTCGAATAGCCCGCCGCGCGGCGGCTGGCAAACGCCGCGCCGAATTTCTTCCGCGCTGGGCCTTCCCATACGGTCAACAGCCCATCGCGCACATTTCCGAAGCTCAACCCGGGCAGGGGCCGGTTGACCCCGTCACAATAGCGCGGCGCAGCCTCTTTCACCGGCAGGCCCAGGTAGACGCACGGGGTGACCTCGCCCCGGCAGTTGATGAACGCCGTCTCCGTGGGCCGCGCGTCGCATTCCACCACCGCCTCGCTGGTCGCCAGCGGATAGGCCCGGAACTTGAGCCCCAGCCGCGCTGCCTCCTCCCTGGCCTCCGCGATCAGCGCCTCGTGCGCCGGCTCGGGTGCAGGGCCGAAGACGTGCTGCGCATCCAGCTCCGGCGTGAACGCATACGTCAGGTTGGTGGCCACAACTTCGTCCGCGCCGAGAGAAGCGGCCAGGCTCACGAATGGAGGCAGATCGTCCATATTAGGCCGCATCATCAAATAATGCAACTCTAGATACAGTTGCGTCCGCTCTTCCCGGCGCTCGGTCAGCCGGCGCACGTTGCCGAGCAGCCGCTCGAAATCCGATCCAACCCGCAGCGACTCGTGGACCGCGGCGCTGGCGCCGGCAAATGAGATGGAGAGCAGGTCGACACGCTCCGCGATGATCTGCTCGATATGCTCCTCGGTCAGCAGCCCGCCGCAGCTGGTAAAACCCACCTTGCAGCCGGCCTCTTTCGCCAGCCGGACCATCTGCCACAGGTCGCGGTGCAGCAGCGGCTCGCCCCAGCCCTGAAGGTAGATCAGGTCGAAACGGGAGAGATGCGGCCCGATCGCGTCGCGAAAGACCTCCCAGGGCAGGTCGCCGTGCTCCCAGCGGGCGCCCAGCGACTTATTCGGGCAGAATGAGCAGCGCATGATGCAGCGGCTGGTCACCTCCACCTGGAGCACCGGCCAGCGCTGTGCGGGCTGAGGGCGCCGGGTAAACCGGTCCAGCAGCCGGTCCACCCAGGGCTGCCACGGACCATGCGATAAAACGGTCAGATTGCCTCCAAAGGACCTTCCCTACTTATACGTCACCGCGATCTTCTGGCTGACCTCGAAGGCCTGGGCAAACGCGGTCTGCGCCATCGCTTCATCGACCGGCAGCATGGCCTTCGCCAGGGCCAGCGAAGCCTCCGCAGGAGCCAGGGGGTCGCCACGCACTCGGCCCGCCAGCGCCATCGACAGTGCAGCGTCGAAATCCTCTTGCGCTCCTGTGCTGCCTGCGATGAAGCGCAGGACCTCGGCCTTGTCGGCCTCATTCTCCAGGGTAAGCAAGAGCTCCCGCGCGCTGGCGACATCCGCGCCCGGGGGCAGCACGCGATCCGTCCGCAGGACATAGGGCGTTAAGGGCGAAGTGCCTGCCTGGGCGATCAGCCTCTCGGCCCTTGACCGCAGCGCTGCATCCGTCACTCGCGCCGCAGCGCCGGCCGCTTGCGCGGGGTCGGCGCGGGTCCAATCCACCGCGATGGCCGCCAGGTCCACCTGGCCGTAAGCCGTTGGGTTCCGCTCGGCCAGCGCCTGCGCCTCGGCCATGATCTCCGCCGCACGCGCCCCATCGACGGCCGCCCATTCGGCTGCAATGAGCCGCAAGCCCCAGGCTCTCGCGCGCATCGACGCCAGGCGTTCGGCAAGCAATACGGCATCATCCTGGGAAGCAATCGAGCCGATGGCCGCCTCCTGTGCGGCCTGGGCCTGGCCCCACAAGGCATCGGCATAGCCCTGCGCATCCCTGGCCGCGGCCAGCGCAGCATCCAACGTCGCCTGGCCCTGGTCCGGGTCAAGCTGCGCCCAGGCAGCGCCCACGCGCCCCAGCATCCAGGCGCGAGCCAACGCGCGGTCCGCCGTATCCGCCACCCGATCCGAGGTGTCCAGGGCAGTCTGAACGGCCTGCTGCTCGACGGTCGGCATTTCCACGGCAGCAGTAGGCACGCGGAACAGAGGCAGCGCAAACAGCAGGAACACCAGGCCGGCGATGGCCGCGGTGCGCCATCCCGGGCGCCAGCTCTTCAGCCAGTGGGTCGTCGTGGAGGCGGTCGCGAGGATGTTGCGCAGGCCCCACGCCAGCGATCCCAACACGGCCAGCGTCACCAGCGCGGCAAACAGGAGCACCCACCTCTGCCGGGCCGCATCGATGGCCGCGTGGAACGCGGCATAGACCTTGTTGCCCTGGAAGCGAACCTGCTGCGCCTGCGAGGTGAATGCATCGAGACTGGTCACCGGGGCCTGGCGCAGCGCTTCGTAGCCTTCACGGAAGGCTGCCAGCCGGTTGGCCTGGCTGGCGGTCGCCTGCCCCCCCGCTTCCGCGCCCGCGCGCTCCGTCGCAGCTAGCAATTGCCCGGTGTAGAGCAACTGCTCGCTGTAGGCTTTCACGCCGGGACAGGTCGCCTCAGCCGCGGGCCGCACCTGCCACTCTACCACGGTAGAGAGCGCCGGGTCGCTGGCAGGGTGACAGCTCACGCAGTAGTTGCCTGGCGCCAGCCCCTGGGCGCCCGCGGGCTGGACGCAGGCCAGCGCCAGGAACAACACGCAAAGGACGCACCAGGGGGTGCACAGGATCGATGTGCGTCGTTCGATCATGGATGGCGGCCTTCCTGTGCGTCATCCTCCCCAGAGGGTCGCGGTGCGGACGCACCTTCTGGTGCGGACGCACCACGAGGTGCGTGCGCGATCCAGCGCACCATGCCGATGTAGGCAAGGAGCACCGGGATGGCGACGAGGCCGACGATGATCCCGCCGACGCCCGCAGTATCGAGGATCCAGTGACCCATGCGGATTACTCTCCGTGTGCAGCACGCCTGCCCGTTTGCGGGCAGGCTGCGAAGCAACGCCCCCCGAAAGGAGGGCTTACGACGGTTAACCGGCTCATTTAGCCCGCTTCAGCGGGCGCTGCCTGGTAGCCCGGCGCCTTTAGCGCCGGGCGGTGGTGGGGCAGCGAGATGGTCGCCGTTACCCGAACAAATTCTTAACGTTCATCTTTAGTATTCATAACCTGCATCCTGGGCCAACTCCACGCCGGGCTGGACCAGGAGTTCCTCAGCCTTGCGCTTGACCGCGGCAATGTGCTCGCCTTCCTCCACCTCCCAGATGGAGATGGCGGGGAAGAGCTTGAAGAAGAGCAGGAACAACATGGCAAACAACGAAAGCGAGCCGACCGTGATGGCTATCTCCGTGAAGCTCGGCGTGTAGACCGCCTTTTCATAGCCCAGGGAAGGCCGCGTGAGGGTGGGTGCGATGATCGTGAACCGCTCGATCCACATGCCCACCGCGATCGCGGCCGACGCAATTACCGTGCCCACCGGCGTCCGTCCCTTGCGCCGGATCAGGATCGCAAACGGCACGAAGAAGTTGAGGAGCAGCATGGCGTAGAACCACGGCGCATACTCGCCGCTCAGCTTCGCCTGCAGCACATGCTGTTCGTGCACCAGCGTTCCGTAACCGGTGGTCAGGTACTCGGACAGGGTAAAATAGGCCCAGAAGACGCTCATCACCAGCAGCAGGATGCCCAGGTAGTTGTACTGCTTCGCGCCGATCCACTTTTCCAGGCCCCACATCTTGCGGATCAGGGTCATGAACAGGAACAGCATGGCGATGCCCGAGAAGATCGCGCCGACGACGAAGTAGGGTCCCAGGATCGTGCTGTGCCACATCGGCTGCATCATCATGCCGAAGATCCACGACACGACGGTGTGCACGGACACCGCGATGGGAATGATCAGGATCGCCATGAGGCCGATGGCCTTTTCAAGCCGGCGGAGCTGCTCGGCGCTGCCATGCCACCCGACTGCCATGATGCGGTAGAGGTGGTACCGCCAGTTCGACCAGAAGCCCTTCTTCCCATCTACATCAGCCGCTGCTGCGGAAGCCATCCTATCGCGCATGCGCGCCAGGTCAGGGATCATCGGCAGGTAGAGATAGAGGGTGCTGCTCAACAGATAGATGCTGATGCAGGTGACGTCCCACAGCAGAGGCGACTGGAAGCGACCGAAGATCACGACGTTGAGCACGCGGTCGAGCCGGCCCAGGTCGAGCAGGATCTGCATCGCGCCCAGGATCAGCGCGAAAAAGGTGATGGCCTCGGCAACGCGGGTGATCGGCCGGCGCCACTCCGCGTTGGTGACCCGCAGGATGGCCGAGATCAGGGTGCCCGCGTGGCTGATGCCGATGAAGAAGACGAAGTTGGTGATGTAGATACCCCAGTACACCGGCCGGTTCAACCCCGTGACGCCCAGGCCCAGCACCCACTGCCGCACCAGCGTTCCCATGCTGAACGCAAACAGCGCACCCAGCACCGCAATCGCCGCCCAAAACGGCAGCGTGGTCTTGCGCAGCGGGTTCAACACCGCCCGTTCCAGCTCGGTCTCGTGGGCAGGTGCGGAGGAGTTTTCTCTTTCCATTTTCCTTCTTCCTTTTCCTTCCGTCGTTCCTACCCTTGCTTCAAGTAGTACACTTTGGGCTCGGTCCCCATCTCTTCCAGCAGCCGGAAGGCGCGGGGACTGTGGCTGAGCTGATAGACCAGGCTCTCAGGATCGTCAAGGTCGCCGAAATAGCGGGCATGGCCCGTGCAGGTCTGCACGCACGCGGGCTGGTAATCGGTGGCATCGAAGGGCCGGCCTTCAGCCTCCGCCTTCTCCTTGGCGTGGCGCAGCCGCTGGATGCAGAAAGTGCACTTCTCCACCACGCCCTTGGGTCGCGGCGCCACTTCGGGATCCGGATTGAGATGCGCCCGCAGCGCCGGCGGCCAATCCGGCGCATACCAGTTGAAATAGCGCACCTGGTACGGGCAGGCCACCGCGCACATGCGGCACCCGATGCAGCGGTCGTAGTCCACGACCACGATGCCGTCTTCGTTCTTGTAGGTTGCCTTGACCGGGCAGACGTAGGTGCAGGGCGGCTTATCGCACTGCTGGCACGGTCGAGGCACCAACAGCACCTGCGTCTTCGGGTACTCGCCCTCTACGAAGGCCAGCACCTCGTTCCACAGGATCGCCCGACCGTCGTCCGTCGCGCCTGGCCCGGCCGGCGGCGTGTTGTTCTCCATCCGGCACGCGGCAGTGCAGCTCTGGCAGGCAAAGCATTTATCGAGATCGATGACCATTCCCCAACGGGGCATGTGCGCCTCCAGCGAAAAGGAAGATGGAAGATTGAAGAAGGAAGATCAGCTCTTGTGACCACTACAGGTGTGGCCAGGCATCTTTTTTCCTTCTTCCTTTTTCCTTCTTCCTTCAGATCTTGTACACCCGCACCCGCGTCACTCCCTGGCTGGCAAGGAGCCGGTTCACGTTTTCACCCACCACCAGGGGAGCGGCGCTCCCGCGGCCCCAGCTGACCCCTGTCCGGTGGCCCTGGCCGGGCGGCAGATAGATCGCGTTGGGCCACATCCCTTTGTACAGGCGGACGGTGGCCTGCACCCTGCCCAAGGGTGACTCGACCCACACCCGGTCATGGTCTGCCAGGCCGAGGGGCGCGGCCGCGCTCGGGCTGATCTCCACCCAGGTGTTCCACTTCATGTTAGATTGGAGACCATAGCTCTCCTGGAGCGTGGGCACGATGCCCGACCAGGCGCGGGGCTGGGTAATGAGACCTTGTGTGACCAGCATGAACGGATACTCTGGTGTTGTCAGCCCCTCCGCGGGTGCGTCGAAGCCCGGCAGGCACGCCAGGTCGACCGCGGCAGCATCCTGCGATCCGTCCATGACCGCAAGCATCTCGCGCGAGAAGAAGTCGAACCGGCCATCCTTGGGTGCGTTCAGGCGTTCGCGGCCGACGACGTTGCTCCACGCCTTGCTTCCCGGCTGGGCATTGAAGTAGACCATCTCGGACCAGACGCCGTTCTCGTCGAACTTCGCCCAATCCGTGTCGATGGCCGACAGGCGATGTTCGCAGAGCGCCTTATAATCCGCGAAGGGCAGCGCCTGGGCTGCCACACCGCCCAGCGCCGCAGCCAGCGCCAGGAGCACATCGCCCGGGTTGCGCGTATCGTGCACCAGGTCGACCACGGGCCGCCGGATCGACGCACCCGGGTAACCCACCCCCTCGACGAAATCGTCGCCCCAGATCTCCAGGAACGTGCTGGCCGGCAGGATCACGTCCGCATGCGCGGCAGATTCATCCGGCGTCGACGCAAAGCTGACCACAAATGGTATCTTCAGGAGCGCCTCGGCCATCTTGCCGTCCGCAGGCGACTCATAGACCGGGTTGGCGTTGTACAGGAAGAGCGCGTTCACCGGGTACGGGTCGTTGGAGGCCAGGCGGGCCGCCAGCGCCTCGGGCGACGGAGGCTCGAAGGGCCTGGCGTCAACCGCATCCACGCGCGGCTGATATGGGAAGGTGCTGGCAGCACCCGAGGTGCTGGCGGGCAGCGGGTCGTCGGGCCATGGCGCAAGATCGGGAAAACGCTGTACGAGCACGCCGCCTTTGACGTCGATGCTGCCCACCAGGGCATTCAGCGCGTGAACTGCCAGCGCGGCACGCAGGTCCAGCCCATCCGGCTCCAACGGCATGATCGCCACGGCAGGCCTGTTCGTGGCAAACTCACCGGCCAGCCGCGCAATATCGGCTGCCGGCACGCCGGTAATAAACTCGACCTTCTCCAGCGGGTAGTGCTCCAGCACCAGCCGCTTGAAGCCCATATGCTCCACCCCCTGGGCATCGGTGAAGTCCTCGAAGCCGAAGGTGTAATCCCGCACGAATTGGGCATCGTACAGGCTGCTGTTGATGATCACGTTGGCCATGCCCAACGCCAGCGCAGCATACGTGCCGGGGCGAATGGGCACCCACTCATCGGCCTTGACGCCGGTAAGCGAGAGACGGGGATGCACGGCGACGAATTTGCCGCGCTGCGGCCGGCCGCGGCGCATGAACGCCATCGCGGCCAGCGCGGCGATCACGTGCCGGCTGCTCTCCAGGAGATTGCCGCCGAAGGCCATGGCATAGCTGGCATTGTTCAGATCGTAGACCGGATAGCCGTTGATCCCCTGGGAGAGGAACATCGCGGTCCGGGCGGCCTGTTCGCCCGCGCTGTCCATCGAGATCGCGTTGGGCGACCCGTAGGCCGTCATGAAGCGCTCGATCGTCGCGCGCATGGATCCCCGCGTGTCGCTGTGCAGGAAGGCCACGGTATGTTCCTGGCCCGCGTTGCGCAGCTCGGCCAGCTTGCCCGCTACCAGCGCCAGCGCCTCCTCCCATGAGACCTCGCGCCAGGTCGCCGATGCATCGGTCTTGCTGCCGTTCCGCACCCTGGGCCGCTCGATCCGCTCGGGGCTGTAGAGCATCTCCAGCGATGCCTGGGCGCGCAGACAGCAGACGCCCTGGTTGACCGGATGGATGGCGCTGCCTTCGACCTTGACCGCGCGGCCGTCCACCACCCGCACCTCGAGCCCGCAGCCGGAGGGGCACAGCGCGCACGTCGTCCGCACCCATTTTTCCTCGCGTGCAGGTGCGGCCAAGGCCGAGCGGCCGGCAGACAGGCCGGGCGCTGCCGCGCTGCTATCGAGGAGCGATCGCGTGCCTGCCGCAGCCGCCACGGTTGCAGCAGTCGCGCCGGTCAGCTTAATGAAGCTGCGTCGAGAAAAGCGTCTCATCAGTTCCCCGCATATGTGCGCAGCCAGGAGCGCAGCTCCTCGGCCTGTGCCGGAATTACCGCCGGCTCCGACGGAACCTCCGGCGCCTCCGGCGGCAGCCGCACCTCATCGCTGAGCGCCACGAAATCGGCCTCGTCGACCGTGAGCCGCACGCCCAGCAAGGCCAGCGAATCGGTCAGGTTTGGCACCACGCCGGGTCGGCCGCTTCCCACCCAGGCCTGCCCGCGCGGGGTGCGCAGCCCACCGCCCGATGGGCTGATGTGGCAGCCGGCGCAGGGTTCGCCGGTCTGCTCCGAATACTCGGGCAAGGCGCCGGTCGGTTGGCCGGCCACCAACACCAGGGCCAGTGCAACGACGAATACCAGCCCGACCAGGAGGTGCCGGCGGCGGCGCCTCCTGGCGCCCCCGTCCGCAGTTGTTGCTGGCAGCTTCATCACGCCTCTTCTCCCACGATCACCGTATCACCCTCCACCCGCACCGCGATCTGCTCCAGCGGCAGCGGCGGCGGCCCGGCCAACACCTCGCCGAACTGGTCGAAGCGGCCATCATGGCAGGGACAGTAAAACTCCTGCGCGCCCTCCTGCCATTGCACCAGGCAGCCCAGATGCGTGCAGACCAACGAGAAGCAGCGGATGCTCTCCGCCGTGCGCATTACCAGCGCCGATGTTGCGCCATAGCTCACCGGCCTCACGCCGCCGACCGGCAGCTCGGCCAGGGGAAAGCTCACAGGCTTGACCGCGGCGGCCGTGGCCTTTGGGAAAAGGACCGATTGCAGCGCCGTGCCGGCCCACGCCGCGCCCACGGCAGCCATTCCGCCCAGTATGAACTGGCGGCGAGAGGCCAAAGGCGATGGATGAGCAGGTTGTGGCTTGTTTACATCGTCGGGCATTCAGGCACTCCGGTATACGCGGCTAGTGCTCAAGCACTACCCGTCGGAACTTCCCGTCTCACTCGGCTCGGCGATCGGATCGACCCCGACATAGCCATGACAGTTGTTGCAGCTTTTCGCCGGCTCATGGCAGTAGAGACAGTCGCTTTCTGCCATGTCGCCGCGATTGACGACATCCATGTGATGGGTCTGCCACCAATCCAGCGGGCTATGGTGCTCCGGCGCGGGATACTGGGCCGAGATGCGCACCGCAAGCGGTCCCGTGCCATCCTTCACCGGTTTCTCCACCCAACCAGGATAGAAGCCAACGACCAGGCCCAGTATGATCAGGACCGCTCCGAGAAGGAAGAGCTTACGCATGCTGCGACTCCGTCACATCTTCAACGCATTGCAGAACAACTGGATCACCCCGCCGACCTCCGCGGGCACATCCCAGTACTTCATCACCTCGGGCAGCTGTGCCTTGCAGATCGCGCACGGGGTGGCCACGAAGTTCGCTCCGACGTGCTTGACAGCCATCGCGCGCGGCTTCCCGCCTGCCATGCGCACCGCCATGATCTCATCGGTCAGGAGTCCGCCACCCGCGCCGCAGCAGAACGTCTTCTCGCGGATGGTGTCATCGGGCATCTCCTGGAACCGGTTGCAGGACGCACGCAGGAGCTCGCGCGGCTCCTCGAGCAGCTGCCCGGCCCGCGCGGGATTGCACGGATCGTGATACGTGACCAGGTACTGGTCGTTGGCGCTCTTGTCCAGCTTGCCGTTGAACGCGCCGCGGTGCAGCATGTCGGCCATGTACTGGCTGATGTGATAGGGATAAGGCGGGTCGAACTCGTCCATTGAGCCGTTGAGCGCAGGCGTCAGGATGCCCGCGCGCCACGCGTGACCGCACTCGCCCCAGATGATCGTCTTCACACCCAACATGCGCGCGGCATCGACGATGCGCTTGTTCACCTTCTGCAGGTTCGCATAATTGAGGAACAACCCGAAGTTGCCGCCCTCATTGCAGTAGGTGCTGGTGGTCCAGCGCACGCCGAGGAAATGGAACAGCTTGGCATAGCCGATCATCGTGTCGGTGTTGGCGAAGTTATCCGCGGAAGGTGGCACGAGCAGCACGTCCGCGCCCTCGTCGTCCACCGGGAACTTGATCGGGATGCCGGTGATCTCCTGGATGTCTTCCTCCAGGAACTGGCAGTTGTCGATCCAGGCCGGAGGTGGAATGCCGAGGTTGTTGCCCTGCTCGTAGACCTTGGCCACGACCTCCGTGACATACTTGGTGGTGACGCCCATCGCGCACATCACCTCGCGCGCAGCCGCAGTAATCTCAGCCGTATCGATGCCATACGGGCAGAATACGGAGCAGCGCCGGCACTCGGAGCACTGGTAGAAATAGGTGTACCACTTCTGCAGCATCGCCTCGTCGAGATCCGCGGCGTTCGATGCGCCCGGGCAGACACGCCCGCCCAGGGTAAAATAGCGGCGGTAGACGGCGCGCAGCAGTTCGGCCCGGGCCACGGGCATGTTGTTCGGGTCGCCGGTGCCCAGGTAGAACTGGCACTTATCCGCGCAGGCCCCGCATCGCACGCAGATGTCCATGAACACCCGCAGCGATTTGTTCCGCTCCAGGAGCTCGCCCAGGCGCTGGATGCCGCGGGCCTGCCAATCGGGCACGCGCTCGGTCGGCAGATCGATCGCACGCGTGTCCTTCGGCTTGCTCGGATGGCAGGTGACATTCGCAGCAGCGCCTTCACGGATCTTGGGCGGCGCCAGGATGCCATCCCGGGCCGGATCCTTGATGATCGGGGTTTCGTCGAATTTGGCCAACCTAATACCTCGTTCGCAGCTCACGATCCCATCGTTTGCCGCGCTTCTGGATCTCGTAAGGCTGGTTGCGTGTCGGGCTGAAGAAGATGCCACCGGCATGAAGCAGTTTGCTGAACGGGAAGTAAAGCATCAGCAGCGCCACCAACAGAAAATGCACCAGGAAGAGCGGATGCTGCGGAGGCGCAACCGGCCGGAGTGTCATCAGCCCCAGGATGAACGCCTTCACGTCCACCAGGTTCACGTGCAGCCAGTATTTGACCAGGATGCCGGTGACTGCAATGAGGCCCATCAAGATCAACGCCAGGTAATCTGGCAGCCCCGAGAGATACAGCGTGCGCGGCAAGGCCAGGCGCCGCCAAAACAGGTACAGCGCGGCCAACCCAAACACATAACCGGCCCACAACGCCACCGGCGACAGCAGCAGCGACAGGCCCGGGACGGGATAAGTGAAATAGCGCAAATGACGCAGCAGGACCACCCAGAGTGCGATATGGAACACCCATGCGCCGGCCCACAGCGCCTTGTCGGCCTTGAAGAGCGCCGGAAAGAGCAGCACATCACCGGCCACGCGCATCGCCGCGCCGCCATCGGTTTCGGGCGCCGGAGTCACGGCGACGGGCAGCGGCGCAGGCGTGCGCAGATACCCGACCAGCCGCCAGAGCAGGCCGAGAACAAATGTGATCGCCGCAAAATAACTCAGGCCGGCGACAAAGGTCGCGAAAAGCGTCCAGAGAGCGGTTGATGTAGACAAGGGTCGCGCTCCGTGCGGCGTCCCGCACCTAAGGGCAGGATGCGGGATCAGGAGGGCGAGGTCGCACGCTTTCAGCGTGCTTACCAACGTCGCCCCTACAGCTATGGGCTGCCAGGAATGCAGCCCATAGCACGCCATCCTTGAGGGCTTATACGCAGCCGGTCGGTTTCGGCAGGCCTGCGATCTTGCATGCGCCCTTGGCCGGGCCGCTGGGGAACATCTCGTAGATGTCCTTCAGCGGGAACCCCGTATCCTTGCACAGCTTCCGGATCATGGGGGCGATCCCGAATTGCTGGTAGTATTCGCGCAGGTAGTTGACCACTTTCCAGTGATCTTCCGTCAGTTCTTCGACGTCTTCGGTTACCGCGATGGCCGCGGCTAGCTCCGGAGTCCACGCCTCAGGCAACTGGATGAAGCCGTCCTCGTCCACATCAATTTCGATCCCGCTAAGATTTACAATGGGCATATGACCTCCCTATCTCAACCTTCACCGAGCTTGATGAAGGTCGCGCCGCCAAACGACTCGAACTCCAGCACGCCGTCGTTGACCATCTCGCTGAGCACCTTCTTGGCGGTGCGCAGTTCCAGGTCCAGTCCGTGGGCAATCTCGCGAGCGCCGATCTTTTTCTTGCTGTTCTTTACGTACTCGATGATTTTGTCCTTGATCTCTTCGTCTGACATCAGAAGCACTCCTTTCCTTCGCTGTCAGGGTAAAGGACGTTGCATGCAACGTCTGCGTGCAGCGTCCTCTACCCTGAATATAACGTATTCTACCACTTAAACGTGGGCGTCGAGCGATACGTCTCCGATGCCAGGGTGAAGTCATCGATCAACTGTTCTTTGAACTCGATGCCGGTCAAGGTGAAGAAGCGCTCCCAGCCGATGCGATCGATCCACTCGCCCATGCGCTCGTGCTTGTGCGCATGGCTGGCCCACGTCTCCACGATATGCCTGACCGCATCTGTTACCTCGGGCCAGCGCGGCGGATTATTGGGCAGGAAGGGGATCACCAGCCGCGAGAATTTCGGCGGCGTGCGTGCGCTCGAGATCTTGCCGCCCACCCAGATCGAGACACCATCGCCGATCGGGTCTGCAAGAGGCATGCCGGGGCACATGGTGTAGCAGTTGCCGCAGTACATGCACTTCTCTTCGTTGACGATCAGCGACTTGGTCTTGGGATCGGGCCGGATGGCGCCGGTGGGACACGCCGCGATGACGTTCGGGATCTCGCACTTGGCGCGCACCAGGTCATGGTTGACGGCCGGCGGCTTGCGATGGATGCCCAGGATCGCGATATCGGAGCAGTGCACCGCGCCGCACATGTTCAGACAGCACGCCAGCGAAATCCGGCAGTACGCGGGCAGCTTCATGTCGACGAAGTACTCGTACAGATCGTCCATCACCGCCTTCACGATGCCCGATGCATCCGTGGCCGGCGTGTGGCAGTGAATCCAGCCCTGGGTGTGCACCGGGTTGCTGATCGCGTGGCCGGTGCCGCCGACGGGATAATCATGGTCCTTCAGGTAGTCCAGCAGCGGATTGACCTTTTCGGAATCGCTGACCAGGAACTCCAGGTTGTGCCGGCTCGTGAAACGAACATGGCCGTCGCAGAACTGGTCGGCAATATCGCACACGTCGCGGATCCAGTCGGTGCTGACCAGCCGCGAGGACCCGACGCGCACCGTCCACAGGCGATCGCCCGACTCAGCAACATGCACCAGGAGACCCGGCTGCAGCCGCTCGTGGTACTTCCACTGGCCGTAGTTCTTCTGGATTACCGGAGGAAGCATCTCTCGGAAGTATGGAGGTCCAAAATCGGTCCGCGTAGCCATTACTTCACCTCCTCGGGATCCCAGAAGTAGTAGGGGTTGGCGCGCGGTGCGCGCACCATCTGGGGCACTGGCGGCAGGTCTACGGCCTTCAGGAAGGCACGCATGCCCAGGCGATTGATCAGCTCGCCGAGGCGCTCGCGCATCTTGCCGTTTTCATCCCACCATTCCCAGATCTTATCCAGAAGCTCTTTGATCTCGGTGTAAGGCGGTTCGAGCTTCATGAAAGGCACGATCACCCATGACAACAGCGCACCATGCACGATCGGCGCCTTGCCGCCGACGAGGATGGTGGCGCCCTTTTCCTTGCCGACCCGCAACGCCTTGGGCATGATATTGATGCAGTGCATGCAGCGATTGCACTCGGCGTCGTCGATAGCCAGCGTCTTGGTCTCGGCGTTCCACTTCATGCAGCGGGTGGGGCACAGGGCCACCACTTCCTGGCCAATGTCCAGGCCGCTGTTTGCGTAGCCCGCCACCTCGACCGGATCGATCCGGATGTTGTCACGCCAGGTGCCGACGATGGCAATGTCGGACCGGGGCACGGCAGCCACGCAGTCGTTGGGGCAGCCGGAAATCTTCACCTTCGACTTGTAGGGGAACATCGGGCGGTGGAGCTGATCCTGGTACGTCATCGTGATGTCGTACAACAGCTCCAGCGTGTCGATGCACGCATACTCGCAGCGGCCCGGACCCACGCAGCAGCTCGGGGTGCGCATGTCAGAGCCCGAACCACCCAGGTCGAAGCCGATCTCCGCGAGATCATCGAAACACGGTTGCAGCCCGGCAGTCGGCACGCCCAGCAGAATGATGTCGCCGGTGGCGCCGTGCATGTTGGTCAGGCCGCTGCCATGTTTGTCCCAGACATCGCACAGCTCGCGCAGCTTCTTGGTGTTGTAAAACCAACCCGACGGCATGTTGACGCGCATCGTGTGGAACTCTGCCACCGCCGGAAATTCCTCCGGCAGGTCGGAGTACCGCCCGATCACGCCGCCGCCGTAGCCGCGAACGCCCACGATGCCGCCATGTTTCCAGTGCCCGATGCTGTCAACATAGGACCGTTCGAGTTGACGCAGCAGGTCTTTGGCCGAGTCGTTGTCTTCGGCCGCCCGCTTCATCTCGGTGACGAAACTGGGCCAGGGCCCCTCCTCGAGCTGATCGAGCAGCGGGGTTTCGGACGTCTTGCCGGTGATCGCCTTTGCGGCATCCCTCAGGGCGTCCTTAACCTGATCGAACAACGGGGGTTCAGATGGTGGCAGTTTCGGCTCTTCTGCCATGAATGCCTCCTAGGAATAGATACAGAAATGTGGGGATGTGGCCGGCGACTTCATGAGAGCGACGCTGGTAGAGGCAACCCTTGCGGTTGCCCCTCGGCGACCAGGCGCCACCCACATCCCCACACCTCCACGCTTACAGGCTGGTCGGGAACAACCAGCCGAAGATGAGCCACGATACGGCCAGGGCCAGCAGGGTGTTGAACAGGGTCACGATGAGGTACACGATGACCGGTTTCCACCCCATCTTCTTGAACTGGACAACCGAAAGCTCCAGGCCCATGCAGACGAACGCCAGGCAGAATGCCCAGTCCTTCATCGCTGCGATGGCCGAGCCAGGATCCTTCGCGATCAACCCGAAGGTGAAGAGCAGCGAAGCGACGATGAAGCCGAGCACGAACTTCGGGAAGCGCTGCCAGATGACCCCGGCGCTCGGGCGTTCCTTCTTGCCTTCCACCACCACGCTGAAGTAGAGAGCGAGCAGGAAGGCCACCACGCCGATAAGCGCATTCTGGGTCTGCTTCACGATGCTGGCGATCTTCTGGGCCGTCTCGCCGTAGATGGTGCCCGCGCCGACCACGGCAGCGGTGGTGTCGACGTTGCCGCCGAACCAGGCGCCTGCGATGGGCTCAGGCATGTTCAAGGCGCCGGCAATGAGCGGGGCGATCACCATCAAGGGCAGCGCGGTCACGATGACCAGCGCCGTGATGTAGGTGATCTCCTCTTTCTTGGCCAGCACCGAACCGGCGGCCGCGATGGCGGCGGAGACGCCACAGATGGAGACCGCGGTCGACATGACCGCGCGCAGCGAATCGGCCAGCCCGAACTTGCCGCCCAACCACCATGAGAAGAAGAACACCGCGGTCACCATGATGATGCCCTGGAGGATCGCGCCTCCGGCCGCGGTGATGATCACCTTGAAGCTGATGCCCGCGCCTAACAGCACCAGGCCGATCTTCAGGAACAGCTCGGTGCGGAAGCCAGGCTTGACGAAGTCATAGATGTTGACGGTCTTGAGAACCCAGTTCGCGATCAGGCCGAGGATCGCGGCCCAGAGAGGATATTCCAACGCCCTGCCGGGGATGCCCAACGGCAGCTTGGCGCCATAAACCTGGATCTTCAACCAGCGGGCCAGGAAGGCCAGCACGACCACAATGGCAAGGCCGATAAGAAAGCCTGCAAGATTGTTCGATTGCGCCTTGGCCGGCGCTTTGGCAGTAGTCATGTCAGCGCCTCCTAAAACTTCATCCATGCGGGCGAGACGACGCCCACAACGGCCAGGAGCATCAGGGCGAAGGCGATGATCACCGCCAGCCAGTCCTCGTTGATTTTCATGCTACCCCCTTGTAGGTGT
>CAYLZG010000065.1:11262-21866 GCA_964387985.1 uncultured Anaerolineales bacterium | reverse complement strand
GGTCCTGAGTCCGAACGCAGCGGTCCTGAGTCCTCTGCCAGCCCTGGCGATGACCAGGTGAGCTTCATCAGAGAGGATGCACGGGGAAATGTCTGGCTGGGGACCTACGGAGGCCTTGACCGGTTTGACCCCGAACAAGAGCAGTTCATCCACTACCGCCATGCCCCATACGATCCGGCCAGCCTGAGTGACAACCAGTTGCTCACGTTCTTCGAAGACCGCGCGGGTGGCCTGTGGATCGGCACCTACGGCCACGGCGTGAATCACTTTGACCCGGCCCAGCTGCGGTTTCCGCATTACCGTATCGATCCGCAGGCTACGGACGCGGCCGAGAACAACGTGGTGTTCGAAGTCCACGAAGAGCAGAGCGCCGAAGAGGGAAGGGACCATACGAGCCTCATCTGGGTGGGAAGCATCGCCGGGCTGAGCAGTCTCGATCGCGCCACCGGGCAGGTGACCCGGTATCGCCACGATGCGGACGATCCCGGCAGCCTGAGCGCCGGACGAGTCTGGTCGATATTCGAGGACGCGACGGGAACATTGTGGATCGGGACCGAGACTGGGCTCGACCGCCTCGATCGCGCCAGTGGGACATTCACGCACTTCAAGAATACCCCCGAAGATCCCGATGCCGCATATGGCATCATCACAGCGATGGCGGACGATGGCGCCGGCGGCATGTGGCTCGGCGTGTTCGGACGGGGATTGGAGCACTTCGACCCACAGCAGGGCAGCTTCACCACCCACGAGTATCACCTGGAGGAGGTGCAGGCGAGCCTCGCCTTCTACAGGCAGATCTACGTGGTATTCCGGGCCAGCGATGGCCACATTTGGGTCGGCACAACACGCGGCCTGTACGAGCTTGACCCGGTCACCGGCGCGGCCATGCACTATGACCACGACCCGCAAGATCCCGGCAGCCTGAGCAGCAGCGAGATCCACGCCATCATGGAGGATCGTGCGGGCCGCCTGTGGATCGGCACCTGGGGCGGGGGCCTCAACCAACTCGACCGGGCGACGGGCAAGTTCGTCCATTACACCGTCAAGGATGGGTTACCCAACAATACCATCTACTGCATCCTGGAGGACCAATCCGGCCGGTTGTGGCTCAGCACCAACAACGGCCTATCGCGATTTGATCCCGGCGCGCGCATCTTCAGGAATTACGATTGGGGGGACGGCCTTCAGAGCAATGAGTTCAACACCGGATCCTGTTCCCTGACTTCACAGGGTGAGATGCTCTTCGGGGGGGTCAACGGGTTTAACGCCTTCTATCCGGACCAAGTGCAGGACAGCAGCGTCGTTTCACCCATCTTGGTCACGGCGCTCACCCGCGAGGGCAAGCCGCTATCGCTCGACCGGGCCGTCGAGAATCTGGGCGAGTTGACCCTGCAGTGGCCTGTGGACTCCTTCGAGTTCGAGTTTGCGAGCCTCAGTTACTCCCAACCAGGCAAGAATCTCTACGCCTACATGCTGACGCCATTCGAAACAGACTGGACCCACATCGGGAACCGCCGCTACGGCAGCTACACGAACCTCGCCGGCGGAACCTATACCCTTCGGCTGAAGGCTTCCAACAGCGCGGGGATTTGGAACGAAGAAGGCGCCAGTCTCACAGTCAAGGTGTTACCACCTTTCTGGGAGACCTGGGCTTTTCGGGCTGCGCTGCTCCTCGTCGTCGTATCGCTCGGCGCCGCCGCGATCCGCTGGCGTATCTCGAGCATCGAGAACCGCAACCGCCGGCTGGCGGTAGAGGTCGCAGAGCGCACGCTGACCATCGCGTCGCAGACCGCCGACCTGGAGGCGCTCTACCAGGCCGATGAAGAGCTCGAGCGCCATGTGCAGCTCGACCCGGTGCTCCAAGCGCTGGTGGATATCGCCGTAGACCGGTTGCATGCCGATAGGAGCGCGGTATTGGCCTGGGACGACCGTCACGAACGAGTGGTGATCCGCGTTGCACGCAACTTCAGTGCACAAGCCATCGAGCGGATCTGGTTTGCGCAGGGTGAGGGATTCGTGGGACAAGTCCTGGCAACAGGAGAGCCGGTCATGGTCGGCGATGCGGAGACGGATCTCCGGCAGACCGTCTCCGGGCCGGAAGTCTGTGGTGTCGAGGAGCGTCCCGAGGTGGTCGAAGCTGTGCTCGGCGAAGGCATCCGCTCGTTCATGCATCTGCCCATTCGACTGGATCAAGAGGTATTCGGAGTCTTCAACATCTGCTATGATGAGGAGCGCGCCTTCGGTGAACGAGAGAGGCGGCTGTTCACCGCGCTGGCCCAGCGCGCGGCGCTGGCTGTGCAGAATGCCCAGCACTTTGCCCGTGAGCAGCGTCGTGCGGAGCAGTTTCGAGTCATCGGTGAAGTAAGCCGCGGCCTCGCCTCAATCCTGCACATCGATGAGTTGCTCACCGAAATCGTCCGCCTGATCCGGCAGGCGTTCGGATATGACCACGTCGGGCTGGCGCTCATCGAGGGAGATGAAGCCGTCTATCGGGTGGGCGCGGGCAAACTATGGGATGACCCGGCCTTCGAATTCACCCCCAGCCGGCTGAGAGTCGGCTCGGAAGGCATCACAGGCTGGGTGGCCGGAAGCGGCGAGCCGCTGCTGGCGCCAGATGTGAGCCGGGAGCCACGTTATGTCTGGATGCGCGGCAGCCATACCCGGTCTGAGCTGACCGTGCCGCTTAAAGTAGCCGGCAAGGTCATCGGGGTGCTCGATGCCCAAAGTGACCGTCTCAACGCGTTTGACGAAAGCGACCTGACCGTGATGCAATCGCTGGCAAGTCAGGCAGCCATCTCCATCGAGAATGCGCGGCTCTATGCCGAGGCACAACAGATAGCCGCGGCACAAGAACGTAGCCGGCTGGCCCGCGACCTGCACGATGCCGTCACGCAAACGCTCTTTTCGGCCAGTCTCATCGCCGAGGCACTTCCCGGCCTATGGGAAAGCAACCCGGCCGAAGGGCGCGAGCTCCTGGGCGAGCTGCGCCAACTGACCCGCGGCGCCCTGGCCGAGATGCGCACCCTGCTCCTGGAGCTTCGTCCGGCCGCGCTTGTCGAAGCCAATCTGGGCGACCTGCTGCGCCAACTGGCCCAGTCGGTCTCCGGTCGAAGCGGCATTCCCGTGGCCGTCACGCTGGAAGGCTGTCCCATACCCGAACTGCCCGAGAACATCCATGTGGCGCTCTATCGTATCGCTCAGGAAGCACTGAACAACGTGGTCAAGCATGCCCGCGCTCAACGGGTTGAGGTGAGGCTGCAGTGCCTGCAAGATACCATGTACGAAACAGCAGTTGTTCGTCGAGTCGTCTTAACCGTTTCAGACGATGGCCGCGGTTTCGACCCATCCACGGTTTCGTCCGACCATCTCGGGCTGAGCATCATCCGCGAGCGCAGCCAGGCGATCGGTGCAGCACTGCGCATCGCGAGCCAGCCCGGCCAGGGCACCACCGTTGAGATCGCCTGGGAACCATCTCCGGAGGGGTGAACGAGGAGGAGCCATGCCCGGACCCATTCGAGTCTTCATCGTCGACGATCATGCCATGGTGCGCCGCGGGCTTGCGGCTTTCCTCAGGGCAAAGCCCGACCTTCAACTGGTCGGTGAAGCATCCGACGGCGCTGAAGCGATCGCGCTCTGCGAACGGCTGCAGCCAGACATCATATTGATGGACCTGGTGATGCCCGAAACGAACGGGATCGAAGCAACGCGAGCGATTCGCGGCCGTTGGCCCGCAGTTCAGGTGATTGCCCTGACCAGCTTTGACGACAGGGAACTCGTTCGCGAGGCGTTGGCAGCCGGCGCACTCAGCTACCTGCTCAAAAATGTCTCGGCGGAAGACCTTGCCGAGGCCATCCGGGCCGCGGCCAGCGGTCGTGCTACGCTGGCGACCGAGGCGGTCAAGGCCCTCATCCAACCGGTGCAGCCCGAGCCAGCCTTTGGCGAAGATCTCACCGCGCGCGAGCGCGAAGTGCTGGGACTCATGGTGCGGGGCATGACCAATCCCCAGATCGCGGCGCAACTGGTGGTGAGCCGCGCCACCGCCAAAGCGCATGTCAGCAGCGTCCTGTCAAAGCTGGGTGCAGCCAATCGGGCCGAGGCAGTCGCGCTGGCATTGCAGAAGAAACTCATCTGAGATCTGCCTCCCTCTTCCACACCCGCTCAGCCACTATTAGCCATCCGGCCAATACGCGAATCCTCCAGCCGCCCGATGCGCGGGAGCTTTCGCGCGCCTATACTGCCTGCAGTTGGAGCGAAAATGCGAATCTTCATTGCCGATGGACGAAAGAGTGTCAGGCATGCGCTGGCGGTCTTGTTGGCAGCGCAGCAAGACCTGCACATCGCCGGCGAGGCTTCATGTGGTGAGGAGTTGCTCTCGCAGGCCACCGCCATCGACGCAGATATCGCCCTGGTGGACTGGGAGCTCCCGGGTCTGGCTGAGCTGGGTGGTTTCGCGGCCCTCCGCAAACGCTACCCTGCTCTCCCGATCGTCGCTTTGAGCGGCCGTCCCGACGTTCGCCGGGCCGCGCAGACCGCCGGCGTCACGGCCTTCGTCAGCAAGGGCGATCCGCCGGAACGCCTGCTCGCAGCCATACGACAGTGCACTGAACCGGCCAACTGGGAGGTCTAGATGTTCCCGCTGAATGACTACTGTTACTACAAGGACTACGAACTGAACAGGCTGCCGAAGATCAAGAAAGACGCCGAAAAACATCGCCTGCTCGAAGAGGCAGGTCTCGTTCGGAAGCCCTGGCTTTCGTGCCAGGTCTGCCGGTCGCTCTGGCGGTTGGGGCGCACGATGGTGAAGGCAGGCCATCGGCTGGAGCATCGCTATGGCCCGCTGATCCCGACAGGCGTGTAAACCGGCGGATCAAGAAATGCCGGGCCCGAGCCACTCGACCTGTGGGGCTGGGATGAGGATTCAACCACTTCGCCATCCGGGGCAGGTGAACCTGGTGGAGATTCACCTGCCCCTTGGCACACCGTTCACAGATTGACCCCAAACTGGCGGGATGGAATCATTGGGGGATCTACTCGACGCTGGGCGTGGGCTCGGTAGGGCCTGGTCCAGGGCCATCACTGCTCCGGATCCGCAGCCAGGTCGCCACGCGCACACCGTCCTGCCGCTGCACGCCGCCGATCTCGCACGGCGCGCCGAGCCGTGCATACTCAGCGCCCGTCACCCGCGTCTGCTCGGTCACCTGCACCCTGTGGCCCGCGACTGCCCAGTATCCTACAACGCCGTTCTGAGGCATTTCTTCGACCGGTCCGGCAAAGTAGAAGGCAAAGCCGCGCCAACTCGCAGCGATAACTGTGATCTTCGAAGCCTGAAGCACACCGCCGTCTTCCCAGCCAACCACGTAAACCTCGCTGCCCACCTCCACAAGGCCCTTCACCTGCTTGATGACCGTGGCATCAGTCACCACAACCTCGCGTCCGCTGACCACCCATGTCCCTGTCAGGGTGCCGCCTGACGGCAGCACCTCGACCACACCCCGAAACTGCACCGGCTGGCGCCGCCCACCGGGTTCCTGCCACATGACCCGAACGTTCCGGGCAGTCAGCGAGTAGCCGGCCTCGGTCTCCTGCAACTGGGCGGCCGCATGAGCCAGCAGTCCCAGCTTCGGCTCAGATGTGACTATTGTCTCTGCAGTGACGGCCAGCTGGATCGTGCTGAGCGTCCACGATCCAGAGAAGTCCTGAATGACACCATAGATCTCGACTTCTTCCTGGAACTCCACACTGCGGATGCGCTGCGCGATGAGGACACCCTCTTCTTCCAAGGCAAACACCTCAGCCCACCGGTCTTCGCCCAGGGTCTCGTAGCGCTCATTGAACGTGGTATCCTCGACCACCTCGATGTTTTGTCCTGCGATGACCCAGGTGCCGGTCCGCTCATCGGCCGCATCGCCTTCCGGCATGCTGTTGACCGGACCCTTGAGCCGGATTTCGGGCTTTTGGGAAACAATCTGCGAGGCGACCAGATCGCCATCGGTATTCCGCCGTGCAATGACTGCGGCCCACCACCCTACCGTCGGAGGCCGGCCTTCGGCGTACGGCTTAACCAGCGTCTCCGCACTCACCGTGACTTCCTGTCCGGCAACTACCCAGCTGCCCTCCCAGGTTCCTTCCGCGGACTCCGGGGGCACGCTCTCGATAACGCCCGTAAAACGGACTTCATAGGCCGGGCCGGGGCCTTCCGCGAAGGCCATCGCGGGCGCCAGGCACAAAGCCACCAACATCAAGATTGTAACGAGGGACGTTGAGAAGTATCGTTTCATCGAATTTTCTCCTATCGCAAAATCATGGGTAAGAATAGATGCTTGTCCAGCGTCGACGTACACGCCCGGAGGCTGGTATCGTCCAGGTAGAAATCGCTAGCGTTGCTGATGTCAGTCTCGGCGGCAAAACTGATCGTCACGTTCTGCCCCGCGTAGCTCGACAGGTCAAACACCAGCTGCTCCCAGATGTTTTCCTCTGCGGTGTTATCCAGCGTGGCAAGTGTCGCCAGCACCGACCCATCGGACTGCCGCAGCAGCGAGATGGTCAACGTGTCGTAGGGTTCGGACGGCTCTTCCTCGGTGGCCAAAGACCACCAGGCCGTCAGAGTAAGGTTCGCTCCCGCTGGCAGGGTGACCGCCTGACTGAGCCGGTCGTCAGCCTCGTTGACGCCTCCCAGAAAGGCGCCCCACTCGCCGGTTCGCGGATTGAATTGGCTGACGAGTTCGTAGTCCTTAAGGCTGTACTCCTGCCAGCCAACGCCGCCTCCGGACTCGAACCCTCCATTCTGTATCACCTCGACACAGGCTGCAGGGGCATCCGGGCTATCCTGCGTGATCGCCCTTGCGGTTGCCCACCCAGCGGGCTCCGCCGCCACCTGACCCGCCAGGAGAAGCACAATGCCAACGATCAGGCCAGATAGTAGAGACAACCCTCGCGGTTCCCCGCTTAGCAACCTTTGCCGTTGCCCACCGATCGTTCCTTGCGTGCGCATGGCGCCTCCCTTCATCCTTGGCCGCCTGCCCCGGGTGTACCAAGGTCCGGAGGCGGGCCACCATTGTCGTCCGAGGGATCACCCGGCGCGGGCGCCTCGGGTGCCGATGTTGCGCCCGGACCGGGACCCTGTGAACCCGGCGGCTCTCCCGTCGGCCCATACGATCCTGGCGCAGGCGCCGTCGGAGCATGAGCCCTCCCGGCGTCAGCCGTCGCCTGCTGCCCGGGGGCCGGCGCAATGCCTCCCGGCGTCGCCGTTCTGCCCGGATCGATGTCTCCCGCAGGCGTGCCCTGGGCTGTTCCCACCGGCACGGGTGTACCCGCGGCAGATGGTGTGTGTTCCCGGGTTGACTCATGCCAGACAGGCTCTGACGTTCGGGCGCGTTGTCGGGACGCCGCTGGCGCGGGTGTGACAGTCTGGTGCGGCATCGTCCCGGCCGGTGACTGCGGGGTGACAGCCGGTCCGAGCGGTGCGGGCGTGGGACTGAAGGTCGCGGTGACCGGATAGGCAGGCGTGTGCGCCGGGCCACCGGCAGGCTCCTGAGGTCCGTTCTGCTGAGTATGCCCGTTCGCTCCCGCGGCCAACCGGGTCGCTATCTGGCTGGTCACCCGCGCGGCTTCCTGGAGCGGCGCTGCCGCCTGCGGCTCAATCGCGGCTGCGGCGAGGGCGGCCAAAACGCGTGCTTGCTCGGTGATCCGCGCCCGCACCGCAACCTGTTCCTGATCGCGCACCATGTCCGCCTGACTTGCAGCTCGCTCAATGGCTGCCAGCAGGGCGGTCAGCGCGGTAGGCTCAACCTTGCCTGTCTTACGCAGGTAGTTCTCGAGTTCAGCCAGGCGCCTGCCAGCCACGTCGAGCTCGCCGGTCACACGAGCATCCACGGACTTCGCGAACATCAGGGGCGCACGTTCGACTGCCACCCGCAAAGGATATGTGATGCCCCCAGGTTCGCTCGCCACCGCGGTAAACGCCATTGCCGCGACAAGCACCACAGCCAGGAACGCGGCCAACGCCACGCTTCCGCTGGGCTGCCAGCCCCATGGCCAGGAAAGGATCGTCCTCTCCGGCTGAGCGCCTGCCACGCGCCGGTTGCGCTCGCGCATGGCCGCAGCCAGGGTCACATGCGCCTTCTGGCGCTGAGCGTCACTCAGGCGCTCCGCACGAATGCGCTGAAGCCGCGCAGCTGTTGAGACGAGAGGTTCCACGGCTGCAGCCTCGCTCCCGAGCGATGCCAGGCACTCAGCCGGAGATTCCCCTGCGGCAACGCGATCCAGACACTCCTCCAGCGCGGAGGCTTCCCGATGATTTTCCATCACGCTTTCCTATGACCCTGCCTTCTGGCGGTTCAACACCCGGGCCAATGACCGCAAGGCCCTGTGCTGCAGCGCCTTGATCGCGCCTTCGCTTTTCCCCAGCATCTGTGCGATCTCGGCGTTGCTCATTGCTTCAACGTACCGCGCGTTAATGACCAGGCGCTGATCTTCACTCAGGGAGTGCATGGCCTGTGCCAACTCCACCAGCTCCTCCCGTCCCTCTACCACTCGCACAGGCTCCGTCGCGGGATCCGGCCGGGTATCCTGTTCTTCCAGGCTCATCCAGGACAGGCGCCGGTGCTTCCGAAAGTGCCCTGCGACCAGATTCGCTGCAATGCGATAGAGCCAGGCGCTGAAACTGGCTGCCGGGTGTGATGGCGGAAGCCGGAACCGGCCGGCATGTTCGATCACCTTCACGAACAATTCGGTGGTCAGATCCGCCGCAAGATCGTGATCGACGACGCGCGTCAGCATATAGCGATACAGGCGGTCAGCGTACAGATCGTACAATTGCTCGATCGCCCCTGTTTCGCCGCGCTGGCAAGCTGTCACTACAACGACGATCTGCTCGTCGTCGATGGGTGGGTGCATGGCCATGCTACTCAACAAGATAAATGCCATAAAAGTCACAAAGATACGGGTATGGCACACTGCGTCCGAAATGGCAACAGGGGGCAGACTCTGCATCTGCCCCCTTTGATCTAACGTGCGATGGTAGTGCTAATATGCGATGACTGGTGTTGAGCCTAGGGGCGCCGGCCGCCGCGGCCGCCGGTCCGACGTCCGTTACCGGCACCCTGGCCTGTCGTGGAAACGATCTCATCGTAGGCCGCCTGGCTCATGAATTGAGGTTCGTAACTCTCGCCGGCCTGGACCTTGATGTTGCTGGCGAAGGCCCGCAGGTGATTCTCAGAGCCGGCCATCAGGTTCTCGAAGAGCCGCTCGAGCGCGCTGTTGTTCGTCTCGGCAAGCCGCTCCTGCAGATCCAGGATATCGATCTCCTCGACAACTGCCCCGACCCTGAGGGCATCCACCACGGACTGCTTGCCCTGTACCGTAAGGTCATCGTAGAGCGCCTGCAGCTCAACGTCATCGAACTCACCGAACCCGTTGCCTTCAGCCGGGTCGCTGATCTTGTAGTAGTCGAGCCAATAAGCCACGCTATCGGTATGCTTCTGCTCGGCCCTTGCGATGTTGTTGAATACTCGCAGACCCCAGGTCTCGTATAACGTCACATACACGTCGTGGGCCAGCTTCTCCTCTTCACGCATGTACTGCAGGGCTTCGGCTTCTGCCGAAGTCACCGAAGCCGGCGCAACGATCGCAGGCGCCCGGTTGGCCGGGACGCCGGGAGCAGCGGTGAAACCAGCGGCGCTCGCAGAGATGGTTGAAGTCAGTGAGAACAGCGCCACGGCGCTGATTGCCAACAGCTTCTTGAACATTTCGATCCTCCTGTTTTCTCTCATCCGAGTTGGCAGCGCATCCACGCTCCAACGTTATGCCCATACTCTACAGGAGGGTTTTGAAGATTTGGCGAAGAAGTGCTGCGCGATCTGTGAAGTGTCGCGTCCTATTTGAATCGCCGAGCCAACTCGTCTTCCACCGCGTCCCAGTTCAGACTCCTGGCCGCCAACAGCACCATGCAGTGATACACCAGGTCAGCCATCTCCGAGATGACCCGGTCGTCCCCCTGGCTGAGCCCGGCAACGACCGTCTCAACACCTTCCTCGCCGACTTTCTGTGCGATGCGCGGCAGGCCGGCCGCAAAAAGCTTCGCGGTATAGGACCCTGGCGGCGGATTGCGCTGCCGGTCCTCGATCGTGCACCAGAGGCTCTTAAGCACTTCGCTCATGGACAACCCACCTCTTTCCTCATCCTGACAGCCGAACCGGCAAGCCGCGTTCTGCCAGATACGTCTTAACCTGTCCCACGGAGAGCATCCGGTAATGAAACAGCGAAGCTGCCAGGACGGCATCGGCGCCACCCTTCGTCAATGCATCATAAAAATGCGCAGGCTCGCCTGCCCCGCCGGAGGCAATCACCGGGATGGTTACCGCTTCGCTGACTGCGGCCAGCATCGGCAGGTCGAAGCCGGCACGGGTTCCGTCGGTGTCCATGCTCGTCAGCAGGATCTCGCCCGCGCCCAGCTTCTCGACTCGCCGGCCCCACTCCACGACATCCAGCCCGGTGGGCGTTCGCCCGCCGTCGATGGTTACCTCCCAGTGATCGCCCTGCCACTTCCCATCGATGGCGACGACGATACACTGGCTGCCGAACCGGGTGGCCCCCGCGGTAATCAG
>CAYLZG010000065.1:0-11179 GCA_964387985.1 uncultured Anaerolineales bacterium | reverse complement strand
CCGTGCGGACGCCGCCGCCCACGGTGAAGGGGATAAAGACGGCGTCAGCCACGCGGCGCACCATGTCGATCACGATGTTGCGGTGCTCGTGGCTCGCGGTGATATCCAGAAAGACCAACTCGTCCGCGCCCTCGCGGTCATACACCTGCGCCTGCTCCACCGGGTCGCCGGCATCGCGCAATTCCAGGAAATTGACCCCCTTGACCACGCGGCCGTCCTTGATATCAAGGCATGGGATGATGCGTTTTGCCAGCATACGACTGTCCTCCGGCTTTGAATCCACCGCGAAGCGGCTAAGCTGCCGAGCCTATTGCCCTGGCCAGGTCGACTGCCTCGGCCAGGTCGATCGCGCCCGTGTAGAGGGCCTGCCCGACGATCACTCCCTCGACCCCACCGGCAACCGTCCCTGCGGGACTGGGCGCGCAGCCCGCCAGTGCACGGATATCGGCCAGGGACGCGACCCCACCGCTGGCGATGACTTTCAGCCCGCTCTCCAGCGCCAGCGCCACCGTGGCCGGCACGTTGACCCCGGACAGGGTGCCGTCGCGGGCGATGTCCGTGTAGACAACCCGCTGCACGCCCAGGTCGCGCATGCGCAGCGCCACGGTCAGCGCGTCCAGCGCCGAGGTCTCGCGCCAGCCGTGCGTCGCCACCCGGCCCTCGCGCGCATCGATGCCGGCAACGATCCGCTCGCTACCGAACTGCCTGACGGCCTCGCGGACGATCTCGGGCTTGCGGACCGCCACTGTGCCCAACACGACGCGCGTCGCGCCGATCTCCAGCGCCAGCGCCACATCGGCCAAGGCCCTCATTCCGCCGCCGAACTGGACCGGCAGCGCCACCGCTGCGCAAACCTCGGCCAACCGCCTCAGGTTGATCGCCGCGATCTGAGGATCGCCCGTGATCCCCCCATCGCCGGCGACCGGCCGGTAGTCGCCACGATCATCCGTCCCCGGGGCAAACGCGCCATCCAGGTTCACCACGTGAAGCCACTCCGCGCCCGCCTCCGCCCAGCGCCGCGCCGCTGCAGCGGGATCGTCGCCAAAGGTCGTCTGCGCCTCGGGGTCCCCCTGCCGCAGGCGCACGACCCGCCCGCCGCGCAGGTCGATGGCCGGATAGATAATGAAGGTCACACCGCCTCCTCGACGATCGCTACAAAGTTCCGCAGTATCTGCAGCCCCACCGACTGGCTCTTCTCCGGATGGCACTGGATGCCCCAGACGTTGCCGCGACGCACGACAGAAGCATAGTCCGTCCCGAACCCGGTCGTCGCCAGAATGAATGCAGGATCGAGCGGCGCGCAATAGTACGAATGCACGAAGTACGCATATGCGCCATCGGGGACGCCGGCCAGCAGCGGGTCCGTGCCGGGGTGGTGGAGCTGATTCCAGCCTATCTGCGGCACCTTGAGGCCGCGGCCATCCGGCCCGGTCATGTTCGCGGGAAAGCGCACGACACGTCCCGGGATCACGCCCAGCCCCGCGTGCCGCCCCATTTCCTCGCTCTCGTCGAACAGCAGCTGCATGCCGACGCAGATGCCCAGCAGAGGCGTCCCCGCGTCGATCGCGTCTTGCAGGGACGAGCGGCCCGACCTTGTTACGAAGCCAGCCCCGCGCAGGTTTGCGGCTGCGTCCCCGAATGCTCCGACACCGGGCAGCACGATCCCTGCGGCGTCCTGCAGCCCATCGGGCGATGTGACGATCCGCACGGGCGCGCCGGCAGCCTCAAGCGCCTTGTACACATTACGCAGGTTGCCCACCCCATAGTCGATTACGGCTATCGTCACACCAGCATCCCCTTGGTGGAGGGCACACCCACCCGCCGCCCCTCCACCGCCGTAGCCGCGTCAAGGCTGCGCCCCAGCGCCTTGAACAGGGCCTCCGCCTGGTGATGGTCGTTCAACCCGTAAAGAACGCGGGCGTGCAAATTCAGCCGTCCATGTATGGCCACCGTTTCCAGGAAATGGCGGACCAGGTCCGGATCCACGCCGCCCAGCGTAGAGCCGTGCCAGGCCACATCGACGACCGCATAGGGCCGGCCGCTGAGGTCGACGACCACGAAGCCCAACGCCTCGTCCATCGGCACGTAGCTGTGGGCAGTTCGCACGATGCCCGCGCGGTTGTCCAGGGCGCGGTCCAATGCCTGGCCCAGGCAGATCGCAACATCTTCCACGGTGTGGTGTGCGTCCACCTGCAGGTCGCCGCGGGCATCGACCGTCAGGTCAAACAGGCCATGGTGGGCAAACAACGCCAGCATGTGGTCCAGAAACCCCACCGCGGTATTCACCTTGGCTCGCCCCCGGCCGTCCAACGCCAGCGTCAGATGTACCTCAGTCTCTCCGGTCATGCGGTCGATGGTTGCAGTGCGCATAACACACCCTCCTATCTGTGTCCAACATCCTCGCCCTGGGCGCTTGCCGCAGCATCAGGAATGGTCCTTCGCCTGCGCCACCCACCTGGGCGACCAGCCGGTCTTCTGCCCGAGGATCAGGTTCAACTGCGCGGTGTGCTCCTGAACATGACGCATGTTATCCAGGAGCAGCCCGGCGAAGCTGATCTCGCCCCATGGAAAGTGACATCGCCTGTCAGCCTGCTCATCCGTCAGCGCCTCGATCGTCGCCCGGCACTTCCGGCGGTCGTGCTCGAGATAGGCTTGCAGCTCCTCCCGGGTGTACACCCTGTCGGGCAGCAGGCCCGCCGGATCCAGCTCGTCGAGCGTAAACGGCGCAGGGGGCGCGAATCCCTCAACCGTGCCGGTCAGATAAAGGTCGAGCCAGAAAAGGGTATGATAAACAATGTACCAGAATTCTGAGGCTCCGGGCAGCTCATCATCATCCCACAGGCGGACTTGCCACAGCGTCTCGGGGCAGGCAGCCACCGCGTTGCCGAACATGTCCATCGCAGCTCCGAACTGCTGCCCCAGGCCGGTTTTCCAGGTCGTGTTCATTTCAGGCCTCCTCGCCGCACGGGCGGTCCTATGTGACCACCCACAATCTACACGCCAGCCAGCGCGGCCAGCAGCGCGTCCGTCTGCTCGGGTTTCCCCGCGCTCACCCGGATGCAATTCTCCAGGCCCGGCTTGGCATAGTATCGCACCAGGATGCCCTGGGCCGCCAGTTGCGCCTTCAGGGTGACCGCATCTCGCCCTCCCGCCGGGTCCACCACCCGGCAGAGGACAAAGTTGGCCCGGCTCGGATACGGCCTGAGGAACGGCACACGGTCCAGCTCCTGCAGCAGCCGGTCCCGCTCCCGGATGAGTGCATCCACGGTTGGCTGGATCTCTGCCCGGTGACGGAGCGACGCCAATCCAGCGACGGTCGCCGCGACGTTGACGTTATAGGGCTGCTTGGCCTTCCAAAGGACCGGCATCAGCCAACCAGGGAAGATGCCATAGCCCAACCGCAGACCCGCTATGCCTGCCCACTTACTGAACGTCCGAAGGACGATCAGGTTGTCGTGCTCGAGCACCCATGACGCGACCGAATGCTCCAGGCCGGCGAACTCGATGTAGGCCTCGTCCACGATGACGAGAACGGGCAGCCGCAGCAGCCGGCGCAGTGCATCCGCTCCCAGCAGGCTGCCATCCGGGTTATTGGGGCTGGTCAGGAAGAGCAGCTTCGGCACAGCCAAGGTGTCAGCCAAGGCGCCCGGCACAGCCAAGGTGTCAGCCAAGGCGCCCGGCACAGCCAAGGTGTCCGGCACTTCGGAAGTGCCGGGCACCTGTACACGCGGTGCCTGCCCAACAACTGCCTCGATCTCGTCGCAATCCACGCTGAAGTCCGGCCTGCGCCAGACGCGGGTCACCGCCGCGCCCGCGATACCTGCGTCGAAGCTGTACATGCCGAAGGTCGGCGGGCAATCCACGACGGCATCGCCGGGTCCGACGGTGAGCCGGCAGAGCAGGTCGATCAGCTCGTCGGCGCCGTGTCCGGGCAGGATGTTGCCGGCCGGCACGCCGGTGTATTCCGCCAGTGCGGCGCGCAGTTCTCGCTGCTCTGGGTCGGGGTAGATGTGGTAGTAGGGGTGCGTCGCAAGTTGCTCCCGGACTGCGGCGGCCGGCCCGTATGGATTCTCGTTGGCATCCAGCTTAACGATCTCTTCGGTCGATCTCCCCAACTGCCGGCTGAGCACCTCGAACGGCAAAATCGGCGTGTAGCTCTCCATGTCCGCGATATGCGGCCGCAACAACCCGGCATATGTCTCAGTCAACGGACAACCTCCATCTTCCTTCTCAACCGGTCCGCACCGCCCTCAGGCGGTCCGCATCGCCCTCAGGCGATCCGCATGTCCGCGGCTGCGGCGTGCGCGGTCAGGCTCTCGCCGCGCGCCAGTACTGCAGCCGGCCGGGCCAGCCGCCTCCCCGCCTCTGCCCCAAATGCCACCAGGCTGATGCGCTTGACGAAGTCCGCCACGCTGAGCGGGCTGCTATAGCGCGCGCTGCCTTCGGTCGGCATGACATGGCTGGGCCCGGCCACGTAGTCGCCGAGCACCTCGAAGGAGTGCTCGCCCACGAAGATGCCTCCGGCATTGCGGATTTGTCCGACCAGGGACCAGGGATCCCTGACGAGAAGGCACAGGTGCTCTGGCGCATACGCGTTGGCCAGTCTGACAGCTTCCTCCAGACCGGCCGTCAGAACGATGCCCCCGCGCGCCAGCAACGATGTCGCGGCGATCTCCGCGCGGCTCAGGGTCTCCAGCTGGTTGGCCAGATGCACCGCGACGCGCTCGGCAAACGTCCGGGACGGGGTCAGCAGGATGGGAGAAGCCAGCACATCGTGCTCCGCCTGCGCCAACATGTCTGCAGCCGCCCAGGCCGGGTCAGCACTCTCATCTGCGATGACCAGCGTCTCGGTTGGGCCGTAGAAACCGTCGATGCCGACGCTGCCGATCACCTGTCGCTTGGCCAGGGTGATGAACAGCCCACCCGCGCCGACGATCTTGTCCACGCGAGGCACGGTCTCCGTGCCATAGGCCATCGCACCCACTGCCTGCGCGCCGCCCAGCGCAAACAACCGGTCCACCTGCGCCACGTGAGCCGCGGCCAGGATCAGATCTGGAACCCCATAACGATCGATGCTTGAAGACAGAAGGCTGTTCGGCGGCGTGCACACGATCACCTGCCCCACGCCAGCCACGCGCGCCGGGATCGCGGCCATCAGCAGCGAAGAGGGCAGGGGCGCGGTGCCTCCCGGCACGTAGACCCCCGTGCTATCGAGCGGCCGGATCAACTGGCCAAGCGTACCGTCCGGCCCAGAATCGACCCAGGAATCTACTGGCTGCTTGCGGTGGAAGGAAGTCACGCGCTCCGCAGCGAGGTCGAGCGCGTCACGCTGTTCCTCGGGAAGGCGCCGGTAGGCCTCGGCCCAGGCCTGGCGCGGAATCTCGACTAGAGACGCAGCAGGCTGCGTCTCTACCCCTTGCGCCTCCGCAGCATCATACTGCGTTTTTGCACCCTTCGACACAGCACCCTGAGCCCCTCCAGCCCCATCGATGCGCGCCGACCATTCGACCAGGGCTGCGTCCCCTCGCACGCGAACATCGGCCAGGATGCGGGCCACAGCCGCTTCGGGGCTCAATCGTTCGCCGAAGATCCGCTCGATCCCGTCGAGCAGCCGGTCCGGCATCTCCTGGTCTTCCCATGGCTTGCGGAGCAGGATGCTCTGCTCAGCCTCCGCAGCCTCATATATCTTAACGACGGACATCATTGCCTCCATCTTCAATCCTCAATTTCTTGTCGCCAACCGCCACTGCGCCTGCGAGCGCATCGATCAGTTCCCTGACTTCCGCTGCCTTCAGCCGGTAGCTCGCCC
Organism: uncultured Anaerolineales bacterium; assembly: GCA_964387985.1. Lineage (GTDB taxonomy): Bacteria > Chloroflexota > Anaerolineae > CG2-30-64-16 > CG2-30-64-16 > JALOOB01. Next base: position 5,370 of record CAYLZG010000065.1, on the reverse strand, counting down.
GGTTAGCGATCAGCTCGGCCTGGCTCTCCAGGATGGTCCTCAGCTCGACCAGGCCATTCTCCCGCAGGGTCGTGCCGGTCTGCACCAGGTCCACGATGAAGTCGGCCAGGCCGACCAGCGGCGCCAGCTCCACCGAGCCCGACATCACGATGAGCTCGGCTGCGATGCCCCGTTTGCGAAAGAACGCCTCGGTGAGACGGGGAAATTTGGTCGCGACGCGCGGACTGCGTTCCAGCCGCAGCGGCCGGTCGGGATGATCGCCCTTACCCCCCGCAATGCCGCCGGCAATGCCGCCGGCACTGCCGCCTATGCCCCTTGGCAATGCCGCAACAACCAGCCGGCAGTATCCGAAGGGCAGCTGGAGAGGCTCGTAGACGTCACGCGCGGATTCACGCAGCACATCCAGCCCTGCAACCCCGACATCGGCCGCACCATATTCGACGAAGACGGGCACATCCGACGGCTTGACAAAGATGTATCGCAGCCGGCCGTCCGCGCCGTCCAGCACCAGCTTGCGACCGCCATCGCCATTGGTGGGCACTGCATACCCGGCGCGAGCAAGAAAGACCAGCGCGTCGTCGGTCAGTCGCCCCTTGGGCAGCGCTACGGTCAGCGGTTCTGCCATCGATCCATCTCCTCCCAATCATCCGCCGCAACGCTGCGCCAATCCGCACTAACGGCGCCGCAATCTGCACGGACGGCGATGGTTGCCTGGCCATCCGTACCCGCGAAATAGGCCGCACGGGGGATGCCCCGCGCCCTGGCCGCTTGCCAAAGCGCCTCAGGGCTCAACCCCAATGGGTCGATCTCCACCTTCAGGCCCCGACCGCGAGCGACCGCGGCCCAGCCCAGGCAGGCCTGGCAGTTCCCGCCCGCGTCCGCGCCGGGCGCCGGTGCATCCATGTTCCCGGCACTTGAGTTGCCGGCTCTGGAGCCGCATCTTCCTTCTTCCTTCTTCCTTCTTCCTTCACCCGTCGCGGGCGAGGCTGCAAGCAGCACATCTGCCCGGGGTTCCGGCTCGACGATCCCCTGCATCTCGCGGGCCAACAGGAGCCGGTCGAGAGTCAACGCCCAACCCACCGCAGGGCAGGGCGGTCCGAAATGACCGATCAGGTCATCGTAACGTCCGCCGGAGATCAGCCCGAAGCCGAGGCCCGGTGCGAACCCTTCGAAGGTGATCCCAGTGTAGTAGCCCAGGTCGCGCACCTCGGCCAGGTCGTAGGTCACGAAGGGGGACACGCCGTACCCATCGAGCAACTCGGCCAACGACCTGAGGTCCGCCAGCGCGCGCATCATGGTGGCGTTGAGACAGACGGCCTCAGCGGCCGCCAGCACGCCGGCATCGCCGCTCAGGCGCGGCAGGGTCAGCACGGCCTGGCGCGCGACGGGAGGCAGCCCTGGCGCGTCCGCCAGCAGTCTCACCAGCTCCGCCTCGGCCTTGCGCGCCACCGCCTCCTGCAGCCGTGCCGTCAGCCGTTCGGGCAGCGCCAAGCCGGCTAGCAGGCCGCGAAAGAAGCCCACGTGCCCCAGCGTGATGCCGAATTCGGGCAGCCCGACCGCCTGAAGTGCAGCCGCGGCCAACGCCACCACCTCGGCATCCGCGACTGTTCCCCCCGCGCCGATCAACTCGACGCCGGCCTGGCCGAACTCGTGCTGGCGTCCCGCCCGCGGGGGCTCGTAGCGGAACACGCTCCCCGTGTACGCCAGGCGCAGAGGCATCGGCTGGTCGTACAGCCGGGTGCCCACGACGCGCGCGGTCGGGATCGTCATGTCGGGGCGCAGGGCCAGGGTGCGGCCTTGGCGGTCGAAGAAGCGATACAGCTCTGCGTCCATCTCGCTGCCGACGTCGGTGGCCAGCGTGTCCGCATACTCGAACGTCGGGAGGTGAATCTCCCGATAGCCCCAGGCGGACCAGGTCGCCTGCAGCGCAGTTTCCATCCGGCGGAAGGCAGCCGTATCGGCAAAGAGCAGGTCCCGCACCCCCTCGGGCAGCGGGCGATCCATGGATGAGGTTCGGTCGGGCATTCTGTCGTCCAGTCTGATTAACAAAAAAGACTGGTTGAGCTTCAACCAGTCCTGGGGCAAGCGCGAATCAGACGCCGGCTACGCCGGGCGCCTGCCCCGTCTATGATGATGATGCAACTGAAAAGCGAGTTTGTTCATCCGGTCGCTAGTCCTCTTCAAACCGGGGGGAGTGTAGCACGCCGCGCCGGTGGTGTCAAATGCAATACAAGAAGGCAGGCATGCGCATGGAGCGCCCGGTCGATGGCCGCCAGGTCATGGAATACCTCCGCATTCCTCCTGAATCCCAGGGAGGAGCCAGTGTCGAGCCGGTGCACCTTGAAGGCGCCCGCCGCATCCGCCCATCCGACCACCCACGGGGCCGCTGGCATCGACGGTCGCGTCGTAGTCGGCCTGGACCATGTACTGCGGGACGTAGGTCTCGCCGGTCTGGATTTCGATATTGGTCGCAAAGGCCAGCAGGTGACTCTCGGAACCGAACTTGAGGTTCTCGAAGACCCGGTGCACATCGGCGTTCTCCGCGCCGGCCAAGCGCTCATCGAGACCGCCAATGTAGCGCGCCGGAACCACGTCCCATCGCCTTGAAGGGGGACAATCTGTTTCGGCCGGCTATGTGCGTGTTGCGGCCACCGCGGCCCGCAGATTCTCGGGCGGCGTGGCGCCGCTGACGTTGCAGAGGTAGAGCGAAAGGCGGCCGGCTTGCCCTCCCTCGCGAACGTAATGTCGGACGCGCTCCCGTATCTGCTCGGGGGCGGCCTGCGCGAGGAAACTTGCGCCGATGCCCAGGGTGAGGGGGACGTCGCGATTGTCCGCATAGGCCCGGTAGAATGCCGGTCCCAGCCGCTCGACGTCGGGATCCTGGCCCTGCAGGACGTCGGGACAGGCCTGCAGCTTGAGATCGAGCATCTCCGCCGGCTTTTTGAGAAATGATTCGCCGACCCAATTGGCCACGGTCACTTGGAGGCCGGTCAGCTCGCGCAGGCGCACGATGTAGTGCGCCGCCCAGTCACGCAGGAGGCGCAAGTTGACGATCGGGACGGAAGCCGTTGCGTCCGCACCGCGCACCGTGGACGCGTTGGGGAACTTATGGTGCTGATGGATGATCCAAGGCGCCAGCACCTCCTGGCACAGCCGCTCGAACATGCTTGCCGCCCACTGGGGGTCGGTGTAGATGTCGGAGATGAGCTGCTCGATGCCCCGCAGGCTGGCCGCCAGGGTGAACGGCGCAGTGAAGCCCAGGGTGGGCTCCATCCCCGTCAGCTCTCTGAAGAGGGAGAACATCTCGATGACCTGGCTGAAGCGGCCGGTTCGATCGAAGTCGGGCGTCCGGATCAGGTGTAGGTCCTCAGGGTTGCGGATCAGCGGGGCGCTGCGGTCCACGTCCGGCACGTAATCGGCGCTGTACACCACCTTCTGGCCCAGGCCCTCGGCCTCGATCGTGTAGATGTCGTACGTGATCGACGCCACGTCCACGCCGTAGTCCCGCTGGATCGCCAGCTCTCCGGGCACCAGGATATCGGGCCGTGTGTAGAAACGGTCGGCAGGCACGCCCAACTGCCGCATCGCGAATTCGTGGAGTTGCGCGGAGACGGGCGTCTGGTCGGCCACACCTGTCATGGCTGCGGCCAGACGCCGGGCGCCTTCCTGAAAGCAGCGATAGTCCTGGCGATCCACCTCGTGCTCCCCTGCCGCACGTCTCATGCAAGTGGGCTCAGCCACCCTGTGTACGCCGGCGTGCGAAAGAACTCGTGGATCGGGAACTCGATCGGTCGATCTGCGACTACTGCCTGCCCGAGGGAGCGCAGCAGCGGGAAGTCATCCGGCCCGATCAGCCCACGGGCGGTCAGAAGCGGAAATGCCGCGCCCAGCGTGCGCAGGATCTCTGCGGACTCGAGTGTCTCGCCGGCCATGATCCGCCGCGCTTCGGTGTAGGTGTTGCCCTGGCCGAGCAGGCGCCCGAGCCGGACGGTGCGCCCGCCCATGGCGGTGACGTAGAAGTCGCCCGCGCCCGGCAGGCCCAGCGCGGCCGCACGCGTCGCGCCCAGCAGCTCCAGCATGCGGTCGATCTCGCTGCAGCCCTGGGCGAACACGGCTGCTGCGAGGTTGTACATGTGAGCCCCCGCGGCATCGACGCCGCCGGCCCGGTCGAGCATGCCCTCGGCCACGCCCACCGCCAGCGTGCATGCGTTCTTGAGCGCCGCGCCGACCTCCAGCGCCAGCAGGTCGGTCGTGGTCCAGATATGATAGTACGGGGTGCTGAACGCGCCTGCCAGCACCCGGAGCGCCTCCGCATCACGCGAGCCGAACACCACGCAGCTGTGACGCCTGCCGGCCAGCTCGCCTGCGATGCACGGGCCGCCGATCGCGGCCAGAGACACCTCGCCGCGGATGGCCGGGGGCAACTCCGCAGCCAGCACGTCTGGCAGGATGACGAGATCGCCGTTTGCCGCGGCCTCCAGCCCCTTCGTCACCGCGATGATGCGTTGGCCGGGCCGCAGGTGCGGGCCGAGCGTGCGCCCGATCCAGTGCACGCCGTGCGAGTTGACGCCGCTGACGATGATCTCCGCGCCATCGAGGGCCTCGGCGATCTCCTCGACGTAGTACGCGCGAAGGCCTGCCGGCAGATCGCGCTGCAGCCGAGGGTGGAAGTGTTGTTGACGACAACGGTCGATGATCTCGCGATCCAGGTGTGTGCCAACCAACCGCACCGTGTGCCCGTTATCGGCCAGCGGGTAGGCCGTTGCAGTGCCCATCAGGCCTGCACCTACGATTGCCACTATGGCCACACTGACCTCCTGAACGAGTGCTCGCCGCGTCCTGCTGCGCGGGGCTGCGTGCAGCCCCGCGCACTGTTCCCCGCAGCGCATCGCTTTGTGAAAGACACGCCAACCCGTTGCTGCGGGCGCCCTTACTCCATCGTGTCGACGAGTTCCTGAATCTGCTTGGCCACCTCATCGGCGACCTTCTGCACCGGCTCCTGTGCCACGAAGATGCGCTCCCACAGCACGTCGGCGGTGGATTCGGTCTTCGGATGCAGCTTGATGCACGGGAACGGGCTGGCATACTGCATCTGTGCGACGGCCACCTCGAAGGTGGGGTTCTCGGTGAAGTACGCCTTCAGCTCAGGATCGTCCATGGCCGAGAGGCGGAGCGGCATGTAGCCGGTCTGCTTGGCCCACGACGCGGTCTGAGGCGTGTCGGTCAGCCACTTGAGGAACGTCCACGCCGCAGCCTGCCGGTCCGCGGGAGCCTTGGCCGGGATCGCGATGCCATTACCGCCGGTCGGAGCACGACGCACCCCGGTTGGGCCGGCCGCCAGCATCCCTACGCCCACCTCGAACGGGGAGT
>CAYLZG010000064.1:5543-22012 GCA_964387985.1 uncultured Anaerolineales bacterium | reverse complement strand
ACGGGTATATCGACCAGGAGTCGCAGCCCGACCAGTCGGTTGCGTGGATCCATCATCTGGTTGTCAAGCCTGAGCATCGCCGGCAAGGGATCGGCACTGCACTATTGGCACGCGGATTGCAGCACGGACGACAACAGGGAATGGCCCAGGTGATGACCGTCGTGCAGAGCAAGAACTATCCGGGTATTCAGTTCTTACAGAAACACGGTTTCAAGTTCTGTGGATATAATGAACGGTATTATCGCAGCAGAGACATTGCGCTGTATTTCGTACGTGGGTTGTAGGGCATGATGGAGTCCTCGGGCCTGACCTGGCCCGGAATCCTGGCTTTTGCGAACCTCCTGCTTTCCTCAGCCATCGTCATCACTGCTTTCTCGCTTCTCGGGTTCATGTTGACCCGGAACCTGCGCAGTGCGGTGGCACAGACGTTTAGCGTTCTCCTCACCTGTGTGCTGATCGTTTTTGCAGTGGATATCCTCAGTGCGCGCGTCGAGACTGTCCATGCTGCACTGGTATGGCTTCGCGTGCAATGGATAGGGATTGCTTTGGTGCCAGCAGCCTATCTGCATTTTTCAGATGCTGTGCTGCGTACCACCTGGCATTGGTCGCTGCGCCGGCGTGCTGTTGTGATTGCCAGCTACGTCATCAGTGCCGGGCTAGTGTTGCTGGCCCTGTTCACCGATGCCTTGGTTTATGATGGACCGTATGCGCCGGGCGTCCCTCACCTGTCACCTGGTCCTCAATTTCCATTCTTTGTAGCATACTTCGTGGCGACAGCGATCTATGGCGGATGGAATGTGTATCGCGCGCGGCGCCGGTGCCTCACCCCCACCTCTCGTCGACGGATGACGTATCTGACGTTGTCTTTCGCGGCGCCCGGCCTTGGCGTGTTCCCGTACTTGTTAACCCTGGGATCTACGGAGAATATTGCATCATCGCTGATCCTGGTGCTCAACCTTATCGGGAACTTTGCCGTCGGCACCATGCTCGTCGTCATGGCCTACAGCGTTACTTACCTCGGTGTTTTGTGTCCTGAACGCGTGATCAAACATGATTTGCTTCATTATCTGCTGCGCGGCCCCGTGGTAGGCACGCTGGTGATCGTGGTCATGCTGGTCATCCCGCGCGTCGAACTCATTCTTGGACTTCCTCGCGATACCGCACTGATCTTTGCGGTCGTGGGCGTCATGGTGCTTGGCCAGTTGGCCGTCAATCTGGCGAAACCCTGGATTGACCGCTTGCTCTATCCCGAGGACCGCGAGGAAATAACCTGGATTCAGACGCTCGATCGCCGGCTGCTCACCTCCAGCGATCTGCGCCAATTTCTGACCAACATCCTCATCAGCCTGTGCGAATTGCTGCGTGTGCCCAATGGTTTTGTCATTGTGCAGACGGATGAGGGTCTGCGTCTCGAGGCTGTTGCGGGTGATGCCAAAGTGCCAGCCGCCTATGCTGCGGACAAAAGAGCCTCAGAGATCTGGCAGCGGTTTGTTGACAACGTAGAGTCATCGGATGAAGATGATCGTCAGGATGGAGATGACATGTCGTCCATCTTCTATGCTGACAACGGTTTCTGGTTCTACCCTCTGCGCGGCCAGGACGGGGCCAAGTTGTTGGGGCTGCTGGCTGTGGTTGCGCGCACCAGCGAAGTCCAGATGGATGAGGATGAGCAGACCGAAGCAGAGACGCTTCTTGTTCAGGCTGCCGCCGCAATGGCTGACCGGTACGTACAGGAAGGTGTGTTTGCCACGCTTCAACGCATCCTGCCCGACCTGGAGCGCATTCAGGAGTGGCGTGGCGCGGTGCGATATGCGTCGCCGTTGCCATCACACGACATGGTGCCGGTTGAAGCCGCAACCGATGCGCAGCAGTTGCTCGCGCAGACGACCTGGCAGCAGTGGGTCAAGGACGCTTTGAGCCATTACTGGGGGGGGCCAAAGTTAACCGAGAGCCCGCTGATGGACCTGCGGTTGGTGCGCCGCAGGCTGAAGGCCTCGGATGGCAATCTGACTGCCGCCCTGCGTTCTGTGTTGCAGGAGGCGATCGAGCGTCAAAGACCACCCGGAGAGCGCAAGCTTACGGCATCGGAATGGTTGGTGTACAATATACTCGATATGCGCTTTGTCCAGGGCCAACGCATCCTGGACATCTCGCGGCGCCTTTCAATGAGCGAATCGGACCTGTATCGCAAGCAGCGGGTGGCTGTGGCGGCGGTGGCGCGGACATTGGCCGAAATGGAGTCGTCTGTCGACGGTGATGGTGGTGACTAGCTTTCTGCACAGCAGCAGAAAGCTGGACGAGGTTTTCCCGGCGGTGTGTGGGCACATGCTGGTGATAGGAGCGAATAAATGGATGACGGATACTGGGCAGCACTGCTACGTGACATTGAAGACGAGCCCGAGCCTCCGCGACCGCAGGTGGGTGCTGATGATTTGAGTGGCGTAGCGGCAAGTCTATCGAACGCCCGCCGCTGGTCAAGCGCGGCAGGGTCGGACAGCGAAGTCGACTGGCAGCGAGCCGAGGAATTGTTAGCGAGCAGCGGGACCGCCGAAGTCAGGGTCTCGGGGTTCAATCGAGGCGGGCTGTTGGCGGACTTTGGAGCTCTGCAGGGCTTTGTCCCTGCCTCGCAGCTGATGAGGCCGCTGCCCGGCCAGTCGCAGGAGCAGCGTGCTGCTGGCCTGGCGGCCCGAATCAACGAGACCCTGGCGGTGCGAGTCGTTGAGATCGATCGCAGCCGGTGCCGCCTGATCCTTTCCGAGCGCATGGCCCGCGATAACAGCCAGGAGACCGCACTGCTCGCCAGTCTTGAACCCGGGCAGGTCCACACCGGCCAGGTTACGAGCCTGTGTCCGTTCGGAGCTTTTGTGGACCTTGGTGGGTTCGAAGGCTTGATCCACATCTCCGAACTGTCGTGGGGCAGGGTTGGGGCGCCGAACGATGTGGTGAGCCCCGGTGATCAGGTGCGGGTGTTGGTGTTGGAGACGAATCCGGGCGAACAGAAGGTGGCGCTCAGCCTCAAGCGTCTCTTGCCCGATCCCTGGCAAGGGGTTGAGGCGCGGTATCACCCTGGGCAGGCTGTCGAAGCGGTTGTCACGAATGTGGTCAACTTCGGAGCCTTTGCCCGGTTGGAGGAAGGTCTTGAAGGCCTGATCCACGTTTCTGAGCTATCTGAGGGCAGCTTCATGCACCCGCGAAATGTGATCCGGGAGGGCGACATCGTCCGGGCACGCGTGATCGCTGTGGATGCGGCGAAGCGCCGCATCGCACTGACTTTGCGCTCGCTGGACGTGACTGCACGAAACGATCAGGAACTCCATGGATCGGAAGCCGGGGATTCCTAGTCGCGAGGCGCTCAACCCGGTCCTTGCCATTGGGCTAGTGACTTGAACCGCATCACTCAGGATATCATAGGTTGGGTTATCGCAGGCTTCGCCCTGGTAGCCCTGGCACTGCTCGCTCTGGACTTGGGGCTGAGTGCGCCGCCCCTGCGCATTGGTTTTGGCTGGGGTGCCTACGTGCTTCCGCCCGCGTTGCTGGCTGGTGGACTCTTTCTTGCATTCGCCCAGCGGCGGGGCTGGCAAGTGCGTTTTCTCGCGCTTGCATGTGCCGAAGCGGTATTTCTGTGCCTCCTTGGGCTAAGCCATCTTGGATCAAAGATGGGCCTGGCGGATGCTATGTTGGGGCGCCGTGGCGGCCTGGCTGGCTGGGGCATCAGCCAGTTTCTGTTGGCATTCCTTCCGACTGCACTTGTCTGGATAGTCCTCATTCTGGCCGCGCTTGCAGGTCTTGTAGGGGTCTACGTCAATCTTCCTCCGTCATGGCAGGCTGTACCAGTCGTCCTGTGGGACCGGGCGCGTACTGCGCTGGCGCCTGGCCATCGAGACGCGCCTGGAGAAGAACATCTGCCGGAGGGGTTGGCGTTACCTGCACCTGAAGATGGATCCCCGCGCAAGAGCAAGGACCTTTCTCGCCGCCGCCGGCCGCGCAATGCCCAGCTCGTTAAGCGCCCTGAGTGGCTCCCACCACTCGACCTTCTGCGTCCTGATCCCGAACTTAATGGCGCTGCGACATCGAGTGGCCATTCCCCTAATGCCCGCCAGCGCGCGCAATTGATCAAGCACACACTGGCTGACTTTGGCGTTCCCGTCGAGGTGGTGAGCATCAAGGAGGGACCGACCGTTACCCAGTTCGGCGTCGAGCCGGGCGAGATCGTGAAGGAACGCGATGGTGAGTTGATCCGGCGCCGTGTCTCTGTTCAGCGCATCTTGCGATTGCGCGATGATCTGGCGCTGGAGTTGGCGGCTGCATCTCTGCGCATCGAGGCACCGGTGCCCGGCAGGCCGTACGTGGGGATCGAAGTGCCAAATACGGCGAAGACCCTGGTCAGCCTCCGCGGCGTCATAGAATCGCAGAGCTTCGTTGCGGCTCGTTCGCCCCTGGCTGTTGCCTTGGGGCGTGATGTGTCCGGCGATCCGGTGGTGACCGACCTGGGCAAGCTGCCGCACCTGCTGATCGCAGGCTCGACCGGCTCCGGCAAGTCGGTTTGCATCAATGCCATCGCGTGCAGTCTGTTGATGAGCAACGGCCCGGAGACATTGCGTTTTCTCATGGTGGATCCCAAGATGGTCGAGCTGCCCGGCTACAATGGCATTCCTCACCTCCTTGGTCCTGTAATCACCGACCCGGGCGAGGCCGCTGGCGCTCTTTCGTGGTTGATGTTGCAGATGGATGATCGCTATCGACTGTTCAGCGAGACGGGGGTCCGCAACATCGCCGACTTCAATCGCAAGGCCCTGCGCTCGCGCACCAAGCGACCCTTGCCTTATCTTGTCCTGATCATTGATGAGCTGGCCGACCTGATGATGAATGCGGCTGTGGATGTCGAGCGACAGCTGTGCCGGCTCGGGCAGATGGCGCGCGCTACCGGTATCCATCTCGTGCTCGCCACCCAACGCCCCAGCGTCGATGTGATCACCGGCCTGATCAAGGCCAACTTCCCGGCGCGTATTGCATTCGCGGTAACAACGCAAATAGACAGCCGGGTGATCCTGGATACACCCGGTGCGGAGAAGCTGCTAGGCCGTGGCGATATGCTGTACATGGCGCCCGATTCAGCCAAGCTGGCGCGTATCCAGGGCTGCTTCGTGTCCGACCGGGAAATCGAGAGGATAGTTGATTTCTGGGCCACACGCCCCGAGAATGAAACGGAGTCCATGCCCACTTCACCGCCTTGGGCCGGATTTGGTGCGGCGGATCAGACGGATCAACTCCTGAACCAGGCCCTTAAGCTGTTGGAGAGCAAAACGCACGTGTCGACAAGCCTTCTTCAACGGCAGCTCCGCATCGGTTTTCCTCGCGCTGCGCGTCTCATGGACCAACTCGAGGAGATGGGGGCTGTTGCGCCCGACGAGGGCGGCGGCCGGTCTCGTGAGGTCCTGTATCGTCCGGAATCTGACGGCGATGCCGAAGTTTGATTGCCGCAGTGAGTGAGGTATAATGGCCATGAATGGGCGAATAGCTCAGCTGGTTAGAGCGCCTCGCTTACACCGAGGAGGTCAGGGGTTCGAGTCCCTTTTCGCCCATACCTGTTGTCGACCTGGTCATGCGTTTCCATCGTGCAGACCAGGTTTTTTTGTCGCTGTGCGTGTTGGGAGTGCGCTTCATGTCTGAACCGAATGTGACCAATTCTGACAGCCGTCGCAGCCTGCCCAGTGTTGATCGGCTTTTGGCCGCCCCAGCGCTCGTGGCCTTTGCCGAAGAGCACGGTCATGCGGTGGTCCTGGATGGAGCGCGAGCTGCGTTGGCCGCCGCACGCAGCCGGCTGGCCCAGGGTGAGCCTGCGCCAGATTTCTCGGCATTAGTCGAAGACGCCCTCGCGCGCGCCAAAGACACAGCGACAGGAACGCTGATCCCGGTGATCAATGCCACCGGCGTTATCGTGCATACGAACCTCGGGCGTGCGCCCCTCTCTCAGGCGGCACACGTAGCAATGGAGTCGGTGGCTTCCGGCTACTCTAACCTGGAGTACGATCTGGAAGCCGGCGAACGCGGGTCGCGCTATATCCACGCGGAGGCGTTGCTGTGCAAGCTGACGGGCGCCGAAGCTGCGCTGGTAGTGAATAACAATGCCGGCGCCGTGTTCCTTACGCTTTCTGCGCTGGCGCGGGAGCGCGAGGTGGTTATCTCGCGCGGTCAGTTGGTGGAGATCGGGGGCGGCTTCCGAATTCCCGATGTCCTGCGCCAGAGCGGCGCTCGCCTGGTCGAAGTCGGGACGACCAATCGCACGCACAAGCGCGATTATGAAGAGGCTATCGGCCCTGAGACGGCCATGCTGCTCCGCGTACATTCATCGAACTTCAAACAAATCGGCTTCACTGCCGAGGTGGCGCTGGCCGATATGGTGTCCCTGGCCAGGGCTGCCGGCGTCCTGATCGTCGATGACCTGGGCAGCGGCACCCTACTCGACACATCACGCTATGGACTCACTCGCGAGCCTATGATCCAGGAGAGTGTTGAGGCCGGCGCGGATCTCGTCACCTTCAGCGGCGACAAGCTACTTGGGGGACCGCAGGCGGGCCTCATCGTGGGGCGAGCCGGCCTCGTTGACAGATTGCGGCAGCATCCGCTTGCCCGTGCCTTGCGCGTCGACAAGGGCACGCTCTCAGCACTTCAAGCTACCCTCTTGCACTATCTGCGTGGCGAAGCCGAGCGTGAGGTTCCTGTGTGGCGGATGATCAGCACGCCGGTGGATATCCTGTCTGAGCGCGCGGCTGATTTGGCTGCCGGGTTGCGCAGCCAGGGTCTCGGTGCAAAGGTCATACCCGTCCAGGGAATGGTGGGCGGTGGATCGCTGCCTGGGCAACTGCTGCCAGGTGTTGCAGTCGGCGTTGCCACCCCTATTCCGGACATTCTGTCCACAATGTTGCGGAAAGGTCAGCCTCCGGTTGTGGCGCGCATCGTAGACGATGAATTGCTGCTCGACATGCGAACCGTCCAACCCGGCGAAGACGAAATCCTGCTGCAGGCCGTGCTGCGAGCCTGGAGGAAGACCATTTAGAGGTACGTGATGAGGCAGACGATAACACTCCCTGCACGGACCATTCGTTCTGGGCGTGCCGAAGGACCGGCGCTGGTTTCCCGAGAGCCAATTGGGTTTCTCGGCGGTGTCGATCCGGAGACGGGCATTGTGCTGGAGCCGGCCCACCCATTGCAGGGTCAGTCCGTCAAGGGGACGGTGTTGGTGTTCCCGACCGGCAAAGGCAGCACGGTGGGCTCCTATACGATCTTGCGCTTAGCCCACAGCGGCACTGGACCTGTAGCCATCGTTAATGCAGAGAGCGAAGCCATTGTAGCCGTTGGCGCGATCATCAGCGACATTCCCATGGTGGATAAAGTCGACATAACCCAGATCAGGAACGGCGATTGGGTCGTGGTCGATGGCGACAAGGTGTTGGTGACGCACCAGGCATGAGCGAACTCGTCTTTCTGAAGCTCGGCGGCTCGCTGATCACTGACAAGACGGAGCCTCAGGTGGTGCGTACCGATGTTTTGCACCGTCTGGCACACGAGATTGCCAGTGCGCGGCTTGCTCGGCCGGAGCTCAGATTGCTCCTGGGTCACGGAAGCGGCTCCTTCGGTCATGTAAGCGCCAAGCGCTACGGAACGCGCGGAGGGGTCCGAACTGCTGAGCAGTGGCGTGGCTATGCGGAGACCGGACGGTTTGCGGCGGAGTTGAACCGGCTGGTCGTCGATGCGCTGTGGGATGCAGGCATACCTGCGTTGCGGGTACAACCCTCCGCATCCGCCCTTTGCTATGATGGGGAACTGTGCTCTCTGGCAGAGCGTCCTTTGGTTGATGCCCTGGAACATGGGCTCGTCCCGGTTGTCCACGGCGATATCTCACTGGATGAGGTTCGCGGTGGCACGATTGTTTCGACCGAAGAAATCTTCACCTACCTGGCTCCAAGGTTGCGACCAGCACGCGTCATCCTGGTGGGCGAGGTAGAGGGGGTCTTGACAGAGGATCCGGCGACGAGCGCTGAGGGTCAAGTGGTTCGAAGTATCACACGCTTCTCGCTATCGGAGCTTATCCCCGCGCTCGGGGGCTCGCGCGGGATCGATGTGACTGGCGGCATGATGACGAAGGTCCGGAAGATGCTGGACCTGGTTGAGAGCACCCCGGGTCTGCGCGGTGTTCACATCATATCAGGCTTGACTCCTGGGCTATTGCGCAGTGTGCTCGAGGACCCTGATGTGCCTGCTGGCACACGGATCGTAGCTGCGTGATCCTGCTCATACGGAAGCATCCCTGCTGAAGCGGGACCTTTTGCGGGTTATCATAAGAGTGAATATAATCAATATCTGTGTGTTGACCCAGAGACTCGGATGTCATGGGTAAGTGAGAGGTTTGAATGCTGCTAACAGCTTTGTCGTTTGTCCTGGTGATGGGGATCGTGGTCCTTGTCCATGAGCTCGGCCATTTGATTGCGGCCAAGCGAAATGGCATCATCGTGGACGAGTTCGGCCTGGGATATCCGCCGCGTTTGATCAAGCTTTTTGAGCGTGGCGGCACGGTATATTCTCTCAATGCGATACCATTCGGCGGGTTTGCGCGCATGCGCGGGGAAGATGATCCGACTGAGCCCGGTAGCCTGGCTGCAGCATCGCGCTGGGCTCGGTTCATCACCCTCGCTGCGGGTGCGCTCATGAACTTCTTGTTGGCCATAATTCTCTTTGCTGTACTGAGCATGCTCCAGGGTGTGCCCGATGCCAACAAGCCAGGGGCCCTGGTGAATGCCCTGGTCTCGGGCGCACCAGCCCAGCAAGCTGGCATGCTTGTTAACGACCGTATCGTTGCGGCCGACGGTGTGCCGGTCAGCGATATCACTGACTTGCAGAGTTATACCTCGGCGCATCTCGGGCAACCTATCAAGTACACGTTGATCCGTACAGACGATGCGACCGGGGCAGAGCAGACGCTGGAGATCACGGTCACGCCGCGTGTCAATCCTCCGCCAAACGAGGGGGCACTGGGCATTCAGATTGGCACGGCGGTGCGTCCGACGTACGTCTGGGAAGCAGCCTGGGCTGGCGTGCGCAGTGTGGGTCAGATCATCTACATGACCTTTGCGATCCCTGCCAATCTGATTCGGGAAGGGCGGCCAATCGGCGAGGCCGGCTTCATGGGACCCGTGGGTATCGCGGCGACCACCGGGCAATTCGTGCGCTACGGATTGAGCATTGCGTCGCTCGAGCCTATTCTGTACTTCATTGCCGTGGTCAGCGCAGCACTGGGTCTCACCAATCTGTTGCCGATTCCGGCGCTGGACGGAGGCCGGTTGCTCTTCCTGGCAGTTGAGGTGATCCGCGGCCGCCGCATCGAACCTGCCCGTGAAGGTATGGTGCATCTCGTTGGTTTCGGGTTGCTCCTACTGCTGGTTGGGCTCTTAACTGTGCGGGAAGTCAGCTCGCTCATCAGTGGCACGTTCCCCACATTAGGCTTGCCGTAACTGCGGGTCATAGCCAGATAGCTCCCAAAGGAAATGCTGAATGTACTGTAGACGCTGTGGGGCGCCGCTACACCAGGGTGTGGTCATCTGCCCCGAATGCGGAGCCCGGCAGCGCCGAGGGCTGAGCGCTGTACGGTGTGCCCATTGCCATCGAAGCGTGCCCCTCGGCCTGACCGTCTGCCCTCACTGTGGGCGAGATGTGCATGCGGCCGGTCCGCGGTGGGGTCTTTGGATCGCAGGACTGGCTGTGGTGGCGTTGGCCGCGCTTTGGGGGTTCGGCAAGTTGCCTGTAGATAGCATCCTCGGAGAGGTCGCCGACGTTCGCGCGCGTGTCGAAGGCGTTGTACGGGTCCTGGGCCCTGTTGCGACGGACTCAGCTGAGTCTGAGGCATCCGGTTCTCAACCGGTCGCGACGATAGTAACACCTCAGGTGGTGGCGGCGCTGGAAAACACGCCAGCCCCCACCTCGATCACCGCTTCTGAGCCAGAACCGGCAGAATTGATGGCCGAAACGGTGACGCCACAGGTGAGCACCGAAGAGGTGATCGCAAGCCCCACCGCCGAGCCAACCGCAACGCCGGCGCCAACTGCAACTGCAACAGCCACGCCCGAGCCCACCGCCACGCCGACGGCCACCGCAACCGCTACCGAGACAGCAATCCCGACAGAGGTTCCTCCAGCCGGCGGCAGAACCACCTACAGAGTTAAGGCGGGAGATACGTTGTCCGGTATTGCAGGGCAATTCGGAATCGCATGGCAGGATCTGGCCGCTGCCAATAACCTGACAAGCCGGTCAACACTGAGTGTTGGGCAGGAACTGGTCGTGCCCTTGGGCGGGGTTGCAGCACCTCCCACACCAACGGCCGCGTCCAGGCCTACCGCGACACCGGCGCCGAGCCCGACGCCGGTGCAGTTGCTGGCAGCGCCTAAGTTGTTGAGCCCTGCGGACCAAACGCCCTATTCCGGTGCGAGTGCAGATTTCGAGCTCGTCTGGTCGGTCGTCGGGGACATGCCCTTTGGCGCCCAGTACCAGGTAACGATCCGCTGGATAGAGCAGGGCATACCGGTCGAATACTCTGACCTCTATACGACTGCAACGAGCATACGGATGCCGGGGTGGCTGTTTGCCAGGGCAGATCAACCTGCGCGACAGTACTCCTGGTCGGTGCGCGTTGTGCAGATCACGACTGATGGGCAAGGGGGCCAGAAGGTTATTCTCCTCAGCCCTTCCAGCGCAACCCACGTGCTTTACTGGAACTGATTTCAGCCAGCCTCAAGGGGATGGCATCTCGTAGTAGCTGTACTAAGCATGACACAAGAATTCGATAGCTTATTGGTCCAATTGGCGGACGAGAACCAGCCTGTCCGGTCCATCGATATCTTTCCTCTGTCTGACCTGGCGCGAGAGCGACTGCCCGATTTTGAGGCGGCCTGGCATGCCTTGAGTGCGCCCCGGCGCCTCGAACTGATCGGTGCGATGGTTGAGCAGGCGGAAACCAATATTCATTTCAATTTCCACGCTATTTTGCGCACGCTGCTGGGCGATCCGGAGGCCCGGGTTCGGAGATTGGCGGTTGAAGGGCTGTGGGAAGACGAGAAGACCCATCTCATTCCATCTCTGGTGGGCTTGTTGTGCGATGATCCGTCGGCTGAGGTGCGCGCCACTGCCGCCACATCCCTTGGCCGGTATGTTCTGCTCGGCGTCTTGGGCGACATCCGAGAGGAGCCGGCGATGTCCGCGCAGCAGGCCTTACTTCGGGCCTGGTCCCGCGTGGGAGAGACCAATGATGTCCGCCGGCGCGCGCTCGAGAGCCTGGCTTATGGCAACCCATCGGGCCTGAACGAAATGATCCGGAATGCCTACTATGATGACGACGCTGCAATGCGCCAAAGCGCAGTCTTCGCGATGGGCCGCACGACGGATGCTCGTTGGTCTCGTTATGTGCTCGAAGAATTGCAGAGCCATGAGCCGGCCATGCGCTTCGAGGCTGCCCAGGCTGCAGGCGAGATGGGGCTCAAGGCTGCCGTGCAGCTACTGATCCAGTGCGTTGACGACATAGATGCCAGTGTGCGTCAGGCGGCCATCTCTGCGCTGGGAAAGATAGGCGGCCCAGCGGCCAAACGCGCGCTGCAAGCTCTGCTTCAGTTTGACGATGAGGTTCTGGTTCAGGCCGCAGAAGATGCACTGGACGAGCTCAACTTTGGCAGCAGTGCTGAGGCTGATGCCTTGCCACGTCTTGCGCAAGATGCGCCGGACAGCGATGGTTCCTCTGAGGAACTGGACGACCTCGATGAGTTCGACGATGACTGGGAATCGTCCCTGGAAGATGATCGTGACCTCGATGACGATTTCGAGGCCGGTTTCGACATGGACGAAAATGAAGACCTTGATTGGGATGATGAGAACGATGACGACTATGAGAACCTACGTGGCGAGGAGCATGAGTTTAGATCATGAATCGCCCGTCTCATTCTCGTGATCGAAAGTCGTCTCAACCTCGCGATGAGGGGGAGAGCGAGCGCGTAGTCCGCCTGGTTGCAGAGGGAGCGCGCCTGTTGTCACAGCATCGTCCCGAAGAAGCACTTGTTCCGCTTCTCAAGGCCCAGGAAATCGACCCAAACAATGTTGCCGTAGCCATCAACATAGGTGGGGCATATATCTTGCAGGGTAAGCACAAACAAGCCATCCCGGTTCTCGAAAAGGCGTCGCGGCTGGAACCGGCAAATTCGATGGTGTGGATCAATCTGGCTGCTGCTTACCTGGGAAAGCTGCCTTTCTCTACGCTTGAGATGCAGGATCGGGCTATCGAGGCGTTTGGACGTGCGCTCGCACTCGACGCGCGGGCGCCCCACGTGAACTACAATCTGGGATTGATATATCTGGAGCGCAAAGCTATCGAGCAGGCCGCCCTGCATTTCTACGCGGCTATCGAAAATGATCCTGGCGATCGCAATGCCCAGACGTGGCTCGATAAGATTCGGCAGGGCACGTCATGAATTGGCGGCAGAATCCTACGCGCGTTGCATGGTTGATCCTGGTGATCAGCTTCTTTTCGTGCGTCCTGCTGGCAATCTCGGTTCCGGTGGGAGTGCGCGCCGTACTATTGCACTCCAGCCGGAGCAAGTTCGCATTTCTTCAGGCCTCGCAGGGGACTGCGCAGTTGTGGACGCCAAACTCGGCTGATGCGTCTGCAGTGATCGATCGCCGTCCTATTCCGGAAGGCAGTCGCATTGTGACAGACAGTGCAACCAAAGCCGTCCTCACGTTCTCTATCGATGAAGCGGGTCAGCTCGTATTGGCTACGGTTCAGCTTTCGCCCAATACGTCCGTGCAGCTTGAGGAGGCGCGGAGCCCGCGCTTCAACGTCAGCCAGGATCCTCACCGGGCGGAACTCGCGCTTGGCAGCGGCCGATTGTTCCTGACTGTTCAGGAGGCGGATCAACGCGACGTGCAGATTCGTGTTGTGACGCCTAATGCAGCCGTTGATTTGAAATCCGGCGCATTTGATGTGGCGGCGGATGAGACGGAGATGCGAGTGCGGGTCCGTTCGGGCACTGCGCGCGTGGAGAGCGAAGGTCGCGTTGCAGAGGTCAATGCGGGCGAGCGTGTCAACGTCCTGGCTGGTCGTCCGCCTGAGTTTCCCGTCTCCGACACGGTCAACCTCATCGTCAATGGCACCTTCGTACAGAAACTCGCGCCGCTCTGGGAAGAATTCGCGGAAGTGAAGCCGGGTCAGCAGCCGGGCATTGTGGAACTCATCCAGGACGATCGTCGAAATGCCGTCCGGTTCAGCCGGCGTACGGAGGAGGATGTTCCTAACCGGGTCGGCCTGATCCAGGCGGTCAATCGCGATGTTGAGATGTATGACGACCTGGTGCTGCGCTTTGACCTCAAAGTCCTCTATCAGAGCGTGCCCGGCGGCGGCGAAAAAGGCACCGAGTACCCTGTGATGGCGGACCTGTTCTACACGGATATCTATGGGAAGGACCTGCATTGGTACGTGGGTTTTTACAACCTGGAGTTGCCGCCGGGCAGTCCGTACCCGAGGCCGTCCGGTGAGCGTGTCCCTCTCGGGGTTTGGTACACCTACGAGTCACCTAACCTGTACGAGTTGCTCGAGGAGACGCGGCCCGCGCGCATCAACAGCCTGACCATCTACGCAAATGGTCACGATTACGAGAGCCTCGTTTCCGATGTCGCGTTGACGGTCCAATAGCGGACCTGATTGCAGGGATCTCTTTGAGTTTCGCTTCGTCCCCTCTACGTGCTGAGGCATCATCAACTGCCGGAACGTATGCCAACCGGCGCGCCTTTGCTGTCCTGCTCCTGGTGGTGGGCCTGGCCGTCTTTTCTGCACTTGCAGCATACCAACTCGATCTGCCCGGACTGCACTACGATGAAGCCAAAGAGGCTGGCGTCAATGCCATGCAGCTTCTGACCGGACGGCCTGTGACCGCATTTCGGGATGCCACCGTAGCACTTGGTCCATGGCATGTTCCCCTCATGGTGCAAGACTACATCGGCAATCTGAACGTACTCCTCGCGCTCCCGTTTTTGGCGGTCGGGGGTTTCACGCCCGTTGCATTGCGGGCGCTGCCCCTCGCCCTGGCGCTCATTACTCTCGTTTTTACCTGGATGCTTGCCGCCCGGTTGAGTGGACCGTTGGCGGCAGGCGTGGCGGTGCTGCTTCTCGCAGTCAATCCCTCGTTCGTCTTCTGGAGCCGGCAGGGCATCTTCGTTACGAACATCGCGGCTCTTCTCTTCATGGCGGCTCTATGGTACGGACTCGCCTGGTGGAAGGAACGCCGCTTGAAGCATCTGATTGCGGCCGCCTTCATATGTGGTCTGGGTGTTTATGCCAAGCTGCTCTTCGTGTGGGCTTTGTTTGCTATGGTTGGGGTGGCTGCCGGTGCGCATCTCGTTGCGCTGTGGAGGGGCCGGTCGGAAAAGGCGTCGCCGGCGGCGCGTCCCGGTCCGGGCCCAGGCGGCGCGTTTCTTGCATTGGTCGGGTTTGTCATCCCATTGGTTCCGCTCATCGCGTTCAACCTGCAGACAGGTGGCACCCTGACGTCCATCTTCGGCAATCTGGGCCAATCCTACTACGGGGTTGATAACAGCGCCTATGGCCCCAATCTGGGAGTCCGGTTCGGGCAGGTTGTCACTCTGCTTCGCGGGAGTCACTTCTGGTATCTGGGGGAGACGTATGCCAACCAATGGGCGCCCTTGTTGTTCATTGTCCTGGTATTATTGGCCGCCTTCGCCTGGTGGCGCCAGCCTCGGCGTGAGCCCTTCTGGCCGCTGCTGCCTCTGGCGCTGTTGGCTCTCATCGTGCTGCAGAGCGCATTTACTGTCAGCGACCTGTTTATAACTCACTTCGCCCTGGCCCTGCCCCTGATCCCGTTGACCGCGGGCCTGGCGGCCGCCGTCTTGTGGCAGCGTTTTGCCGGAGAACCAAAGGATGATGGAAAAAGAAGTGAGGAAAGAGATACCTCCTCCTTTCATCGGCCTCCTGTCATGGCGGTGGGTGTGGCCGGCATCCTGCTGGTACTGATTTGGATCGGGACGGACGCCGGTACTACCATTCGCTACCACCGCATACTGGCTGTCTCGGGCGGCTATGCAGCGCATTCCGACGCAATCTATGATCTGGCTAACTATCTGGATTCTGAGAGCTTCACAGCACCCGTTGCTCTGGATTGGGGCATCGATGCGCCGGTTCAGTTCTTGACGGCAGGCCGGGTCAATCCGATCGATGTCTTCGGCTACGCCCGCATCGATGCGCCGGACCCGGGCTTCATCGAACGCGTCGAACCGTATCTGCAGGATTGGCAGACGATCTATGTGGCGCACGCGCCCGAGAACGCGGTTTTCAAGGGCCGGCTGGAGGCGATGACCGCGTGGGCTGCTGAGCGAGGCTGGCGTTGGTTCGAGCAGATACGTTTTGGCCAACGCAGCGGCGACGCGGTGTACATCATTTACCGCTTCATGGAGTAAGTAAGGTCACGACTCGCGCGCGGACCAGATGACGAGCGCGGCGACCAGGATCAATGCGGCTGAGGTGAGTACCACTCCCGGCAGCCCATCCGCTGCCCACAGGCGTGGTCCACTGAGGGAGCCGGCCATACGTCCCAGCGACGCCGCGGAGACGTTGAGCGCCATCACGGTCCCGCGTACCTCCGGTGCCAGCTCCGAAATCAATGGAATTGATGCCACAATACTGAACTCGAAGGTCAGGAACATCAGCGCCACTCCGGTCAATGCTGTGCCGAGGCTTCCGGCCAGGCGCGGCAGCAACAGATACGCCCCGAGGGTCAGAATGAGGCCGGCGAAGACGGATCGCCATTTCCCCAGCGAGTCGACGAGTGCGGCAGACGCGAATTCCGCTGTGAGTTCAGCCACACTGATGACAAGCGAAGCCAGGCCCAAGGCTGCCACCGCCAGGTTGAACTGCTTTTCCAGCCAGTCTCCATAGACGATGAAGACGTTCTCGTTGGCCATCGTGATGAGCCATGTCATCGCCAACAAGGGCAGGCAGCGACGCCACGGGACTCTCTCGAAGGTGCGCAGCAGGGCAGCGCTGCCGGCAGGGAAGGCTGAACGTCCGCACTGAGGGCACAGCCACAGCAGCGCTGCCAGCGATAGCGCACCGGCGCCTCCGATCAGAGCAAACGGTGAGCGCCACCCCGAACGCGCTATCAGCAAGCCGGCAACCGGCACACCCACGAACCATGACAGCGACCAGGAGAGCTCCAGAAGGCTCATGACGCGGCCGCGCCGCCCATATGGCACACTGTCGCCGACGTAAGCCTGCATTGCCGGGTCGAAGGCAGCCTTCGAGAAGCCCAGGAGCGCGAACGCAAGCAGGGCAATTCCCAGGCCTGGAGCCAGGGTGATCAGCACCGCGCCCGCGCACAGCGCAACCAGCCCTGCCAGCATCATGGGCCGCCGCCCGTAGCGAT
>CAYLZG010000064.1:0-5533 GCA_964387985.1 uncultured Anaerolineales bacterium | reverse complement strand
GCCGACGAGCGATCGGATCGTGAGCAGCAGGCTTGCTGTTTCGAGCGGGACGCCGAGGCCGCGGCTGATTGCCGGCAGAAACGGATATACGACGCGGTACTGCAGGTTTAGCGCCAGGCGCGCCACAAACATCACGACGAGGTCTCGCGTGGGATGAGAGGGTGATCTGGTCGGGCGGGACACCATGGTCGGATAGTATAGCATCGCTGAACTTATTTGCCTTACCCAACGTCGTGTATAATGACATCCCCAGTTTGTGACCGGCGGTACATCCGCGATTACCATACATCGGACCTCAGGAGGGGTTTGTGACGGGGCACTTTCGCAAATCGTTGATTCTCTTCATCCTGGCCCTGCTGGTTTTGGCAGGCACAATCACTGGCTGTGCGCCTTCTGTTCAGGCGACGCCCACGCCGACGAAGACGCCACGGGTGGAACCTACTGCCGTTCCAGCCACGCCGACGCCGACACAAGCACCGCCGACACCTGTGCCGACGTCAACGCCCACTGCCGAACCGACGGCCACCGCGACCGAGGCGCCTGCCACCGAGACTCCGACGCCTGAAGGTTCGAACATCATCATCGCGCGTGAGGAGGGCGTTTCCATCTTCACGGGTCTTCGTCCTTCGGATCCTTCGGTGCTCAATCGCCGGCCGCTCGCCATCAAGGTCGACAACGACCTCGCTGTAGTGCCCCAATCAGGAATGAGCAAGGCCGATATCGTCGTTGAACATCCCAAAGAGGGGTGCATGACGCGGTTCACCGCCATCTACCAGAGCCAGGATGCACCGCGCATCGGATCCATCCGGAGTGCGCGCATCATCGATAACGAGCTGCCTGTCATCTTTGATGCGATCCTTGCCTTTTCGGGAAGCGTCGAACCGGTGCGGCAGATGATCTACAAGTCGGATATCGGCAGCCAGGTGTTGGAGCAGGCGCGGAACGGCAGTGCTTTCTACCGGGACCCTAATATCAGGGTGCCTTTCAACCTGTTCGCCAGCACTGAGACTTTGTGGAACGTTGCCACTCAGCGCGGCTGGAACGTTGCCCCGAATCCTTCTGCTGCCTGGGTGTTCTCAGAAGGCGCACCCGCGGGCGGTAAGGCTGCGTCACAGCTCAGTATCCCCTATCCCAAGACTTATGCGGCGTTGCGAGTCGGTTGGAGTTACGACGCCAGCAGTGGCAGGTGGCTCCGGCTACTGGGCGGAAAACCCGCCATCGAGAAGACCGATGGAAGCCGGCTGAGCGCAGCGAATGTCGTGGTCATTATTGCCAATACTGTTCAAACGCTCATCCCGGAGCAGGGGACAACGTTGACCACCGGCGCATGCTCCAATGCATCGTTGGAGATCCAGCTTTGGGGTGAAGGTCCGGTCAAGATACTGCGCGATGGCAAGATCTACGAGGGAAAGTGGCTGCGCGGCGACCGGCATGCAGCGTTTCGCTTCGTAGATGCGCAGGGCAAGGACATACCTTTGAAGCCAGGCAACAGCTGGTGGCAGATAGTGCCAGCGGATATGGCGATCACGATTCAGTAGGGGGTCTGATCACCTGGGGGGAGGAACTGCGTCTCTGAGCTAAGATTAAACTGGTTCTCACCTGAACTTAATCTGGCGATGGCATACTGCAGATGCTTCGGGTGAGGGTTCGGGACAGCCCAAGCCCAAGATAGAAGGTTCCTCCACAACAACATAGGCGGTCTGAGCATGAATCCCCGGCGGGTGGGCCGGGGATTCATGCATTAACGGGCATACAGCCGGCGATAGAACTCATAGTTTTGCCAGACCGCCTGCACGTAGACCCGAGTTTCATTGATGTTGATCAATCCTGCGAACAGATCGTCATCATCCGGCGACAGCCTCCACCACGCAGTTGCATTTCCCGGTCCGCCGTTGTACGAGGCAAGGGCGGCGAAGATGCTCCCGTCGAAGTGACTCAGCCATTGCCTGACGTAGAATGATCCGAAGGCGACGTTCACGTAGGGCCAGTATGCCTGGCGGTCCTCGTAACCTGGCCATGCCATCTGTTTCGCGATCCCTGCCGCGGTCCCCGGCATCACCTGCATCAACCCCTGCGCGCCTGCGGAGGATGCAACGCCCGGCTCGAAACGGCTCTCCTGGCGAATGATGGCTGCCAGGAGGCGCGGATCGAGGTTCTGGCGCTCGGCCTCTTGCCGCACCAGCGCCTCGTACGGGAACGGGTACGCAAGCTTCTGCAGAGCAACCGGCGTCTCGCGCAGCGGTTGCGCCCGCAGGCTAATCACGCCTTCAGCACTCAGCAGCGATAGACGGTTCGCGCCTGCATCACGGAAGGCCAGCGACAGAGCGGCCAGCGTCCAGGGCTCCTTTTCGTAACGCTTGCGGACGCGTTCCCAGTTCTGCAGTGCTTCCGTTCGCCTTCCGATTGCCAACAGCGCCTGGCCGCGCTTCCAGTCGGCATCGCTGGTTACCCGCTGTGGCAAGGTGAGCGAGCCCTGACCGGCCCAGGCTTTGAGCCAGTTTCCGATCTCGGTCCGTTCGTCCAGCGAGCTCTTCAGAAGCGGCGTCTCGGTCTTCGGTGCGCCTTCACGGACCCAGGCTTCAGGCTTCCCTTCCAGCCATGCGGTGGACCGGAGGCCGTAGTAGCTCTCGCCGAGCGCCTTGCCTGCCTCCCAGGCGCGTTTTGCACCCGCCGCGTCGCCTGCTGCTGCAAGTGCGCGACCCTGCCAGTAATAGCCTACAGGGCGCGCGAAGGCAGCGATTTCTTTGGCGGCGGCCATCTCCCCCCATACTTCGGCCGCGCGGCGCCACTCAGCCCGCCCGAAGAGCGCCAGGCCCGCAGCCTGATAGCTGCGCCAGCCTTCGTCTGTGCCCGGGTAGCGTCGCGCGACGTCAAGATATGCGTCCGTCGCCTGGGCTGGAGAGCTGTCAGCGAGCAAGAGGGCGACCTGCCACAGAGCCTTGGGCGCCTGGGGAGATGCAGGTCGCTGTTTTGCCAGCTCGCGATACGCAGTCACGGCGTCAGTCACACGCCCTGCCCGAGCCAGGGCTCGGGCTTTTGCCATCCACGCGTCGGCCCATTGGGCGCTGTCTGGCCACCTGGTGATAAACTCGTCAAGCGCCTTTATCCCAGGATCCAGCTCTCCCATGGCGATGTGACTCAGGCCTGTGTAGTAGAGTGCCGCTCCCTGGCGGCCGCCAGGCTCCGCCGCGCGCAGGCGGTCGAAGGCTGCAACTGCCAGTGCATAGACACCGTTCGAGTAATTCGCCACGCCGCGCTGGAACTCATCTACTGGTGCGCCTGCGCCGAGTAGGGCGACGACTGAAGAGTGGGCATAGGCCGAGGTATTGTCGGCATCGATCGCAGCCTGCCACCGTTTCAACGCTTCGGCAGGGTAGGTCGGCGTGATTACGCCGGTCGCTTTGATTGTGTTGGCCACTTGCGCCAACGCATTACCGGCCAGGTACTGCATCTCCGCTGCCCAAGCGCCAGACGTGGCATTCGCGCGTAGCGCGTCATACTGCGTGACTGCTTCTCTCGTGTTTCCCACAGCGAGGGCCAGGTCCGCCAGATTGCGGCGGATGGCCACGGTGTTGGTCCAGTCCGGCGATTTTGCCAGCGCCTGGCGGTAGGCTTCGGTCGCCCCGGTTGTGTTGTTTTGTGCTCGCCGCTGAGCTGCGATGCGCTGCCAGGTCAGATACTGCAGTTCCGGCGTCAATGCCAGGTGAGCCTGGTAAGCGCCCTCGGCGGCCTTCCAGCTCCCCAGGCTGGACAGTGTTTCGCCCAACAGGAATTGGGCCGGTGCACGATGCGCGTCTCCTGCTGGCGCGGTGGCCAGCAGATCCTTCAGGGTGGCCATGGCCTCGGCGGCTGCATCATCGCGCAGGTAGCACTGCGCCATCCGGTATTTTGCCTCGGCATCTGCCGCAGCAGCGGGTTTGCTCTTACTGATCGCGGCAAAGATCCGTCGCGCCTGATCGCAGTTGCCGATCAATTGCTGGAAACGCCCCGCTTCCAGTTGCGCCGCTGTTTCCTGGCTTGTCGGTGTGCTTGCAACGGTCGCCGGAGGCGTGACGCTTGCCTTGGCCGTCGGAGATACTGTAGGCCGCACTGTCGTTTTTGGTGTGGGTGTAGAAGTCGTCCCCTGGTGAGCCGGGCTGGCCTGCAAGGGTGTCGACGAAAGGGCGAGACAGGCCAACAGGATCAGGCTTGCCAGAGTGTATTTGGAATTCAGAATAGACCTCCTATAGGTGCCGGCGCCTCCTGTGTGGTAAGAGAGGCTCCTCTAACAAGAACGCATGAGGACGTTTAGAGGTTCCGTTTCTACAGATCGCGCCGGGAGAACAGGTGCACCGCGATTGCCAACGCCGCAACAACATAGAGCGCGGCATAGCCCACCATCAGCGGGCTGGGAGTGCTGGCTGCACCGAAGGGCGTCGCGTCAAGACCGAGGTTGCTCAGGAAAGGCGGCTGCATGAGATACGCGGCGCGCTTCCACATCGCTTCACTCGGCATCAAGAGGCTGACCACGATGCCGGTGTTGACGGCCGCCTCGTTTCGAAGCATGGCGCCGATCTGTTCGATCCACCCGGCGATGAACGCCAGCCCGTAGAGCATGAACACTACGACGCCGTTGGCCAACGCCGGCAGCCGTGTGCCGCCCAGGATCGAGAGGGTAAGCACCACCAGCCCTTCGAGTACGATCAGCAGGATGCCCGCCAGCGGGTTGGGCGGAAGGTAGCGGGTGATGGTCCACACGATGCCGATCAGCGCAGAGCACATGACCACGATGAACAAGCTCAACATTACGGCAAGGCCGAGCCATTTTCCGGTGACCACCTCCCAGCGCCGCAGCGGCTTCGTCACCAGTGTTTGGATCGTCCCTGACGTGATTTCGCCCGCAATCGTGTCTACCGAAATCAGCAACGCGAGCACAACACTGAGGAATGCGACGCCGTACATCCCTGCCAGCACGAAGAAATTCACCGGCTCCAACATCCGCACTGAAGCAATATCGTATACCCGGCTCATGTCGCGCCACATAAAATAGAAGCCGACCGAGAAGACGAGCAGGAAGGCAAGGCCGAGCAGGATGATGGCCCATGCCACTTTGCGCCAGCGCGCCTCCATAAACGTGATTCCCGCGATCGTCAGCACGTTCATGCCAGCTCCTCCGACATCACGCGCATGAAGAGCTCTTCCAGCGATGGCCTCTGTGGCGCCAGCGCGTAGATCTGCGCACCTTGCTGCACCAGGTACGACGCAACTTTTGGAAGCACATCTTCGCCCGGCACGTCGAGCAGCAGCCTCTGTATTCCGTCGACCGGCTCACCGGCCGCATGCACCTGTCCCCATTGCGATAATCCGGCCAACGCCGCTTCAGCCAGGCCGCTGACCCTGAGTTCGATCCGGCTCGCGCTGGCGGTCAGCTCATCCAGCGTTCCGACCCGCACCAGGCGGCCACCCTTAACGATTCCTACCCTGTCGCATGTGACTTCCACCTCGCTCAGGTAGTGCGAGTTGAGGAAGACCGTCACTCCCTGGCTGCGCAGGT
>CAYLZG010000063.1:0-22306 GCA_964387985.1 uncultured Anaerolineales bacterium | reverse complement strand
GCCGTTAGCGCAGAACTGGACGCTGTCCAGCCAGAAGTCGGTCTTCCAGTCGTCGGCGTCGTTTTGCGCAGTGATGACCATTGCGATTGGGCCGTGTTCCCGCAGGGCCCGCATATCAACAGCCTCGATGCGGTACAGGTACCGGTCCCAATCCAGTCCCGAATTGACTGTATCCGCGGTGTTGCCCGTCCGAAGCAACGCATTCACCAGCTGTCCATCGATCGTACGCCACTCCACGGTGAACCAATCGTCGAACGGCCAATACGTGGTCCCCTTTCCCGAATCGTCGGGGTCAATCCGGTACGCGAATTTGACGACCCCTTCGGCGGCCGGCAGCGTCACCGTCTGCGTCACAACGCCGCGGGAACTCGCCCCGCCGGGGAAGTACAGGGAGGCTGCGCCCGAGTGGAAAACGGTCGTGTCCACCTCCACTGCACCCTCCGTCTGCCAGCCGTACAACTCTTCCTCAAAGCTGCCGTTGATCACCAGTTCGCGGCAGCCAGGGAGATCGATATCCAGACCAGGTTCGGTGGCTGCTGCCACTGCCCGCCCAGCGTTGATGCGCCCCGCGCCATAGAGAATATCCCGGCCCGTTGCACCCAGGTCGTCGGCTGTTCTCTCGATGATATCTTCCACCTGTGTTGGATTCAGTCTCGAGTTACGGCTTAGAATGAGCGCTGCCAGCCCAGCCACGTGCGGCGCCGCCATGCTCGTGCCGCTCATCGTCCGGTAGGAATTCCCGTACACGGTCGAGTAGATGCTGGACCCCGGGGCCGCGATGTCCACCCAGGCCCCACGCGTCGAGAAGGACGAAAGAACATCCAGTGAAGTCGTCGACGCCACCGCAATCGCATTCGCGTGTGCGGCAGGGTAATGCAGCATCTCATCGCCGGTGTTGCCCGCGGCTGCAACAACGACCACGCCCCGGGAGAATGCGTAGTTGACTGCCATCTCCTCGCCGAGGCTGTAACTGCTGGCACCCAAGCTCATATTGATCACATGGGCACCGTTATCCGTTGCATAGACAATCGCGCGAATCAGGTCCTCGTATGTTCCGATGGCATAGCCGAAAACGTCGACCGGCATGATCGTTGCCGCTCCGGCGAGACCGGCAATTCCTATACCATTGTCGATCCGCGCAGCTGCAATGCCAGCCACGTGGGTGCCATGTCCGTAGTCGTCATCGGGCGTGTTGTCCTGACCGGCAAAGTCCCAGCCATGGTCGTCATCGATGAATCCATTGCCTTCATCATCGATCCCATTGCCGGGAATCTCTCCGGGGTTGGTCCAAATGGCGCCAGCCAGATCCTCATGAGTCATATCCACGCCAGTATCGAGCACAGCGATGACGATCTCGGGGCGGCCACGGGTCAGGTCCCAGGCGCCAGCAGCGTCGATCCATTTCAAGTACGGCGTCTGCCTGGGTTCGACGGTGTCGTAATGAGGATCATCAGGAACGAAATCAAGCTGTAGTGTGTAGTTGGGTTCAACCCACTCTACGCCGGAGATTTCCTCCAGTTCGGCAGCTGCTTCGGCCAGCATGGTGCCCGTCTTCACCCGCACCACGAGCAGTCCGAGTTGCGGAATTTCTCCGAGCACGCTTGCACCGGAGCGTTCCAGTTGTGCCCTGCCACCGTCCTGCACTTTGACCAACAACTCATCCGAGACGTGCGGCACATCCCACGCCCGCTGAAGGAGCGGCGGAGGGGTCGCAGGCGCAGCCGAATCAGCATTGACTGTCGCCATCACGGGAGCAGAAAGGACTATGAGAATCAGGGCAGGAACGAGCAGCAACCGTTTCGACGCACTATACATTCTTTCTCTTTCCTAACGCACGGCCATCACACGCGGACCAACACCGCTGGAAAGGCGGCCCAACGCCTCCGCCAGGTCGTCACCGTTCTTCACGACATAGGCAGGCAGGCCGCTGGCCTGCAGACCGGCCAACACCGGGGTCCAGTCGGGCGCAGGGCCGAAAGTTCGCCCCGCCAGCAACACCGCGATGCCATGGACCCCCCGAGCACGCAATCCCCTAAGCACCGTGACCCAACGTTCGTCGGTAGACGGGGTTATGACAATCAGTGTGGTGTGTCGTGCCAGAGTGGCTCCATCTAACGCAAGGGCCTCCGCAATGGGCAGTCTGCCGCTCGCTCGGATCACCGCCAAAATCTCAAGGAGACGGGTGAGCTGCCGCTCGCCGCGATCGGGCTGCACCGCCTCGCGCGTCTCCGCGTAACTGAGAAATCCAACCTCACGATCGGCCTGCAGAAAGTGCTGGGCCAGAGATGCAGCGATAGCGACGCCGTACTCCGCGGTGCTGGGCGGCAGATCGATACGCTCGGCGCGGCGTGTGAGCCACGGCATCACCGTGTCATCTTCAGCCTCACTCCACGGCGCTTCTGCCTGTGCATCCTCATACATGTCCAGAAACATCCACACGTCGGCCAGAGGGTCCAACTCGAATTCCTTGGAGATCAACCGTCCCGTGCGTGCGGTCGACGGCCAGTGGATGCGATTGAGGCTGTCGCCAGGCGCGTAATCGCGGATTCCAGACACGCTCGACGTGATGTAGGGCGTGCGCCGATGGACTGACTCACCCCCTGGCAAGTACCCGGTGGGTGGGCTGAACCCCGGAAGGTCGACCGTGGGCGGCGTCACCACCAACGATGCCGTTTCCGGAATCTCCCGGGTGAAGCGAAAGATGCCCAGTGGGTCACCGCTGCTGAGCGTGATCGGGCCCAGAACGTACCGCCCGCGCCGCCGGGAGAGTGTTCGCACCTGCCAACGCGAAGCGGCATGGCGGCCAAGAGAATTGACCACGCGGCTGACCTGGTGTCCCGGAAGGTCCGAAAAGTCGTGCACCTCCACCCAAAGCTTCGGCCAGCGCGAATGATTTGCGAGTTCGAGCGTCTCCTCGAAGTACTTGCCAACCTGCGACCGGTGGCTGCGCGTGGTGCGGCGCAGCACCAATCCGCGCTGATTCAGCCAGGCCCAAAATAGTGAGACGAGGATCACGCCGGTAACAAAGTTGAACAGGTTGAAGGCAAGATCACGTCCGGAAGCGAACGCGAAGATCGCGGTCGCCAGCCAGAGCAAGAAGACTGCCCAGGAACGTCGCAAACCGGGGCTCCCTTTACGCTAGCGCGCGCGAATGCGCGTGCCGGGCACAGGCACAGACTGAGCGATCTGCTCTACCACCGCACGTGCCTCGACGTTTTTGATGCGCGCCGAAGGACTGATGATGAGGCGATGAGCAAAGGTGTTTTCCAGCAATGCCTTCACGTCGTCGGGGATGACGTAGGTGCGCTCCTGCAAAGAAGCATAGGCCCGTGCACCCCGGAACAACGCCAGACTACCGCGTGGACTGACACCCAAATAGATGTCAGGATGCCGGCGCGTGGCATTGGCCAGTTCGACGATGTATTCCTTGATCAGGTCGTCGGCGTAGATCTGCCTTACCGCAGCCTGAGCCGCCATCAGTTCTTCCGCGGAAATGACCTGGCCAAGATCCTGCAATGGGTGCCGTTCGCGCTGCGACTCCAATACGCGCATCTCGTCCGCTGGCGACGGGTACCCCAGGCTGACGCGCATCATAAACCGGTCGATCTGCGCCTCGGGCAGGGGAAACGTACCTTCGTACTCGATAGGGTTCTGGGTGGCTAACACCAGAAACGGCCGCTCCATCGGGTAGGTGGCGCCGTCGACGGTGACCTGTCGCTCTTCCATGGCTTCGAGCAGAGCAGATTGTGTTTTCGGCGTCGCCCGGTTGATCTCATCGGCCAGAACTATCTGGGCCATCACCGGGCCCTGGCGGAACTCAAACTCGCGCGTCTTCTGGTTGAAGACTGACACCCCTGTCACATCGCTGGGCAACATGTCCGGGGTGAACTGGATGCGGCGGAATGAACATCCGATGGATTTCGCTATGGACCTTGCCAGCATCGTCTTGCCGACGCCGGGCACATCCTCGATGAGCAGATGCCCCTCACAGAGCAGGGCGATGAGCGTCATCTCGACCTCTCGCCGCTTGCCGATGATTACCTTCTCGACATTCCCCACGACGCGTTCCGCAAGGGAAACGATAATCTGCACATTGTCCATACGACTGTCTGACTCCTCTATGGTAACACCCCGCTGCGTGAAGGCAGTCGCAGGTGTAGAGACCGGCGCCAGAGGGCAACAGGATTATAATCCCTATGATTGCACAAAGGCAACCCCCCGGACCAATGCTTGCGCCCGAACGCGAGCACGTGTAGAATCATCGCATATACTTGGCTGGTAACCCGTCATTGTTCTTACCAATTCAGAGAGTATGGCCGAACACATCCTGGTAATCGAAGACGATCCTCAAATCGCAGATCTGCTGCGCCGCGGCCTGATTTATGAAGGCTATTCCGTGAAGGTCGCAGGCGACGGGCCGGACGGGCTTGCTGCGGCGCGCGACCGTCCCCCGGATCTGGTGCTGCTCGACCTGATGTTGCCTGGAATGAACGGCCTGATCGTATGCCAAAGGCTGCGCGCAGCCAGCGATGTACCGATCCTGATCCTCACTGCCAAGGACTCTGTGCCCGATCGCGTACGTGGATTGGACGCAGGAGCGGACGATTACGTTGTCAAACCCTTTGCATTCGATGAGTTGCTAGCGCGCGTGCGCGCGCTGCTGCGACGCCGCCAGCCAGGCGCGCAGGAAGAGGTTCTGCGCTTTGCAGATCTGACCCTGAATCCGATTACCCACGAGGTGCATCGAGGAAACCGGCGTGTCGAACTGACTGCGCGAGAATTCGAGTTGCTCCATCTGTTCGCACAACACCCACGCCAGGTCATCACGCGGGACACCCTTTACGATCGCATCTGGGGCTACGACTTCGGTGGCGAATCCAATATCATCGAGGTCTACATCCGTTATCTCCGCTCCAAACTTGAGGAGGGCGGCGAACCGCGCCTGATCCAAACCGTCCGCGGCGTGGGCTACGCGCTGCGAGAAGAATAACATGTCGATTCGCACCCGGCTGACCCTGTGGTACACGGGCCTGCTGGCGCTCATACTGCTCACCATTGGAATTCTGATCTATTCGCTTGTCGGCCGCATTCTGCTCGTTAACCTGCAAGAACGACTTGTCGCCCAAGCAGAAGACGTCATCGCGGTCATCCAGCAAGAGAACGATCCCCTGGCCGTCATGCTCTCGGGCCGCGCGCGGCTGCCGTCCATCGACGCGTTCGGCTCACAATACTACGTCCAGATCGTGCAACTCGACGGCCGCGCGGTCCAGCTGTCCGAGAACCTGCTGGGGCAACGCCTGCCCGTCGAGCCCGTGATGCTTCAAGATCTGGAGGCTGGCCAGCCTCGCTTCATGACCGTGCAGACCGGCAATGTACGCCTTCACGTCGCCAGCCTCCCCATCCCCATCGGAAATCAGCTGGTCGGAGTGGTCGAGGTAGCGAGCTTGATGGCGGGCATCGAGGATGCTCTATCGGTCGTCCGGCGCGTCCTGCTGCTTTCCAGCGCGCTCGCGCTGCTCTTTGCGGCAGCAGGCGGCAGCGTTTTGGCCCGGGCAGCCCTGCGGCCCATCAAGGCAATCACGGAGACCGCTCAGCAGATCACCGGCACGCGTGATCTCAGCCAGCGCATCGCAGCCGAAGTGCCGAACGACGAGGTGGGCCGCCTGACCGCTACCGTCAATGACATGCTCGGGCGACTCGAATCCTCATTCGAAACCCAACAGCGCCTCGTGGCCGATGTCAGCCACGAGCTGCGAACACCCCTGACCACTATCCAGGGCAATGTAGATCTGCTGCGCCGCGGCGCAGCGGATGATCCGGCCATGCGCAGCGAAGCCCTGGCCGCTATCGGCAACGAGACGGCGCGCATGCGCAGACTGGTCAATGATCTCCTGCTGCTGGCACAAGCCGATGCGGGACTTCAATTGCGCCTGCAACCGGTCGAACTCGATACCCTGATACTCGATGTATACCGTCAGGGGCAGCTTATGGCTCAGAACACGGGTGTGCACCTGCGACTGGGCGCAGAGGATCAAGCGGTTGTACTTGGTGACACCGACAGGCTCCGCCAACTGCTGCTGAATCTGGTGGACAATGCGATCAAGTACACGCCCGCGGGAGGCGATGTAACACTGACGCTGAAGCGACAGGCCGGTTGGGTGCAGATCCGTGTTGAAGATACCGGCGCTGGCATTGCACCCGAAGACTTGCCGCATATTTTCGACCGTTTTTACCGGGCAGATCGGAGCCGGGCGCGGCCAGGCGGAGCCGGGCTAGGCCTGGCAATCGCCAGGTGGGTGGCCGAGGCACATGGTGGCCGGCTTGAGGCGGAGAGCACTGTGGGCGCAGGCACAGCCTTCACACTGTCTTTGCCCGAGCCCACCAGCAGCGACGATGAGGAGATCGAAGCATGAGCGCCGAAACGATTCAGACCCGCCAATACAAGCGCGTGGGCAGGCGACCGCACTCGCTTGCCTCCCGGGTTCACAAGTTGCTGGTGAAACGCGGACTGACGCTTGCGTTTGCTGAATCTTGCACCGGCGGCCTGATCGGCGACCTGATCACCGACATCTCAGGCAGCTCGGCTCATTTCCTTGGCAGCGCGGTGACTTACTCCGATAACGCCAAACAGAAACTGCTCGGTGTCCGCGCGGCCACACTGGCTGCACATGGCGCTGTCAGTGCGGAAACTGCGGCTGAGATGGCGCAAGGGGCCCGGCGGCTCTATGGCGCTGACATTGCCGCGTCGGTCACCGGCATAGCAGGCCCCACAGGTGCGACGCCTGGAAAGCCGGTCGGGCTAGTCTACATCCATTTGTCTGCCGAGGGCGCTGAATGGGGGGAACGCCACCAGTGGGATTCGGATCGCATCGGCAACAAGGTACTGGCGGCCGAGGCGGTATTCCGGCTGCTCCTACGCTGCCTGGCTGGCTGACCGCTGCGGTACACACTCACAGGCGAGGTCTGGCCTGAACGGCTGGTTCCGCATGGAGGAAGAGCCACCAGCGAGCGGAAGATCACCAGGCATCAGGGCAGTTGCGTCTTCACCTGTCGCTGCAAGGCCAATTCCCGCCACTTGTCTCCATTAGGCGTCAACATGCCCAATGGATCCACCATCATATTCACGTCCAGGAACTCCGAATCCGATCCGGTGCTGAGGAACCAGAACCACGCCTGAACCTGGGGCATGCGGTCAAATCGCTTGACGTATTCCTCCATGAATGCAGCTGTGGTGGTGTAGAAATACGCTGGGGGCGTGTGCCAGGCCGACGCCTGTAGCAGACCGAACTCGGTTACCAAAAGTTCTGTCGAATTGCCTTCCGCCGCCCTGGCGGCAATATATGCATCCACCTGTTTCATGCTTCGATCGACAACACCTGGGATGTCTGCCTCCGGTATGTCGTCCGTCCAGATAACTTGGGGATCGCCGGCGCCAGGACCGTACTCGTAGTTGCCGTACAAGTGAACTCCCCACCCTGCGATCTCGCGAATCGCCATGCTACCGCCGTTGTGCAGAGCAGCGAAATGCCTCACAAACTCCGCGTCCCACTTTTGATCCTCGATCAGGTTATTGCCCGCATAGATCGGGCCATGCCAGCGCTGATAGGGCCAATCAACGCCACGCGTCATAGTATAGAACATGTTCGCAGCCTCGATCGGGCTGATGTTGGCCTGCTCTTCTTTGGCGGGTTCATTCAGGAAGAGCAACGGCCGGCCGTCATTGCACGACCCATCAAACAAAGCTGCCAGCCTGGCCTTATCGTCGAAGTGCTTCTGTCCCCAGATCATCGGAATTCCGCGCCTTTCGGGGTAGTCGCAGTAAGGAGACCAGCCATAATGCACGTACTGAGTGATGCCGGCGGTGAGGGTAATCGGAATCCGGCCGGCAATTCCCGGGCTAACCCACTGCCATGGCTTTACGATGGACGCGGGTGTGGTCGGGAGGACGCGCGTCTGGACCGGCGTGCCAGGCGTCTCTGTCACCGGCAAGGGGGACGGGCTGGCTACGGTAGTGGTCGACCTGGGTCGCGATGCGAGCAGAGCGATCAGGAGCAGACCAGCCACTGCGATGGCAATGACCAGGCCACGCATACGCCGGCTTGCAATCATCTGAAGTTACCTTCCTGCCTGGCGAAGCAACGGTGGCAGCGCCGTCAGCTTCTGCACTACGGGACACCCCACCTCGTTGCTCGACCCACTCCGATCCAAGAGCACGCCTGTCATCCCCACTGCCTCTGCGCCACGCACATCGGCGACCAGGCTGTCTCCGACATGCAAGGCGCGCTCTGGCGCACAGCTGCACATCGCGAGCGCATGGCGGAAGATCTTCGCGTTCGGTTTGGCTGCCCCCACGCGCGCGGAAGCCACGATGAAGTCGACATGTCGATCCAGCCCCAGCGAGACACACAACTCGGGCAGATGCCAACCCCAGTTTGAAACAATT
Source organism: uncultured Anaerolineales bacterium (assembly GCA_964387985.1). Lineage (GTDB taxonomy): Bacteria > Chloroflexota > Anaerolineae > CG2-30-64-16 > CG2-30-64-16 > JALOOB01. Next base: position 13,863 of record CAYLZG010000063.1, on the reverse strand, counting down.
CCCAGCACAGGCACAGACGCCCGCAACGCCTCCAGTGCAGGGATCGCGTCGGGGAAGATTGTGTAGGTCGCGATATCACTGTAGCGCCGCCGAGTCTCTGCATTCACCTCGTCGATGATGGCAGGATCGTCAACGCCGAGAAGATGAAGGATGACCGCATCGATCTCGCGGCCCGCGGCGCGGTCGGCAGCAGGGCTCGGCTCCCACACCTGCTCCGCTTCCCTGAGGTTCCAGGCATCCCAAAACTGGCTCTGGGCAATGTGCACCTCGTCGAGCGTCAGTTCGGGCCGTACTCGCCGGCCCACATCCAGCAGCATGCGGTTGACGCCGCTATGAAGATCGACCAGGGTAAAGCCCATGTCCAGGGTCACCAGATCGTACCGGCCGGCGCGTCTCATTTGGCTATCTTCCGCAGTTTGGCAAACCCGGCCAGTAGTGTCTTGGTCCCCTTGCCCGCGAATGCCACGGTCACTTCCTCATCATCAGCAGTCACATCTGACTTGATCACGATGCCCTGACCGAAGAGACCGTGATCCACGCGATCTCCTGGCTTGAATTGTCCTTCGCGCTCAGGGCGTCTCGCGGGTTGCGGCATCTGATCCGGCAGCTTCCCGGGCGCCCAGGGCGACCTGCCGGTGCGCTCACCGGATCGGGAGCCGAAGGTCGACCCTCGGTCGCCGGGACGCCTGCTCTCTACGAAACCATTCGGCCGGCTCGGAACCCCGCGCACCACACCGCCCATCCCGAGGGGCATACCCTGCGCGACCGCCACGTCGCGCAAAAACCGCGACGGTTCGTTGATCTCGCTTCGCCCGTATAGCATCCGCCTGAAAGCTCTTACCAGGTATAGGCGATCCTTTGCCCGCGTCACGCCGACGTACATCAGCCGGCGCTCTTCCTCCATCTGATCTGCGTCTTCCATGCTGCGACTGTGTGGGAAGATGTTCTCTTCCAGACCCACCAGGAAAACCACGGAGAATTCCAGTCCCTTGGCGGTATGAACGGTCAGCAAGGTCACGCGCTCGTCCTGCTCAGCCAGTTCATCCTGGTCTGACACGAGGGCAACCTCCTCCAGGAAGGCTGTCAGCCGCAGTTCCGGGGGAAAATCATCGTAGTGCGCGGCAACCGATCGCAACTCCTGCAGGTTTTCCCAACGCTCCTCGCCCTCCTCGGTGCCGTCGCGCAGCCAGGTGGCATAGCCCGATTGCTCCGAGATGCGTTCGAGCAGCGCTGCGACGGTCAGCCCATCCTTAACGTCCAACCACGCCTTCAGCATCCGGTAAAACGCGGTCAGCGATCGCTGTGCTGCGGTCCCAAAAGGATGCTGAGGCGGTTTGCTCTCTGTGCTCAAATAAACGCCCTGCAGAACCGGACTGCCCGGATCGCCCGCCATCAACGCAAGCCCACCGGCCATAGAGACGCCCAGCTCGCTGCTCCACGTTGCCAGTGCCGACACGGTCTTATCGCCGATGCCGCGCGGTGGCACGTTGATCACGCGCATGAGGCTGACATTGTCCGAGGGGTTGTGGACGAACCGCAGGTAGGCAAGCGCATCCTTGATCTCTTTGCGCTGGTAGAACCGCGTACCGCCCACCAGCCGGTAGGGGATGCCGCGCGCCACAAACGCATCTTCCAGAGAACGGGACTGCGCATTCGTGCGGTACATGACCGCACAGTCGCTCAGGCTCGCTTCACCTGAGCTTGCCAACCGCTGGATCGTGTTGACCACGAACTGAGCTTCGTCGGCCTCGTCGTATGCCTCGTGCATGATGACCTGGGGGCCCTGGCCGCGCTGCGTATGCAGGTGCTTGGGCGTCCGCTTGAGGTTCCTGGCAATGACCGCGTTGGCTGCGTCAAGGATGCTTTGCGTAGACCGGTAATTCTGCTCCAGCAAGATCACCCTGGCCTCCGGAAAATCCTCACGAAAGCGCAGTACGTTGCGATAGTCTGCGCCGCGGAAGCCATAAATGCTCTGATCCTCATCGCCCACGGCGAACAGATTGTGGGACCTCCCGGCCAATGCACACACCATCTCGTACTGAGCCGAATTGGTGTCCTGAAACTCATCGACCAACAGATACTCGTACCGGTCCTGGTAACGCCGCAGCACGTCGGGATGATCCCTGAACAGCCAGGCCGTCCTGCAGAGCAAGTCATCGAAATCCAAGGCGCCGTTAGCTTTCAGTATCTCTTCATAGCGCGCGTATACCCGCTTCGCGATCTCAGCGTAGTAGGTGGTTGCCTCAAACTCAACGGGCTTGATGAGTTCATTCTTTGCCTTGGTAATCGCGGAGCGCATGGCCTCGGGCCGGTACATCTTCTCATCGATCCTGAGATCTTTGAGCGCGCTTCGGATCGCACTCAGCTGCTCACCATCGTCATAGATGACGTAGTTGGGGTTGAGGCCTGCCGGACCTGCCTCCGCGCGCAGAATTCGCGCACAGATTGCGTGGAAAGTGCCGATGGTCAGTCCTTTCCATCCCGAACTGACCGGCACAGCCTCTCCCAGCAGCCGGTTGACGCGCTCGCGCATCTCGCCGGCGGCCTTGTTGGTGAAGGTCACCGCCATGATGGCGCGTGGGTGGATGCCGGTCACGCGGAGCAGGTAGGCCACGCGGTGCGCCAGCACCCGCGTCTTCCCGGACCCTGGCCCGGCCAACACAAGCACCGGCCCCTTGACCGCTGTCACTGCCTCACGCTGCGCAGGGTTCAGGCTGGCGAGAATATCATCTTGCATCAATATGACCTTATTCTAAACAGCAGCGATCTCCTGTCATGCGCCGACAGGTCTGGGCCACGTCCGTCCCTGCTTCGATCCGGGCAGCTGCCAACAGCTCTGCCGCCAATCCGAGCGGCAGCCCCATGACCGCCGAGAAGCACCCTTTCCAGGCTGCTACGGGCGCGAACCGAAGATCCTGAATGCCGTAGGCGCCGGCCTTGTCCAGCGGGTCGCCTGTCTCGACGTAGCGCTCGATTTCGGCATCGGTGTAGTCACGCATGGTCACACCGGTGGTCGAAAGACGCGTCCCGATCTCAGCGCCATGGATCACACAGACAGCCGTATAGACGATGTGAACCCGATCGCGCAGGGAGGAGAGCATCGCCACCGCTTCTAACGCATCGGCAGGCTTGCCAAGCAGCACACCGTCCAAGGCAACCAGCGTGTCTGCCGCCAGCACAACTTTGCCCGGATGACGCTCCGCTACTGCCGCTGCCTTGGCGCGACAGAGCCTGCAGACCAACGCCTCCGGCAACTCGCCAGGCTGCGGCGTTTCATCCACATCGGCCACATCCACGGTGAAATCCAGCCCGAGCGCTGCAAGCAGCTCTCGCCGCCGCGGAGACCCGGAAGCCAGGACAAGCTCAGGACCTTGAGGACTCATGCCGGCTCGCATCCACTATCCCCGATGATTTCCAAATACGGTGATGACCCATGCGCTCTCCATCAATCCGGCGATTATAGCATCTGGCAGGCGTCGCGCCAATTGCCACCCCTCGTGAAGGATGCTATAATCGCAACGCACTGCCGCTCTACCGACCGTCATCATTTCGCCCCGGAGGTTGCCATGAATGGACGAGGGACGCGCCTGCTGGCATGGTTGGTAATCCTTGCTATAAGCTTGACCCTCGCTGCGTGGAACGCCGCACCGGCCCCAGCGGCGGCCCAATCAACCACCCCGACGACCGATGCCACTCCCGAGGCCGGTGCGACACCTGAGGCGACCCCAGGCACGCCTGCAAGCCCGACACCGACGTTTACGCCAACCCTCACACCCACCCCTACTGCGACCCTTACGGAGCTCCAGGCGCGAATCGTGTTGGCACAGGCCTTCCTGGACGGACAAGATTACGAAAACGCAGCGGACCTCTTTGCCGAGATCCTGGAAGACAATCGCGGCAACCCGGAAGCACTGGCAGGGCTTCAGAGCGCCTTGGAAGGCAAAGCCGGTCAGATGGCCACCATCATGGCGCCGCTGCCCACTCTGGCGCCGACAGCCGTGCCTGAAGTTGCGATCCCAACGCTGCTTGGAACGACCCGCTCGAAGCTGGTGGACATAGGGGGAACGGTGCTGGCAGCGTTGGCGGTCGTCGTCTTGCTCTACTTCGTGGCAGCGCTGTTGCGATGGCTGCTGGCCGGCCTGCGCGAGCACTGGTATGTGCGCATCCTCCCGCTGTTGAGACGCCCCGCCGTACCGCCAGGCTTCCTGATCGGGGAGTTTACCGATTCGGTCGGCGCCGGTGCCGGAGGTGCGGCGCGCATCGTACCACTGGCCATGACCGAGAAACTCATCGCCTGGAACCGCCTCGTGCAGGACAAGCAGGTGCCCGTGGAGCTGGCGCCGGAGCTGGACCTGGGGCCCATGGCATGGATCAAAGTGTTATGGAGCTGGATCTTACCGCCCGCGCGCGGTTACCGCGTCACCGGTACACTTCTGAAAGGAGCGACGGGCGCGTTTCAGCTGGCTGTGCAGCGCACTGACCTGGCGCACAACAGCATCGACCGCAGTACAATCTTCGAGAACCGAGCTCCGTCCGCCGAAGAGGCTTTCCGGCTGATGGCGGGAGAGGCAGCCAAATGGCTGATCAAGCCGGCCGACATGGAAGCGGACAACGCGGTTGCAGCCGCCAAGCGCGCCGCGGGCGAGGGCACGACCCTATCGGCCAGCGAAGCCTTCGACCGGGCGCTTGAACTCCTGCTTCCTGTGCGCCAGCAGATCAACCAGGGGTTGGTCGATTATCCTGACGCGCGCCAGCGCCTGCGCCAGGCCGAAGCGATGATCGCACTGTTGCCCAACGCGTCGGAACTGCGCACTGAGTTGACGAAGGTAGTTGGGAGCCTGCGCAAATCAGTCCCTGGGGGTTGACAGCGCCGGACAGATTGCTATAATAGCACACATAGAAGACGCTGAACCGGAGGAGTAGGCCTTGGCGGTCTGTGCCGCCGTGCCGTCGCCAGAGAATGGGGGTCACCGGGTGGAAGCCCCCTACCGATGTGAGCGAGGCCGAAAGTCGCCGGGGAGTCGGGTTGCTGAGGTGCGGCTCTGCCGCCAGTAAGCAGCCACGGGTGAGCCCGTTACAGCGCAGAGTGGGCAGTGAGCGCGGCTGCGTGCGGTCGTTCATTGCCAACCAAGGTGGCACCGCGGAGACCTTCCGTCCTTGAGACGGAAGGTCTTTTTGTTGCCCAGGTTATTGTCATAATCGAGGAGGACCCGTGTCATCGTTTGAAATGCCCAAGACCTATGATCCCAGTGTGTCCGAGAAACGGATCTACGACTGGTGGGAGAAGTCAGGCTTCTTCAAGCCAGAGATCGCCGCTCCTGACGCGAAGCCCTTTGTGATCTCGATACCGCCACCCAACATCACGGGTGAACTGCACCTCGGCCATGCGATGTTCGTGTCGCTGGAAGACCTGATGATCCGCTACAAGCGCATGCGGGGCTACGCAGCGCTTTGGGTGCCGGGGTACGACCACGCAGGAATTGCCACTCAGCTCCAGGTTGAAAAGATGCTTGCCAAAGAGGGAGCCAGGCGGCAAGACGTGGGCCGGGAGGAATTCCTTCGACGGACCTGGGAGTGGAAGGAGAAGTACGGCGGCCACATCGTGCGCCAACTCCGCCGGCTCGGCGCGTCGTGCGACTGGGATCGCCTTCGCTTCACGATGGACGATGGGTTGAGTCGTGCGGTGCGGGAAGCGTTCGTGCGCCTCTATCGGATGGGCCTGATCTACCGTGGGGAATACCTGATCAACTGGTCGCCCGGCCTGCAGACTGCTGTCAGCGACCTGGAAGTGGAGTACAACGAAGAGGACGCCACCCTTTACTACTTCAAGTACCCCATTGCAGGCGCCAACCTCGAGGATGGCCCGGGCAAGGGTTACATCCCGGTGGCGACCACACGTCCCGAGACCATCCTGGGCGACACCGCGGTGGCCGTGCATCCGGACGACGAGCGTTATCGCCACCTGATCGGCGGCACGTGTCTGGTGCCCATGCTCAAACGCGCCATCCCGATCATCCACGACACCTACGTGGACATGGAATTCGGCACTGGCGCACTCAAGATCACGCCCGGCCACGACCCCAATGACTTCACCATCGGCCAGCGCCATGGACTGCAGATCATCAACGTGTTGGACCGTGATGTGAAGATGAGCGCGGAGGCCGGGCCGCACTACGCGGGCCTTGATCGCTTCGAGTGTCGAAAAAAACTCTGGTCTGACATGGCTGACGCAGGCCTGACCATCAAGACTGAGAAATACCGCACGCAGGTGCCCCGCTCTCAACGCGGCGGCGAGATCGTGGAACCGATGGTGAGCACCCAGTGGTTCGTCAGGATCAAGCCGCTGGCTGACATGGGCCTGGAAGCCGTGCGCTCGGGTCGCATCACCATCATCCCGGAACGACTGACCAAGGTGTACTACAACTGGCTGGAGAATATACGCGATTGGTGCATCAGCCGGCAGCTCTGGTGGGGACACCGCATCCCGGCGTGGCACTGCTCGGATTGTCACGGCATCACGGTCGCGAAAATCGACCCAAAGTACTGCGAACACTGCGGGTCTGAGCGCATCGAGCAGGATCCTGACGTGCTGGATACCTGGTTCAGCTCGGGCCTTTGGCCGTTCTCGACGTTGGGCTGGCCCGACGACACGGCTGATCTGCGTCGCTTTTACCCGACCACAGTGATGGAAACGGGCTATGATATCTTGTTCTTCTGGGTGGCGCGCATGATCATGCAAGGACTGCTTTACACCAACGACATTCCTTTTGAGACGGTGTACCTGCATGGGATCATCCGGGACGACCAGGGCCGCAAGATGTCCAAGACTTATGGCAACGTGTTGGACCCGATCGCTCTTCTGGATGGCGCGAAGCCGGAAGCTCTGAGCGATTATTTCAGAGCACAGTACCCGGAAGGCCTCCAGCCCATGGGCGCCGATGCCCTGCGCTTTACGCTGCTCACCGGCACCACTCCCGGCACCGACATGAACCTGAGCCTCCAGCGCGTCGAAGGGAACCGTAACTTCACCAACAAGATCTGGAATGCCACGCGCTACACCCTGTCGCAGCTCAGCAACGGGGCTGGGGGCGCCCTCGACATGAGCCAGGCAGAGCAAGCTCTGCCCGAGCGCTGGATCCTGAGCCGCCTGTCTGCGACGATAGCCGATGCGACCCGGTTGATGGACACGTTCCAGTTCGGCGAGGCCGGGCGCCAGATCTATGACTTCTTCTGGAGCGAGTTCTGCGACTGGTACCTCGAAATTAGCAAGGTCGCCATGTATCGGGGATCGGAAGAGGCAAAGGTCCGCACACAGGGGGTGCTGATTCGCGTCCTGGATGAGTCGCTTCGTCTGCTGCATCCGTTCATTCCCTACGTGACCGAAGAGACCTGGGGCTATCTGAAACAGGCGACAGGTGGTGCAGATTGGCCAGCAGGCCTCATCGTGGCCCCGTGGCCAACTACCACGCAGCGCGATGAGGCCGCCGAGGCGGAGATGGCCCTCATCATGGAGATGGTGCGTTCCATACGAAATGCGCGTGCCGAATACGATGTGAAACCGGGCCAGCTCCTGACGGCAAGCATCGGTGCAGGCGACCGGGCGGAAGGGCTGCGGCGCCATGCGGAGATCCTCTGCACCCTGGCGCGTCTCGATCCCGCACGGGTCAGCATCGCTGAACAGGTCGCAACACCTGACAAGGCCCTGACCCTCGTGACCGGCTCCGTGACCACGTACCTGCCCCTGGCAGACCTAGTGGACTTCGAGGCGGAACGCGTGCGGCTTGGGAAGGAGCTGGCTGAGACTGAATCGCAGATCGCTCGCGGGCGAAACCTGCTGGATGGGCCTTTCGCACAACGAGCACCGGCCAATGTGGTGCAGCGCGAGCGAGACAAACTGGCTGAACTGGAAGCGCGCGGAGCGCGATTGCGGGAGCGTCTCGCCGAGCTGTCAGCCTGACCCGGTGTGGATGCAGCGCCGGCCGGCATCAGGGCCAACCGGCGCTGCATTGCAAGTTTTTTGCGTAACGATCCATCTCTTTGTCCAATTCCATTTTCAGATGCAAGAGACATATCTTTTCTCACATGACGTAGATCATAGACAAACGCTATGAAGACGTATAACATCCGCTAACAGACAGGCGTATCTATTGCCGCCTCATCGCACATCGCAGCATCATCGCAGCTGGCACGATACGCCTGATCTCCGCCTTGTTCAGGCCGTGCCGCTGCCCTCTTACGAAATCCCTGGCCTTGAAAGCTTGCACTTTCTTGCCAGGGGTTTTTTGTGTTATGCTTATGGACAGAGAGGATGGCATGGATGATGTTCTCGTGACGATAGGCGGCCAGCCCGTCTATCGAAAAGACAGAGCCACTGGCCCTGAGTCTCCAAAGTTTTATCGGGACGCGCGCGACGCATCAGGGTACCCGTTGGCCACCACGGAAATGTCACCGAGCGGTTGGATCAGCGGCGGCAACGAAGAAGCGATCGAGGCCGGTCTGCCTTTTCTCGGCGCTGTGTTGACCGTCATCCTGTTCGCAATCATTGCGGTGATTCTGGCCAAACGGGCTCGACAGGCTACTGTCTGAACACTCTGCGGCGACGCACTCTGCCAGTGCGTCCATCATGGTTGTCCAAAAGACAAGTCCCCTCAGCATGATGGACGTCATATAGTGCGCGTGCAAACATGGTTTATAATTGTTGTCTGTGCCTTTCCGCGCTTAACTTCATCAGATCGCACACAGGAGAGAACGTATGACCGTTGCTTGCCCAGGCAGGCAGCACTTGCGGTGGATTCTTGCAGCAGGCCTCACATGCGTGCTTTTTGCTATGCTGGCTGCAGGTGCCAGCGCGCAGGCGGGCGATAATTCCACCTGTCTTGGCTGCCACACGACACCCGGGTTGAGCGTTGAGCTCGCCAGCGGCGAAATTCTGCCCCTTACGATTGATCCCCAGGTCTACCAGGACTCAGTGCATGGCAGTCAAACCTGCACTTCCTGCCACACCAACATCACGGGCTATCCGCATCCGAAGCTTACGGCGGGCGACCGCCGTGCGTTTCAGATGGAGCGCTACCAGCAATGCCAGAGCTGTCACCAGGACCAGTACACGCAGTCGCTGGACAGCAATCATGCTCGTGCGCTGGCGGGCGGCAATCGCAATGCAGCCATCTGCACCGACTGCCACGGAGCACACGATGTGACCAAGGCCGACTCGCCGCGGCAGAAGGTTTCCACCACCTGCCAGAAATGCCACAGTGCGATCTACGACCAGTACGCGACGAGTATTCACGGTGCGGCCTTGCTGGAAAACAGCAACCCGGACGTGCCAACCTGCACTGACTGTCACGGCGCACACACCCAAGAAGATCCGACGACTGCCGCCTTCCGTTTGAAATCGCCCAACATCTGCGGTGACTGCCATGGCAATGCAGCGCTCATGCAGAAATATGGCATCTCGACGCAGGTCTTCACCACTTACGTAGCCGACTTCCACGGCACCACGGTGACTTTGTTTGAGCGTCAGCACCCTGACCAAGAGACCAACAAGGCTGTCTGCACGGATTGCCACGGTGTGCACAATATCACACCAGTCTCAGCCGAGAACACCGAAGCAGTCAAGCAGAACCTACTGGTGACCTGTCAACGCTGTCATCCGGAAGCCACGGCCAACTTCCCGGACAGTTGGGTAGGTCACTTTGCGCCGAGCCCGACCAACCAGCCGCTGGTGTATTACGTCAACCTCTTCTACAAGATTCTTGTCCCAAGTGTGATCGGCGCCATGCTACTCTTTGTGGGCTTGGATATTGTCAGCCGGATCGTTCGCCGCACGCGACGAAAGGAGGCGTGAAATGACAACGCAACAAGTGACCAAAAATCATGCCTCCCCGAAATACTACGAGCGCTTCAGCATTGCCCAGCGCATCGAGCATTTCGTCCTTCTTCTAACCTTCTCAACCCTGGCCATCACCGGCCTGCCACAGAAGTTCGTAGGCAGCGGACTTGCTGAAGGCATGATCGCGCTCATGGGCGGCATCGAGACAGTGCGCATTATCCACCGCATCGCTGCCATCGGCATCTCGATCCAGAGCGTGTACCACGTTCTGCTTCTTGGCCACAAGGTTTGGGTGCGCCGGACCGAAATGACCATGTTGCCCGGCCTCAAGGATGTCACCGATGCAATAGACGTCATCCGTTACAACCTGGGCCTCACCAAAGAACATCCCAAAATGCCCCGCTACAACTTCGGTGAAAAGGTGGAATACTGGGCCATGGTCTGGGGCACGGTTATTATGGCCATTACCGGGTTCATGCTATGGAATCCCATCGCCGCGGCGCGCTTTCTGCCCGGACAGGCCATCCCGGCGGCCAAGGCCGCTCATGGAGCCGAGGCCATCCTTGCGGTGTTGGCGATCATCATCTGGCATTTCTACAACGTTCATCTGAAGACGCTCAACAAGAGCATGTTCAACGGCAAGATGACGCACCACCAGATGGTCGAGGAGCATGGTGCGGAGCTCGAGAGGCGTGTGGCCGGCCTGGCGCGTCCTGCACCCAGCCCGGACGGCGTCCGCCACCGTGAACGCATTTACGTGCCCATCGCAGTGGTCCTGGGCCTAGCGCTTGCCGGGGGTCTCTTCTGGTTCGCCACTTTCGAGGAAACAGCCATCGCCACGCTGCCTCCACAGGCGACGCAAGTGCCTGTCTTCTCGCCGCTGGCGCCCACGCCCGAACCTACCAGCGCGCCGCAGGTGACCGCATCGCTGATCCCGCATCCGGTCGAGGGGCAGGAGCAGTGCGAAACATGCCATGGCACCAACGGCATGAGCCCCTTCCCTGCCGATCACGTGGGACGGCCTAACGAGTCATGCACGATCTGCCATCTGCCTGGACCAACACCTGAACCAGGTGCAGCCACCGAGGGCGGGGTGACAGGTGGCGGTCCTGGCGCCATTCCGGCCAATCACGACCTGGCCAGCGATACGTACAAGAACTGCGCGACCTGCCACGGGCTCGACAAGATGAAGCCGTACCCGGCCAATCACGAGGCGTTCCCGCAGGACAACTGTACGGCGTGCCACCAACCGGCCGAAGAAGCTGCGGGCGGCTCAACTGGAGCCGAGGCAGGTGAAGCCGAAGAAACCGGCGGCGGTCCCAGCGCCATGCCGGCCAATCACGACCTGACCAGCGATACGTACAAGGACTGCGTAACCTGCCACGGGACGGGCCAGATAAAGCCATACCCGGCTAATCACGAGGCATTCCCGCAGGACAACTGCACGGCGTGTCACAAGCCGGCCGGGGAGTAACTTCGGTCGTCCGTGGAACCAGAAACCAGAAGCTCCGAGCCAGGTGGTCTCGGAGCTTTTTGCTACGGTGCATCGAGATGGCGGCTCAGGGTACGATGACCGTCCGCACCTCGCCGCCCCATCGCCCCAGCGCGTCCAGGGTTTCATTGATCGCGCCAGCGTCCAACGGCACGGTCTTCGTCACCACATGTGACAGGTCCAGGACGCCGCGCCGCGCAAATTCCATAAGCAGCGGGAATTCCTGCAGCCGGTGGTCAGACACGCCGATGATCTCAGCCTCGCGGCCGATCACCTCTTGATACGAATCCACCTCGAAAGGTACGCGCGTAATGCCGGCGAGGGCAGCGCGGCCTTGAGGGGCCAACACCTGCACGGCTTGCCGCATCGTCACGGGCAGTCCAATGAGCTCCACCGCAACATCCACACCCCTGCCATGGGTCAACTCGCGGATGAGGGCAACCGGATCGACGTCTGCTGCTAGGACGGGGATGGCGCCGAACCCGGACGCCAGCACGAGTTTGTCCCGGTTGATATCCACCGCATACACCTCGGCTGCACCGAATCCCTTGGCCAGTTGGATCGCCGACATGCCCAACCCACCCGCGCCGAACACCGCAACCGTTTCGCCTGCTTTCAGACGAGCCTTGCACAGCGCATGAAATGATGTGGAGGACGAACACATCATGATCGCGCCCTGCTCGAACCCAACCTCATCAGGCAGTGACACCACACCTCGCTCGGGAACGACAATGAATTCCGCATAGCCGCCGTCGCGATTCTTTCCCAACATCTCTGCAGCCGCACAGAACTGCTCGTGGCCGCGATTGCAGTGATAGCACTGCCCGCAGGTAACGAGATAGTGCAGGGCTACCCGATCTCCTATGCGAACCCGTGCCGTCCCTGGACCCAACGCCTCAACGACGCCAGCGATCTCGTGTCCCAGCGTAATGGGCAGCGGGCCAGCATACGACACCCCCGCGCGATAATGCGCGTCAGAATGGCAGATCCCAGCCGCCTTGATGCGAACCAGCACCTCGCCATATCCTGGCACCGGCGCCGGCGTCTCCTGGCCTTCGAGAGGCCGACCAATTTCCGTCAAACGAACGGCTTTCACTGAGCTTTCCTCCATGCTGTCATTGACAGTGCGGGATACTTGTGTTAGACAGAGCTAAACTTTACCACGAAGATACCAGGAAGCGAAGCCTCTGCAAACCCCTTGGAGACCTGCGTATTCTGCCGCTTGTGCTCCGGAGGGATTGTGCCTGATGGCTCATTGAACCTGCTTCACTCCAAGGAGTCCTATGGCCAAAATCACATTTATCGGCGCAGGAAGCACGGTGTTTGCCAAGAACTTGCTTGGCGATATCCTGGCTTATGGGGAGCTTGCCGATTCGAGGATCACCCTGCATGATATCGACGAGGAGCGGCTGGAAACGACAAGCGTTGTCGCCCAGCGACTCGCTCTGGCTTTCGGCGCGCACCCGATCATCGAGGCAACCACCGACCGCCGTGCCGCACTTGATGGGGCAGATTATGTGATCTCGATGTTCCAGATCGGTGGGTATCGTCCGTCGACGGTGATCGATTTCGACATTCCCAGGAAGTACGGTTTGCGCCAGACGATTGCCGACACGCTGGGCATCGGCGGGATCATGCGCGGATTGCGCACGATCCCGGTGTTCCTTGACATTGCCAACGATATGGAACAGGTCTGCCCCGATGCATGGCTGCTCAATTACGTCAACCCAATGGCGATCATCACCTGGGCTATCGGCCGCGCAACGTCGATCAACAACGTCGGCCTCTGCCATAGCGTTCAAAGCACGGCTGAGAAGCTCGCCTGCGACATCGGGGTGCCGGTGGAAGAGATCAACTATATCTGTGCCGGCATCAACCACATGGCCTTCTATCTGACGTTCGAACGGCGGACACCTGCCGGCATCGAAGACCTCTATCCCAGGCTCCGCCAGGTGCACGCCGAGGGTCGAGTGCCCGACTGGAATCGCGTGCGCTACGAGATGCTTATACGGCTGGGCTACTTCGTGACAGAGTCAAGCGAACATTTCGCCGAGTATGTACCGTGGTTCATCAAGCGCGACCGTCCGGACCTGATCGAGCGATTCAACGTGCCACTGGATGAGTATATTCGCCGCTGCGAAGTCCAGATCGCAAGCTGGGAATTCGCCCGCGCGGTGCTGGAGTCTCCCGGTGCGCCGATCGATCGCCTCGCACTGCATGCCAAGCTGGCCTCAGCGGGCGCAACCGAGTACGAGATTGAGGTAGCCGCCGCAAGCCTGTCCGGGCTCGACGCGGTCGTCCGATCTCACGAGTACGGATCCGGCATCATCCACAGTATGGAGACAGGCATTCCGCGCGTGATCTACGGCAACGTGATGAATCATGGCCTGATCGACAACCTGCCCCAAGGCTGCTGCGTCGAAGTGCCATGCCTCGTTGACAAGAACGGCATCCAGCCGACACGCATCGGCGCCCTGCCGCCACAACTGGCTGCGCTGATGCAAACCAATATCAACGTGCAGGGGCTGACGGTTGAGGC
>CAYLZG010000062.1:0-22521 GCA_964387985.1 uncultured Anaerolineales bacterium | reverse complement strand
GACATTTTCCCTGACGCGGCCATGGGTTATCGTGCCTGTACTGCGGCGACGACCGATCCGGTAGCGGAAGGCAACGTGGGGGCGGGCATGGGCTGCAGCGCGGGCAAGATCCTCGGTCCGGGCCATGCGACAAAAACCGGCATCGGCAGCGCGGTCGCGGACCTGGGCGCGGGTTTGGTGGTCGGCGCGCTGGTGGCGGTCAACCCGTTCGGCGACGTGGTCGACGAGCAGGGTACTCTTCTCGCAGGAACGCGCGGCCGGGATGGGCGTTTCACCGGCACGCTGGCCATGATGCGTTCGGTCACGGGCCGGCTGGCGCTCCGCGTGGGCGGCGCAACCGTCATCGGCGTGGTGGCGACCAATGCACGGCTCGACAAGGAGCAGGCCAACAAGGTCGCGCAGATGGCGCACGATGGCCTGGGCCGCGCGATACGTCCGGCGCACACCCTTTTCGACGGCGACACGATCTTTGCCCTGGCCACGGGGCAGACGCGCGGCAGCCCCACCCTGGTGGGCGCGTATGCTGCTGAGGTGGTTGCAGCTGCAATCATGCGTGCGGCAATCACTGCGACGGATCTCGGTGGACTGCCCGCGGGATCCAGCGTCCGGCGCTGACCGCAGCGGCCGGGCGACGCGGTTTTTGACTTGCCGGGGTGCGCGTGCTAGCATCGCGTGACTGTTCCAATTGCCTGGAGATGTATGGCCGAAAAAATCCTCCTGGTCGATGATGAGCCAACTTTGTTGGAGACCCTGGCGCTGAACCTTCGCACCAGTGGCTACGAGGTCGTCACCGCGTCTGATGGTGCCACCGCGCTCGAGATGGCCAATTCGGAATCGCCGGACCTGATCGTCCTCGACCTGATGATGCCCGAACTCGACGGGCTGACCGTGTGCCGCAATCTCCGCCAGGCATCTGATACGCCGATCCTGGTCCTGACCGCGCGGACGGGCGAGCTGGACAAGATCGTCGGGCTGGAGAGCGGCGCGGACGACTACATGACCAAGCCGTTCAGCGTGGGCGAGCTGCAGGCGCGGCTGCGTGCACTGCTGCGCCGCGCCGGACCCCGGCGTATGACGGACGAAATGCGCTCGGGCGACCTTGTGCTCAACCTCGTCAGCCGCCGCGCGTTTTTGTCGGACAAGGAGCTGGTGCTCAGCCCGAAGGAGTTCAGCCTGCTCGCTGAGTTGATGCGCCACCAGAGCGCGGTCCTCTCGCGCGACCTCCTTCTCACCCGCGTATGGGGTTACGACTTTTTCGGAGACAGCCGCACGGTCGATGTGCATGTGCGCTGGCTGCGCGAAAAGATCGAGCCGAATCCCTCCCAACCCGAACGGATCACGACGGTTCGGGGCATCGGCTATCGCTTCGAAGGTTAGCCGGCCTTGACCAGCGCGGAAACCCTCCTCCTTCTGCTCCTTGTGATTTCGATTGGCGCCTCGATCGGGCTGCTGATCGCGCTGCGCCGCTCCCGGCGGCACGCGCTGCTGGCCTATGCCGAGCGCGCAGAGTTTGCGGCTGTCCGTGAGGCATTGGAAGTCCGTCTCCAACACGGGCTTCAGTACCTGAACGCCCTGGGCGAGTCGACCCCGGATGCCCTGGTGATTCTCGACGACAATCGTACGGTTGTCTGGGGAAACGGACCGGCCTGGGGACTGTTCAGCAACGGGGAGCCCGCCGTAGGCAAGTCGTTCATAGCCCTGGTGCGCGATTATGAGCTCAACCAGGCCGTGCTCGACGCCGTGGCCGGCCACCGGCCGATGATGCGCCAGGCGGCCGTGGGCGACCGGATGCTGCGCATCTGGGCGACGCCAGTGGAGGGATTAGGCGGCGTCGCAGTCGCCATCGAGGATGCGACCGAGCTGCAGCGACTCGGCCGTGCGCGTCGCGACTTTATCGCCAACATCTCGCACGAGCTGCGGACGCCTCTCGCAAATATCGACCTGGCGGCGCAAACGCTGCGCCAATCTGGCGAAGAAAACCCGGACCTCACGCAGCGCATGTTGGATCAGATCCAGGTGCAGGTGCAGACGCTCAGCCAGCTCAGCCAGGAGATGATGGAACTGGCGCAGATCGAGTCTGGGCAGGTGTTGTTGAAGCTCGAGGTGGCAGAGCTGGAGCCGGTCATTCGCCGCAGCGTCACCCACCTGCTGCCGCAGGCTGCGGTGAAGAAGCAGCATCTCTCACTGGTCGTGCCCAGCGACCTCACCGCGCTGGTCGACGAAGCCATGATCGGCCGGGTGATGAACAACCTGGTGCACAACGCGGTGAAGTTCACGCCGGAGGGCGGCCAGATCACAGTTACGGCAAAGGCAGTGGGCGACGACGTGCAGATCTGCGTCTCGGACAGTGGCCCGGGAATCCCCAAGGACGAGCAGCGCCGCGTATTCGAGCGATTTTACAAGGCCGATCGGGCTCGCAGTCGCGGTGGAACCGGCCTGGGGCTGGCCATCGCGCGTCACATCGTCGAAGGGCATGGCGGGCAGCTCTCCCTTGAGAGCACGCCAGGCCAGGGTGCGACATTCTGCTTTACGGTGCCGCGGGCCTGACGTCACCCGCCGCGCGCCTCAAGCACCTCCATGTACTCCAAGGCATCTATCAGGCTGAGCGCGGTATGGTAGCCGGGATCCGCGTCGGGGTAGGCCGGCACTACGGAGGAGACGCGGCCCGCTCCATCGCGCAGCTTGATTGCCATCAGGTGAATGTCGGGACGCACGTAGTTCTTCGCAAATGCGTTATGGCATTGCGCCGCGATGCTGAGGCACGCAGCGCGGTCCTCTGCGGTCGAAGAGATCGTGGCCGCAACTAATCCGGCCCGGATCGTCTCGGGCAGGCTCCACCAGGGCATCGTGTCGTCGATCGATCGCCGGGTGAGCAGATCCAGGCTCTTGCGGATGCCCCCGAGCGAAGGCTGAAAGCCGTTATCGAAGGCACGGAACAGGACGGGCAGCATCAGCCCCTCGAGGTGCGCAATCTCTCCCGATTGCTCGGGCGTGATCGATCCGCCTTGCCGCGCTGCCGCGCAGAACTTCAGGAATAGTCCCACGAACTCGAGCGCATGGCCGGAATCCGCGATGACGCGGCCTGCCTCATCTACGTGGGGCTCGCCCCCTGCGGCTATGAACTCGACCAGGTCATTTGGCCTGAGCGCGGGCCACCGGCCCGCGAGGTTGACGTGGGCATACAGGACGCGTCGCGCCAGCCGCAACCCCATCTCGACCGACGCGGGCCCGGATTCCTGGCGCGCGAAATGCGTGGCCATGCCCAGGGCAATCATGTAGGGACCATGAGCAAAGCCCCCTGCCGTGGACACGACCGACGCCAGGCCCGCGGGCTGGGGCTGGTCGGTGAGGAAGCGGAGTCTGTGGATATCCTCATAGACTGCGCGGCAGTAGGCGCGCGCTTCATCCAGGGCAACCTCGTTGCCGAGGAAATGCGCGGCTGCGAGCATGCCCTTGGCGGCAAAGAGATCGCTGAAGTTGTGGGGCGCTTCCGGCCCCATCGCCACCCGCAACTGGCGCTGCCGCTCATCCACGGTGATCGGCATGCCGTCGGGCAGCATGGTGAAATACATGTGGCCGCCGTACTGGGCCCGCGCTGCCCGGAACTGGGCCAACAGCGCGGCGGTTAGCCTGCGCACGCGGCCCAGGAGTGCGTCCACATCCGGCGATCCCTGCCACGCCCCAAGCCACGCGCCGAACGTGGCCAATCCCTCTAGCCCGCGTCCCTGCACCCAACCGCTCACGAGCCCGGGGCCGAAGCGCGGGTCGGCAGGCGGCAGATCCGCGCCCGTGTTCAGATCGAGTCGAGTGTCGAGCCAGGGATACAGGGGCCCGGCCTCCGATCGATCGACGATCGCGCGGAACTGAGCGGCTATCATGGCTTCATAGGGTTCGCGCAAGGCGCGAAAATCGGACGCGTCCGGTGAGACCGGCAGCGATATGGGCTGGTATTGAGCGGTGAGCGGTGTCTGCATCGATGCGCCTCCAATGTCGAGGGCGCCGGCTTGCCGGCTCATGCCCTCACAACGGCACTATAACGGCGAACGGTCGTCCGGGCAAGCCCGATGGTGCAATCCGGCACATTGCGGCCACGTCTCAGGACTGATATGATATGCATGTTCCTGACAGCCAGTGTGGGAGGGTCACGTGAGCGAGCAGACAGCCGAGATGGCACAGGCCACGGTGCGGCGGGCGAATACTTCAGGTGTGCAGCGTTCCCGTGCGGATACCTATGTGCTCATCACATTGGTCACGCTGGCCTTTTCGGTGATTGCCACGCGCACTTTCCTGGAGCTGACCGGTTATCCGCAGATTGGCGGCAGCACCCTCCACATTGCGCACGCGATCTGGGGCGGCCTGCTGCTCTACGCGGCCGCGCTGCTTCCGCTCATCCTGGCCAATCGCTGGGCGCTGTATTTGAGCGCAGGCCTGAACGGACTGGGCGCCGGGCTGTTCATCGACGAAGTGGGCAAGTTCATCACGCGCGATCTTGACTACTTTTATCCGCCCGCCGCGCCGCTGGTCTACGCATTCTTCCTGCTGAGCGTGCTGCTCTACCAGTATGTGCGCAGGCTGAAGCGTGAGGCGCCGCGTACGCTGCTCTATCACGCGTTCGAAGAGATGCAGGAGGTCCTCGACAGTGACCTGGATCAGGGCGAGTACGAAGAGATCATGGGCTGGCTGCGCAGCGCGCGGCGGGCGGAGTCCGCACACCTGGGGAAGCTGGCTGACGTGCTCGAATCATATCTGCGAGACCCCGCGACACCTGTATATCCGGTCAAGCCGACGCGCTGGAACCGGTTCCTGGCGACGCTGGAGCATTGGGGCAAACGCGTGAGCCCCAAACTCCACCGCACCCTGGTCATGGCGTTGATGGCGTTGATTGCAGTTATCGCCACCGCGGGGACGATGCGGCTGTTGTGGACTGCGCTGCAGCCCGGACCCTTTCGCGAAGCCTTGAACAGCGTGTTCCTGGCAGAAGGTGATCTGCAGGACCTGACTGATGTGGGATGGCGGCTGCTGCGATTGGGCCTGGAGGGAGCTGTGGGTCTCGTCGCCTTCATTGCCCTCGTTCACATGGTCCTGCGTCGCGATGACCTGGCCGCCCGGTTGGGCGTATTCAGCCTTGTGCTGTCGCTGACCACCGTCAATGTCCTTAATTTCTACCTGGATCAGTTCAGCGCGACAATTACAGCGCTGTTTGAGTTCGGTGCACTCCTGGTCATTCTGGCATATCGGTCCTGGCGGTTGCACCCGCAGCACAGCACTCCGCGCAACTATATCTGAGTTCATTTGCCGATCGCATGCATGTTGTTCTGCTTGACAGGTGGCGGTACAATATTAGCAATGACCGGAACGGAGGAAGCACAATGAGTCCACTTTTGCGCGCCCACTTCGACATGGAACTGGCCCGGCTGAACGAGAGCGTCCTGGACATGGGAAGTCGAGCGCGCCAGGCGGTAGCTGCAAGTATCCGCGCGCTGGTGGACAACGATCTGGAACTCGCTGCCGAAGTGGTGGCCGGCGACATGGTCATCAACGATCTGCGTTTTCGCATCGAGAAGCAGTGCTACGCGCTTCTTGTCATGGAGCAGCCGGTTGCGGGCGACATGCGCGCCATCGTCGCGGCGCTCTCGATCGGCAACGAGCTCGAGCGCGTGGGCGATCATGGAAAGAGAATCGCGAAGATGCAGCAGCGGCAGGGCAACGCTCCCATCTCTATTCCGCTGTCCGGGATCACTCGCATGTGCGAATTGTCGCTCGAATTGATGGACCGCGCGCTCCAGTCCTACGCCACCCGAGACGTTGTAGCGGCTAAGAACATCTGCAAGGATGACGATGAGGTTGATGCGCTTTACAAGCAGACGTTCAACGTCACGCTCACCTACATGCTCGAGAATGTTAAGGCTATCGGTCCGGGAACGTTTCTGATCCAGGTCGCTCACGAGCTCGAACGCGTCGCAGATCGCGCCACCAACATTGCAGAGCGCGTCATTTATGCACAGACCGGAGAGCTCATCGACCTGAACGTGTAGCCCTTCTCTACTGCCGCCATCATCCTGTCATTCCCCGGCAACATTATCGCCTCTTAAGGTCAGTGCTAAGATCTCTTAACATCATCATAATGATGGCTTAAATTGGGTTAAGGTATACTCATCGTTTGGTTCGGCTCTTCACTTTGGCCGGGGAGGATTCATGCGTGGAATGACGGTGGGGCGGCTGTTGGTTGGATTGGCGTTGGTGATGCTTCTTGCAGGGGGATGCGGAGGGGGAGAGAGGGCAGCCGGCGGAAATGAGAATGAGGCGGCAGTCGCCGGCAAGATGATCGGCAACAAAGGGTCAGATACACTCGTCAACCTGGCATTGGCGTGGGCGGAGAGTTACATGGGAGCTCACCCCGAGGTCCGCATTTCGGTTACCGGGGGCGGCACGGGGACGGGCATCGCCGCGATGATCAACGGCACCGTCGATATTGCCAATGCATCGCGCGCGATGAAGGATGAAGAGCGCTCGGCCGCCAATGCCAACGGCATCGAGCCCCTCGAGCACGTCGTGGCGCTGGACGCAATCGCAGTTGTTGTCCACCCTTCCAACCCTATCAACGGCATCACGCTTCAGCAGATCTCCGACATCTACACCGGGAAGATCACCAACTGGCGCGAGCTCGGCGGCGAGGACCGGCCCATCGTCCTGCTGTCGCGCGAGTCCAATTCGGGCACCTATGTCTATTTTCTGGAAGAAGTCATCCGCCTGGGCGAAGAGAGCGAGCTGCTCTTCTCGCCCGAGACCCTGCTGATGCCGTCATCTGAGGGCATCAGTGCGGAGATCCGCCAGAATCCGAATGCCATCGGCTACGATGGCCTTGGCTACGTCACGCCGGATCAGAAAATGCTGGGCGTGGCTAAGGCGGCTGGCGCCCCCTATGTGTTCCCCTCGGCGGACACGGTGAATGATGGCGCCTACCCGATCTCGCGCGATCTGTTCATGTACACGGCCGGCGAGCCACAGGGAGCGGTGAAGGAATATCTTGACTATATTCTCGGCGAGGGGCAGGGGCTTATTACGGCATTGGGATTCGTGCCGCTAACGGATTGAGGTGAGGAGGAGTAAGTTGGCAGTAACGTCGGGAGCACAACCGCGCGCCCGGGGAGGTTGGGGCGAGTTTGCGTTCGAATCGGTCGTGCGCATCGCGGGGTTCTCCACCATCGGTTTCGTCCTGTTGATCTTCTTGTTTCTGCTGCGCGAGGGGGTCCCGTTCTTCGTGGAGGTGCCACCGGATCAGCTCCTTGGGCGCTACTGGTACCCAACGTTCGACCGGTTCGGCATCGTGCCCCTGATCCTCGGTTCGGTCCTGGTGACCATCGCATCGGTCGTGATTGCGCTGCCTCTGGGCGTGGCAACCGCGGTCTTCGTGCGCGAGGTGGCTCCATCGTGGGCGCGTGATATCCTGAAGCCCTTGATCGAGGTGCTGGCAGGCATTCCATCGGTAGTGCTCGGCTTCTTCGGCATGACGCTGGTGGCGCCCGTGATCCGCGAGGTGTTGGGCGCGCCAACCGGGCTGACCGCGTTCACGGGCGCGTTGATCCTGGCCTACATGGCCCTGCCGACGGTGATCTCCGTGGCAGAGGATGCGCTCGATGCGGTTCCGAAGAGCTATCGGGATGCAAGCCTGGCGATGGGCGCGACCCAGTGGCAGACGATCTGGCGTGTCGTCGTGCCCGCAGCCAAATCGGGCATCCTGACCGCCGTCATGCTCGGGATGGGACGCGCGATCGGCGAGACGATGGCAGTGATGATGGTGACGGGCAACGCGGCGCGTATGCCCATCACCATCGACTCCCTGGTCCGGCCGGTTCGCACGATGACCGCAACCGTCGCTGCAGAGATGGGTGAGGTGGCCCAGGGAAGCACCCACTATCATGCGTTGTTCGGGATCGGAATCGCTCTGTTCGTCCTGACGTTCCTGATCAACCTGGCGGCTGCTTCGGCCATCTTCCAGAAGCGGCGCCGCGGAGGTCTGCGCTGATGCTGGGATCCGCTCGCATTCAACCTGCAAACGCCGGCTCCGCACGGCGCTACGCCGTTCAGCGCCTCGGATATGGGTTACTGATCCTGGCGTCGCTGCTCGTGGTCATTCCCATTCTCTTCGTCATCGGCGCGATCATCGTTCGGGGATTGCCGGCCATCTCGCTCGAGTTCATCTTCGGGATGCCGAGTGATGGCATGAAGGCCGGCGGGATTTGGCCGGCCATCGTTGGCACGCTTCTCCTGACTGCCGGTACTGCCATCGTCGCGATTCCCATCGGGGTGGGCGGCGCCATCTACCTGGCCGAGTACGCGCGTGACACGACCTTGACGCGCGCCATTCGCCTGGCCATCGTCAACCTGGCAGGCATTCCGTCTGTGGTCTACGGGCTGTTCGGGCTGGGCCTCTTCGTGCTGTTCCTGAACTTCGGCACCTCCATCCTCGCGGGCGCGCTGACCCTGGCGATCATGACCCTGCCGGTCATCATCAGCACTGCCGAGGAGGCTTTGCGAGCCGTGCCCGTTGAGTTTCGCACCGTGAGCGCGTCGCTTGGCGGCACGCGGTGGCAGGGCATCAGCAACATCGTGCTGCCCCAGGCGCTGCCGGGCATCATCACAGGCGTGATCCTGGGCTTGTTACGCGCGGGCGGCGAGACTGCGCCGATCCTGTTCACGGTGGCGGCTTTCTACCTGCCCAGCCTGCCGCGCTCTCCGCTGGACCAGACGATGGCCCTGCCTTACCACTTGTACGTCATCAGCACACAGGTGCCCGGCATGCCAGAGGAGATCCAATACGGAACCGCGCTGGTGCTGCTGGTGTTGGTATTGTCGCTGAACCTGTTGGCTTCGTGGATTCGCAACTACTACCGGCGGAAGCGCCAATGGTGACGATGAATACTCCCAATCACGTGAAGATTCGTTTTGACCGGGTTTCATACTGGTACGAGCAGCAGCAGGTGCTGAACGACATCACGCTGGATGTTGCCGCCAACGCGGTGACCGTCTTCCTGGGACCCGCCGGAAGCGGCAAATCGACCCTGCTCCGCCTGATCAACCGGCTCAATGATCTTCTCGACAACACGAAACTGTCCGGCCAGATCACGATCGATGGTGAGGACATCTACGGTCGCGGGATTTCCGTGCCGCAACTTCGCCGTCGCGTCGGCATGGTGTTTGCCCTGCCGCTCCCGCTGCCGGGCACCATCCGCGAGAACATCCTCTACGGCCCGCGGCTGGCCGGCTTGCGCGATCGGGCGCGGCTGGAAGAGACGGTGGTGCGCTGCCTCCAACAGGCAGCCCTATGGGACGAGGTCAAGGATCGACTGGACCAGCCGTCCACCTCGCTCTCAGGCGGGCAGCAGCAGCGCCTGTGCATTGCGCGCAGCCTGGCACTTGAACCGGAAGTACTGCTTCTCGATGAGCCCACCTCCGGGCTGGACCCCATCTCTACGGGGAAGGTCGAAGAGTCACTGCTCGAACTGAAGAAGGACTACACCATCATCATCGTTCCCCACAGCGTGCAGCAGGCGGCACGGGTGGCCGATCACGCAGCGTTTTTCCTCTTGGGCGATCTGGTGGAGCATCAGGAAGGTCGCGATCTGTTTACCTCGCCGAGAGACAAGCGCACAGAGGATTACATTACCGGGCGTTTTGGGTGAGTCATGGCAAGTATCGATATTGAGCATCTGAATTTCTACTACGGGCAGAAGAAGGCTCTGAGCGACGTGAACCTGCTTGTGCCAGAGCGCAAGATCACCGCGCTCATCGGACCGTCGGGCTGTGGCAAGTCCACCTTTCTGCGTTGCCTCAATCGCATGAACGATACGATCAAGGGGACGCGCGCAGAAGGAAGCGTGCGCCTGGATGGCCAGGATATCTACACATCCCACATGGATGTGGTGGATCTCCGCCGGCGGGTGGGCATGGTGTTCCAGCGCCCGAATCCATTTCCGCAATCGGTGTTCGACAACGTGGCGTTCGGTCCCCGTGTGCTCGGCATGAGCTCCAAGGGCGAGGTCGCGGATACCGTCGAGGAGAGCCTGCGCGGTGCGGATCTTTGGGATGAGGTCAAGGATGGCTTGGACAAGGATGCCTTGAGTTATTCTCTCGGGCAGCAGCAGCGGCTGTGTATCGCGCGTGTCATCGCGGTCAAGCCTGAAGTCATCCTGATGGACGAGCCCGCGTCCGCGCTCGATCCGATCAGCACGCTGCGCATCGAGGATCTGATGCGGGAGCTCTCGGAGAACTACACGATCGTGATCGTGACGCACAACATGCAGCAGGCCGCACGCGCGTCGGACTTCACTGCAATGATGATGCTGACAGACGACAAGCGGTCCGGCACGGTGATCGAAGTCGGGCCAACAAGGGAAATCTTCCTCCAGCCGAAGGACAAACGGACCGAAGGCTATGTCACCGGGCGTTATGGTTGATCTGATATGACGGCACTCAAGCGACTCCTGCACCATCTGCGCCCGTACTGGCGCACGCTGGCTGTTACGACCTTTCTGGTATTTCTCAACACGGCGATCGGGCTCCTGCCGCCCCTCTTCCAGCGCTCGATCATCGATGATGTGATCGGGAAGCGACAGCTTCAGCTGATCCTGCCGCTGGTGGGCGGCCTGGTCCTCGTCTACGCGCTGGGCGGTCTGACCGAGTTCGGTGACCAATTCCTGCGCCACACGATCGGCGAGCGCTTTCTCTACGATCTGCGCGTGCGTCTCTATGACCACCTCCAGCGATTGTCTTTGTCCTTCTTCGAGCGGACGTCGACCGGCGAACTGATGTCACGGGTGAGCAACGATGTGAACGCGCTGGAGCAGTTCATCACCCACGGCACCATCCTGACGGCCGTTGCGTTCGTGCGGCTGTTCGGCGCCACGATCGTCCTTATGACGCTGGAATGGCGGCTGGCCCTGCTGTCATTGCTGCCGGTTCCGCTCATCGCGCTGGGCCTGCGCTGGTTCAACAGGCGGGCGCGTCCCATCTACCGCAGGGTGCGCGACCGGTTAGGCGACATCAACTCCCGGCTTCAGGACGACCTGGCCGGCATACGCGTCATTCAGGCATTCGGGCAGGAGGCTGTGGAGCTCGAACGCTTTCGCAGCGTGAGCGCCACCTACATGGGCGAGCGGATTGCGTCCATCAAGACGTGGTCGACGTTCTTCCCTGCGCTCGGCTTCCTGTCCAACCTCGGCGCCGTGCTGGTTCTGGGCGCTGGTGCATATATGGTAGTGCAGGGGGAGGTCACCCTCGGCACGCTGGTCGCGTTCCTGTCCTATATCGTATCTTTTTACGAGCCAATTCGCCGCCTTACCGACATCGACAACATCATCCAGCAGGCCGCGGCAGCCGGCGACCGCATCTTCGAGCTGCTGGACGAGGCGCCCGACATCCAGGATGCGGAGCATGCAGTAGCGCTGGAGAACGTGCAAGGCGAGGTTCTGTTCGAGAGCGTTCGCTTCACGTATGGCGATGGAGAAGAGGTGCTCCACGACGTCGATTTTCACGTGCAGCCTGGAGAGGTGGTGGCACTGGTGGGTCCCAGTGGCGCAGGCAAAACGAGCATTGCGAACCTGCTGTGCCGCTTCTACGACCCTACACATGGGCGGGTGCTGCTGGACGGCCACGACCTGAGGGACGTGCGGATCGATTCGCTCCGCCAGCATGTCGCTGTGGTCCTGCAGGACACCTTTCTTTTCAACGGCTCGATCCGCCGGAACCTGCTCTACGGCAAGCCCGATGCGACCGAGGAAGAGCTGTTCGCGGCCGCCCAGGCCGCGTATGCGCACGAGTTCATCCTGTCGCTCCCGGAGGGCTACGATACGGAGATCGGCGAACGCGGCGTGAAGTTGAGCGGCGGGCAGCGCCAGCGCCTTGCGCTCGCGCGCGCCATCCTGGCAGATCCGCGCGTCTTGATTCTCGACGAGGCGACCTCCTCCGTGGACGCGGAAGCGGAGTACCTGATTCAGCAGGCGCTCGAAGAGGTGCTCAAGGGCCGCACCGCACTGGTGATCGCCCACCGCCTCAGCACCATCCGCAATGCGGACAAGATCATTGCGTTGGAGAATGGCTGCATCCGGGAGATTGGTAACCACAACGAATTGCTGGCGCGAAATGGACTTTACAGCCAGTTGTACCAGCGACAGATGGAACTGGCGGCGAATAGCTGAGTTAGTGATATGATTCGGTCGCGGCCCGTTACACCGGCCGCGACCGACCTATGACGAGAGGATTGCTGCATCATGGACGTAGTAATGACGGTCTTGCTGTTTCTTCCGATTCTGGGGGTTCTCTGGTTTGCCAATCTGAGCCACCGCAAACGGATCGAGGGCGACCTGCGCAACGAGCGCGCCCTCAAGATCCTGAGCTATGGCTTGCTGTTCCTCCTGTACGGGGTCCTGGTGCTTGGGGGCCTCGCCCTGCTGGGCGCGGGCCTGGCGGCCCTTGCCGCGCCGGAGGCATTCAACAGCGTCGATCTCGCATCAATGGGCTTCCAGGTCGAGCGTCTTCCCTGGATGGGGGCCGCGCTGCTCATCCTGTCCCTGTTCGGGCTGCTTCTGCTCACCCGGCCCGCGCGGCGCCTGTTTGCCCGCTTCACCCCGATCGACCCGTCTCATCCCGTGCATGCGGTGGCGCTCTCGATGACGTCCCTGGTCCTGATCAATCTTGCGTTCACGATGGCGGTCGGCATCGACAACCTCGCGGATATGCTGCAGACGAGCGCCCAGGCCGGGGTGCAATCCAATCCGGCGCCGGGTCTCTGGGTGCAGAACATAACCTTTGTTCTGATGGGCCTCATCGGGGTAGGACTGCTTGCGCGCCGGAGCCTCGGCGCGGCCCTAACCCGGCTCGGCATCGTTGTGCCGTCATGGGGCCAGGCCATGCTGGGCCTGGTGGTCGGCCTGGTGATGGTGCCACTGGTGATCGGGGCAGAATCACTCGCAGCCCAGCTGGGGCTGGGCGCCAGCGAGGGCGTGGAACGGCTGACCGAGCAGCTCATCGGCCCGTTGACGATGTCCATACCGGGCATCCTCACGCTGGGTCTTGCAGCTGCCCTCGGGGAAGAGACGATCTTTCGCGGCGCGCTCCAGCCGCGTTTCGGCCTGGTCTTCACCACGCTGCTCTTTGCCCTGCTTCACAGCCAATACGGTCTCAGCTTTTCGACGGTTGCGGTTTTCGTGATCGGCCTGGCGCTGGGGATCCTTCGGCAGCGAGTGAACACCTCGACTGCGATGATTACGCACGCGATCTACAATATGTCGTTGGGGTTGATTTCGTTCCTGGGCCTGCTGCAGAACGTATAGGATCCTCTACGTATCAGGATGGAACTGGCCGGGCTCCGGGCCCGGCCAGTTATTTTCCCTCTAGAACAGCACCGATGCCAGCTTGGTGCGGTATTCGCGCACCAATGCATGGTCGTCGCCCAATACCGCGAAGATCGCCAGCATCGCCTGCCGCGCTTCGCCGCCTCGAAACTGCTTGTTCCTACGCAGCACGTCGAGCAATGCATCCATTGCTCCACGCAGATCCCCGCCGGCAACCTTCTGTCCGGCGGTGAGGTAGAGCCCGTCGAGGTCACCAGCGCCGTTCGTGGCGGTGGCGGCGTTCAGCAACAACGCAGCCAGTGGCCGTAATGCTGCCGCCTGCGCCAGCTCAGGACCATTGTTCACTTTGTCCAGCAGGTCGTTGGCTTCTTCCGCCTTGCCCTGGGCCAGCAGTGCCCGGGCCAGGCTCAGTGTGACGGAGGGCTCAGCGCCGTTGGTAGCGCCCATCTGCCGCAGGGCCATCTCAGCTTCGACCCATTTGCCCTGGGCCATCAGGACGTCCGGATCGGGCCCTTCCTGTCCGCCTCCGCCGCTGCCGACCTTCACCCCAAGCTTCTGCAGGAATGCCCGCACCTGGGGTTCGGGCACCGCGCCGACAAACTCGGCCGCCAGCTTGCCGTCCTTGAACCCTTTCACTGCCGGGATTCCCTGGATCCCGTACTGCATCGCGACCTGTTGGTTCTCGTCCGTGTTCATCTTAGCCAGGATAAAGCCGCCCTTGAACTCCGCTGCCAGCTTCTCGAGCACCGGACCCAGCATCCTGCACGGGCCACACCAGGGGGCCCAGAAGTCGACGACCACGGGGGTTTTCCTGGATCGTTGTACGACATCGGCCTCGAAAGTTGCATCAGTAACGTCGATCACGAAATCAGATTTCGCCATAGTTTTTCCTCATCTATCATAAGGGTAGGTGCAATACCTGCCCCTACGTCACGTAAGATTGCGCGAGCTCCAGCCATCTATGATAGCCTGCATCGGCTGTTCTGCCAATATCATCGCCGTATCTTTTTGGATGCGGAGCCACCGGCTGAGGTTACGATAGCGCATCTGCGTGCCGCCAGCGCGCGGGACTTGAAGTTGACAGGCAGGCCCGAATGCGGACAATGACGGGGATGGAGACGATAGTGCTGCCGGCATCGCAGGTGGTGCTCCTGGTCGATCAGCTCTCGGCCATTTATCGCGCAGCCTTTGGCGGCCCACCGTACTACAGGAAGTCCCGGGAAGTCGCTGAATTCGCGCGGGTGCTTCCTGCGTTGACGCAGCGACCGGACTTTCGATGCGCCGCCGCCCTGGATGCGGGCAACGGAGAGATCACGGGTTTCGCTTACGGCTACCACAGTCTGCCGGGCCAATGGTGGTATGACCATGTGGCGCGTGCAATGGACAGCGAGATGGCGGCTGAATGGCTGTCCGACGCGTTCCAGGTCGCGGAGGTTGCCGTGATGCCGGAACATCAGGGGCGGGGCACAGGCGGCGCGTTGCACGATGGGCTGCTTGCAGGGGTGATGCAGAGTCGCGCGGTGCTGTCTACGATGGCGGTGGAAACCGTCGCACATGTTCTCTACCGTCATCGCGGCTGGCAGGTGTTGCTCGACCGCTTTCTATTTCCAGGTGTGCCGCGTTCATATGCGATAATGGGGCTGAATCTTCAAGCTTTCAGGGTAAAGGTGATTTCGTGACCGATCTACGTGACATAAAACATCTCGTCATCGACATGGATGGCGTGCTCTACCGGGGCGCTGAGCCACTGCCGCGGCTGTCCGAGTTTATTCGGTTTCTGCGTGACCGTGGCATTGCCTTCGTGATGGCAACCAACAACTCGGGCAGCACGCCGGAGCAATATGCCGCCA
Source organism: uncultured Anaerolineales bacterium (assembly GCA_964387985.1). GTDB lineage: Bacteria > Chloroflexota > Anaerolineae > CG2-30-64-16 > CG2-30-64-16 > JALOOB01. The sequence continues at coordinate 7,319 of CAYLZG010000062.1, read as the reverse complement.
AGCTGGCGAAGATGGACGCGGAGGTGCGGCCGGAAGAGATCATGACCTCGGGCACCGCGACCGCGACCTGGCTGGCCGGGCGATATGCGCCCGGCACGCGCGTGCACGTCTTCGGAGAGAATTCCCTGCGCGCTGCCATGGCTGAAGCCGGGTTTGTGCTGGTCGATGATGATGCGGAGGTCGTGGCAGCCAGCATCGACTGGGGCGTCACCTACGATAAGATCAAGCGTGCCGCAGTGTTGATCCGCCGCGGCGCAGCCTTTGTCGCTACGAACCTCGACCCTACCCGGCCGACCGAAGAGGGCCTGGTTCCGGGTACGGGCGCATTGATCGCTGCGATCGAGGTCGGCTCGGGCGTCAAGCCCGTGGCAATCGGCAAGCCCGAGCCCACGATGTTTGAGATGGCCATGGCCCAGATGGCCGCCCTGCCGGAGTCTACCGCCACGCTCGGAGATCGCATCGATACGGACATGGAAGGCGGCAAGCGCGCGGGCCTGCGAACGATCCTGGTGCTCTCCGGCTCGACGGACCGGGAGGAGGCCGAAGCCTACGGCCCCGATTTCATCTTCGACGATATTGCCGCGTTGCTGGAACACTGGGAGCGCGCCCTGTCTGAAGACTGAGCAAGGGGATCGCAACCATCTCTTCTACGGATTGACGAACTGTCGTTGGTACAACTCCCAGTAGAGTCCACCCGTGGCGAGAAGCTCGTCATGTGTGCCGCGCTCGGAGATGCGCCCGTCCTCCACCACGCAGATAAGGTCCGCGTGACGGACGGTGCTGAGCCGGTGTGCGATCACTAAGGCCGTGCGATCTGCCAGGAGCCTGTCAAGGGCGTCCTGAATGAGCAATTCGGTCACCGTGTCCACGCTGGAGGTGGCTTCGTCCAGGATCAGGATGCGCGGCCGGGCCAGGATCGCCCGCGCGATACAGATGAGCTGGCGCTCGCCGGCCGAAAGGTTCACCCCACCCTCGAGGATCTCGGTGTCGTAGCCCGCGGGCAGGCGATCGATGAACGCGTGCGCATTGGCGAGCCGGCTGGCTTCCTCGACCTCCTCATCGCTCGCCGCGGGGCGACCGAAACGGATGTTGTCGGCAACGGTTCCGCTGAACAGAAACGCGTCCTGCGGCACGAGTCCGAACTGCCGGCGGAGCGATGACTGGGTCACCGTGCGGAGGTCGATCCCGTCGATCAGCACTGCGCCCTCGGTGACATCGTACAGCCTGGCGACCAGGTTGGCGATGGACGTCTTGCCCGCGCCTGTCGGGCCCACCAGCGCCACGGTCTGCCCGGGCTCGATGGTGAGGTTCACGTCGTGAAGCACGCGTTCGCTGCCCCGGTAGGCGAAGGAGACATCCCGCAGCTCGATCTTCCCCCGGATGCGCGGCATCTCCGCCCCGGAGGGCGGATCGCTGACCAGGGGTGGAGCATCGAGCAACTCCAGCACGCGCTCGCCCCCTGCCATGGCCGCCTGCATGGTCGTATAGATCTGGCTGAGCTCCTGGATGGGCTGGAAGAAGCGCGAGACGTATGCCAGGAACGCGACGATCACGCCCAGCGTCAGCTCCTCTGCTGCCACCAGGCGGCCGCCGAACCAGAGCACGATCGCCGTGGCCAACATCCCCAGGAACTCCACCGCGGGCAGGAAGACGAATGACAGGGTCATCGCACCGATGTTGGCATCCCGGGATGCAGCGTTGACCCGGTCAAACCGCTCCTCGGATGCGGATTCCTGCGCGAATGCCTGTATCACCCGCACGCCGGTGATATCCTCGGCAAGGTCCCCCACCACTGCCGCAACCCGGGTGCGCGTCTCGCGAAACGCAGTCTGGGCCCGCCGTGTGAAGAGCCACGTGGCCAGCACCATCAACGGCAGGACGGAAAATGCCAGCAACGCCAGCTGCGGGCTCATCTGGAGCATGACGATGACGATTCCGACCAGCACCAGGGCGTCGCCGATGAGGGTGACCGTGCCCTGCGAGAGCAGCTCGTTGATGACGCTGACGTCACTGATGACGCGCGAGATCGTGACGCCGACGATGTGCGTGTCGTGGTAGCCCAGGTGCAGCGCCTGCAGATGCCGGAAGAGTTGTGCCCGCAGGGTCGTGAGCACCCTTTGTCCGACCCAGCTCAACAGATACTGCTGGCCTTGCGATACACCGAAGAGCGCGACGAAGGTCAGAACCAGCAGTCCGGCAGTGCGCCAGAGACCGGGCAGGTCGCCGCCGCCGATATTGGTGTCGACCGCGACTTTGATGAGATAGGGCGCGAGGATCGACAGACCCGAGCCAACCAGCATGAGGACGAGCGCGACCAGCATCCGCCGCCAGTGAGGCCTGAGATATGCGAGGAGGCGCAGCGCAACGCGGCGGTCGAACGGCTTCCCCTCCGGATTGCCGCCGAAGCGTTCCAGTGCGCCTGCCGGACCCATCCCGGGACCGGATGAGCCGATCGAAACGGTCATCTTTGCTCTTCCGCGACCTGGTGCTGATACACCTCAGCGTACAGCCCCGAGGTTTGAAGCAAGGTTTGGTGCGTCCCGCGCGCAACGATCCGGCCGCGATCCAGTACGAGGATCAGGTCGGCCCTGCGAAGCGTGCTCAGCCGTTGGGCGATGACGAAGGATGTCCGGCCGGCCATGAGGGCGGTGAGCGCCTCCTGTATCAGCTGCTCGGTTTCGGTGTCAACGCTCGATGTCGCATCATCCAGGATCAGGATGCCCGGATCCTTGAGCAGGGCGCGCGCGATGGCGACGCGCTGCCGCTGGCCACCCGACAAGGTCAGACCGCGTTCGCCCACCACCGTGTCATACCCCTGTGGCATGTCCATGATGAACTGGTGCGCCTGCGCCGCCGTCGCCGCGGCGATCACCTCGTCCAGCGTGGCGCCGGGCCTGCCGAACGCGATGTTCTCCCGCACGCTGCCGGCGAACAACAGGGTCTCCTGCAGGACGATGCCCACCTGGTCCCGGAGCGAGTTGAGGGTCACCTTCCTGATGTCGTACCCATCCACCGTGATCCACCCGGCGGTCGGATCGTAGAAGCGCGGGATCAGGTTGATGATGGTCGATTTGCCGGAGCCCGTCGCTCCGAGCAGCGCGATGACCTGCCCGGGTGCTGCCTCAAAGGTCACGTCCGAAAGCACGGGATGCCGGCCGAAGTAGGCGAAATGCACTCCTTCGAAGCGCACGTGGCCCCTGATCGGGGGCAGCGGCACGGCAGTGGGATCGTCACGCACCTCCGACTGTGCGTCGAGGATCTCGAAGATCCGTTCACCGGCCGCGGATGCGATTGCGAGCGCGGGGATGATGTTGCCGATACGCCTCACCGGCGTCACCAGTTGGCCCAGGTAGGTCGTGAAGGCGACCAGCTCGCCCAGGGTGAGCCTGCCCTCGATCGCGAGCCATCCGCCCACGCCGATCACCGCGGCCGTGCCCAGATTGGCGATGAGCGCCAACTGCGGATCGTTGCGGGCCTGCAGCGCGGCCTGCTGTGCAGACAGATCGAACCAGCGGTCATTGGCTTCGTCGAAGCGGCGAACCTCCGCATCCTCCTGCGCGAAGGCCTTGACGATGCGCGCGCCGCGCAGATTTTGCTCCAGCCGGGTCGTGACTTCGGCCAGTTGCCGCTGGATGCGCAATCCCAGGGGACGCAGTTGTCTGCCGAAGTGGAACGCACTCAGCGAGAGAAGGGGAACGATGAGCAGGGTCAGGCCCGCGATCTGCGCGTTCATGGCGAACAGGACGGTGACGGTCGCCACCGCGAGCACGACGCCTTCCGTCAGCCGCAGGACTGCACGGCCCGTGAGAAAGCGGATGCGCTCGACATCCTGGACCGCGCGGGACAGCAGCTGCCCCGTTTCGGCCCGGTCGTGATACGAGAAGGAGAGCGCAGCCAGCTTGTGGTGGATATCGCGCCTCAGGTCGTACGCCACGCCCTGCGATGCGATCTCGGTCCACCGGCCCTCGAAGTAGAGGGCGGCTCCCTTGAGCAGGGTCAGTCCCAGCAGGGAGAGCACCGACTGCAGCAGGAGCGTCGTGTTGCGGCCGCCGATGCCTTCGTCCACGATGAAGCGGATAAACTGGGGGATAAGCACGGCCAGGCCCGTCGCGACGAGCATGCCGGAATACGCGCCCATCGTCAGCCGCCAGTACGGCCGCAGGCGAGCCAGGGCGCGAAGGAGGATCGGTGATTGAGGTTTCAGCAAGGCTGTCTAGTGAAAAGGATAGATCGTGCCGATGAAGGCCTTGTCGGTCTCCGATAGCTCAGTGTTCCAGCCGACCGAGAAGTCCCCGACCGTGATGTCCTCGGGCACCGGATACATCATGATCGACTGGGGGTCAAACTGGCTGTACTGGGTGGACGGCAGGTTGTAGCGCTTGAACACCTGGAAGTCGACCTCTTCCCGCGTCCAGCCGTTCTGCGCGTAATAGGCGTAGGCCTTCTCTTTGTCCCAAGGCACCCCGCCCTGGGGATGCTGGTGCTCGTGGATGCAGCCCAACGCATGCCCAAACTCGTGCAGCACCACCCGGCTGTATTCGATATCACCGGTCGAGGGGGTCAGCCAGCCGTAGTTCATCGTGGGTGCATGCTGGTTGAACCAGTGGAGCACGTTGCTGGTCCCCATGTACGACCACGAGCCCGCGCCGTCGATGAACGCGATGCGCAGGACGGCCGGACCCTCTGTGACGAATCTGAACCTGATGTTGGCATACTGCTCCCATTGGTGGGCATAGTGCTCCACGCGTTCCTGGACCGCTTTCTCGCCGCCGAGGAAACGCACGGATAGTGTGCTTCCCCTGCGCCAGGGACGCGTCACCGCCATTTCAAAGGGATCCGGGTCTGCCAGGCCCAGATCGACAGCCACACGATTTGCCGCCACGATCATGTCGGGCGGCAGCACCTTGGTGTCGATGCACATCTTGATCTTTCGCATAGCTATGCCTCCCATGAGGGCAGCTTCCGGTCGTTCGGGGTGTTACTTCTTTCCGAACAACCCGCCCAACATTGCGCCGAGCGCGCCGAGCCCGTTCAAATCGGTCTTGCCGGAGATGACGCCATCGACCTGCGATGCAAGCGCCGGCGGCAACTTGGCCTTCGCATAGTCGATTACGGTGTCCACCGCGATGCGCGCCTGCGCCTCGGTGATGCCAGCCTTAACGGAAACATCCTTGACCAGTTCGTCCACGATTCATCCTCCTGAAAATGGGTATGCTGGCGGCTGCCAGCGCCTGACGTTGTCAGACAACGTCCGTTGTGATGCAGCGTCCGCTGCCATGCAGCGGCCGTTGCCATGCGACGTCCGCTGCCACAGTATCGCGCCCGATGTGTATTGGCTGTGTATGACGGGTTCCCATGAAGTACAACGCACCCCAAACGGGCCTGGCCTGACCGGCGCTGGCTGCACCACTTGCGGCGTGCACCGGTTGACGCGAACGCCGGTGCGCATCAGGGTGTGGGCGATGGCGCGGGCGTGGGCGGCCCCAGGCCTTTTGGCGGCGGTGCCAGGCCTTCTGGCGGCGGCGGACACTTGGTCCCGGTCGGACTGAGCGCGGCCAGCGGTTGCGCGGTGAACAGCTCTGCGAGGCGCCCGTTCAGGCTTTGTGGGTCCTTGATCGCCAGAACGGACGCGCCGCCCCTGGTGATGAACGGCCTAACGACATCCCGGTCCAGCGCTGTACCGTGCACGTTCCCCGGCTCCAGGGACAGGCCGAACCGGGTCAGCCGGATCGCGTCCAGCACAGTCAGGTCCGTCGTGATTGTCCTGGAGAGCGCGTCCCACAGCTGGGGAATGCGCGGGAGGATGTCCAGGCTCTTCGCGCGGTTACGGATCGCCCAGATGAGCATCTGCTGGCGCTGGGCGCGGCCGAAGTCGCTCGTCATATACCGGTAAGTCGCAAACTTGCGGGCATCTGCGCCGTTGAGCAGGACTTCGCCCGCGGGCAGCGTCCAGTTCACCAGCCGGTTCGGATTCTTTGGATCGGGTGTCTGCTCGTAGAGCGGGCAGTCCAGCTTGACGGTGACGCCATCCAGCGCGTCGACCAACTGCTCGAGTCCGTCCATCTTGATCAACACCACGTGCGAGATGGGCACGCCCAGCATCTGCCCGACCACCTCCCTGGCGAGCGCCGCGCCGCCACCCTTCCGTTTCTGGTAGTCGCCGACGAAGTACGCCTTGTTGATGCGGTCCGCGCCCCAGCCGGGAATATCGACCCACAGGTCGCGCGGGATGCTCAGCACGCCCACCTGTTGGGTGTCGTGGTCGATCGCGATCAGCATGATCGAATCGGTGTGCATCATCCAGGGACCCGGCCTGACGTCCGCGCCCAGCACGAGGTAGTTATCGGTCCGCTGGAGGCGCGAGATATCGGGCGTGGGCATGGCGGTGAGCGTGGGCGAGGGGGTGACCCCTGGCGCAGGGGGTGTGGCGGTCTGTGCGCCGGCCCGCGGTGCAACGAACGAGCCGATGAGCAATGCCAGCAGCGCTACTGGACGGGCGAGCCTGGCGGCGAGTTGTCTCATGAGATCACCCTCGCTGGTATGGATATGCCGTCCAATTATAGCGCAGAATGGTTCAGATGTGACTTGAGCTTTACACCAGAGCGTCGGAATGATAGACTTTTGTCAGAATTGTCATGCCTAAGACGAGACCGAACTACCTACTCACATCTCATGACTCAATCACCAAGGAGGTACTATGGCGACGAATACGATTCTTGTGAATACGTACACCAACGGGATCCTTGGACCCAGCGCCGAAATGCTGGGGCCGGTGAGGGACGGCGGAACCATCATCGCCAATACTGCACCGGGATGCTGGGGACCGATGATCACGCCGGAGATCCGCGGCGGTCATGAAGTCACTCAGCCGGTGGCAGTGGAGGGGGCCATGCCCGGAGACAGCATTGCGATCCGTATTCTTTCCATCGATGTGACCAGCAAAGTCACCTCCTCCGGCGTAGATGTCATTCAGGGAAGCTTTTGTGTGGGAGATCCTTTCGTGGCCGCGAAATGCCAGAATTGCGGAAAACTCTGGCCGGAGACCCACATCGAGGGGATCGGAAAAGATGCCATCAAATGCGACAACTGCGGCGCGACTGTCGCGCCCTTTGTCTTTGCCAATGGATACACCATCGCTTTCGATGAGAAAAAGACGGTGGCGTTGACCCTTGCCAAAGAGCAAGTGGATCAAATCGCTCCGGAAGCGGAAAAATACGCTTCCCTTCCCGAGCATTCCGTTCAGAACCCGGTCACCACGCTGGCTCCCAGTGATCTGCCCGGCATCGCGACCAGGATGAGGCCCTTTGTCGGGCAGTTGG
>CAYLZG010000061.1:15899-22871 GCA_964387985.1 uncultured Anaerolineales bacterium | reverse complement strand
CCAGTATATCAACGTCATCCTCGGCGGTGCGATCGCGGGCATCGGCGGCGCCTATTTCACCATCGGCTCGGCCGGCCGTTTCGACGAGGTGATGACGGCGGGCAAGGGCTTCATCGGCCTGGCTGCGATGATCTTCGGAAAGTGGACTTCGATTGGCGCCTTCCTGGCGTCGTTGCTCTTCGGCTTTGCGGATTCGCTGCAAGTCAAGCTGCAAATCCTGCGGGTGCCGATTCCATCCGAGTTCCTGCTCATGGCCCCGTACATCGTGACCATGATCGTGCTGGCCGGCGTGGTGGGCCGCGCGGCTTCACCCGCGGCGGACGGCGTACCGTACGAGAAGAACTAACAACCTCGCCGCAGACGGCATCAAGAGCGCAGAGGCTGAAAGGGGAGTTACCCCCTTACCGTCCTCTGCGTTCTCTATGTGTTCTGCGGCGAGAAGGAATCCCTTTTTGCGATGAGTTTTGTGGAAATTCTCTTGATCGCCCTTGGCCTGGCGATGGATGCGTTCGCTGTGAGCCTGGCGTCCGGTGCAACGCGTTTCATCAACGGTCCCCGCCCGGTGTTTCGGCTCTCATTTCACTTCGGCTTGTTCCAGGGCTTGATGCCGGTGCTCGGCTGGCTAAGCGGTTCCCTGGTGGCCAATTACATCTCTGCCTTCGACCACTGGATCGCGTTTGCACTCCTGGCGTTTGTCGGCAGCCGCATGGTGCGCTCGGGACTGGATTTAAACGGAGAAACGATGGCAGCAGATCCATCGCGCGGTGGGACGTTGATCATGCTGGCCATCGCGACAAGCATCGACGCGTTCGCCATCGGCCTCTCGCTGGCCATGTTAAAAGTGAATATCTTCTATCCCGCGCTTGTGATTGGCGTGGTTGCTGCTGCAATGTCGGTGATCGGAATTGCCCTCGGGAACCGGCTAGGCAGCAAGTTTGGCAAGCGGATGGAGGTCATCGGAGGCATTATCCTGATTCTGATCGGACTTCGGGTGGTGATCTCACACACAATGTAATTCGATTGTGCTATGCTGCCATCTAACAAAACTTCATCCTCGGACTCTGCTGGTTCATAGGAATGTGAAGGAGCAAATGCCGTGCGCGGAATCGTGGCTGGTTTGGTCGTTGCATTTGTGATTGTGCTCGTAGCTCTTCTGGTTGCTTTGGTGGGCAGTTTGGGGGTGGCGGCAATCGGATGGCTTCTCAGCCGCTGGTTCGATCTCAGCCAGTGGCAGGGCAGTTTGATCGCTCTTGCGGTCGCACTTGGTATCGGCTTTGCCATCTACCGCCTGGTCGCGCACAATGCGCCGTTTGAGCCCGAGCCGGAATGGATCGATTGGTTCGAAGAGGAAGAAGAGGCGGCCCAGGCAGAGCCGCCTGTAGTCCCTTGGCGCCGCCGGCGCCCAACCCAGGGCGAACTCCCTGTGCAAAAGCCTGCGCAGAAGGGCCAGCGCCCCAGGTAGATTGTTGGAGAGGTTGAGATGAAGTGTCGCCGGTTTCTTCCTGTTGTGTCGCTCTTCCTGGTCGTCATTGTCCTTGGCATGACCGTCTCATCCTGCGCGCCTGTGCCTGCTGCCCCGACCGAGGAAGCGAAGCTCAAGCTAGCGCTGATTCCTGTGCTGGACACGATTCCGATCTACATCGCGCTGCAGAATGGTTATTTTGGGGATCAGAGTGTAGAGGTTGAGCTCGTCCCCGTGAAAAGCCCACAAGAGCGGGACGTCTTGCTTCAGACCGGTCAGGTAGACGGGGTGCTTACGGACCTACAGGGGGTCGGCCTGTTGAACAAGGACAGCGTGAAGGTGAAGGCAGTGTATACCTCGCGCAGACCGTTCCCCGACGCGCCGCTGTTCCGGATCCTGGCGAGTCCGAAGTCGAATATTTCGACTCCTGCTGACCTGAAGGGCGTGCCTGTTGGGATCAGCAATAACACCATCATCGAGTACCTGACCGATCGTATCCTGACTTTCGAAGGACTCACGGCCGGTGAGATCGCCAAAATTGAGGTTGGAGCCATCACGGTGCGCTTCGAACAGTTGATGAACGGCAACATTCAGGCCGCGGTCCTGCCCGATCCGCTCGCCCAGGGCGCGATTGCTGCCGGCGCCAGGCTCGTTGTCGATGACGCCAGGTATGCGAATCTCTCGCAGTCGGTCCTGGTCTTTCAGATCAGCACTCTGAAATCGAGACCAGAGACCGTCCGTCGATTTCTCAGTGCCTGGGAGCAAGCCGTCAAGGAAGTCAACGCTAATCCGGAGAAATACCGTGCCGTCCTGATGGAGCAGGGCCGTGTGCCCGAGTCGATTCAGAACTCGTATCAGATGCCGCCATTCCCGGAGAGGGGCGTGCCGAGCGAGGGGGAAGTGGCCGACGTGACCGCATGGCTCAAGGCCAAGGGACTTGTAAGCCGGGACATCCCCTATACTGACGTAGTCGATGCGTCGTTCCTGCCGAAATGAGGTTGCGCTGCAGCTCACACCCTTCCGGTGTAAGCCGTCGTGAGCTGCAGCCCATCCGTTCCTCGCAGTCTCAGAGTTGACCTAAGTGCCTCCTGCCGTCCAGGTTCGTGACCTCTATTACGCCTACCCACCTCCTCTGCCTGGCACCGCGCCGACCGAGGTCCTGGACGATGTGTCGCTCGATATCGAAGCCGGCGAGTTCGTTGCCCTGCTGGGCCGAGTGGGGGCGGGAAAGAGCACGTTATGCCTGGCGCTCAACGGTCTTGCGCCCCATGCGACAGGCGGCATCTTCCGAGGTCGGGTGTTGGTAAGCGGACTAAACACCCGCGAGCAACCAGTTGCGCGCATCGCACAGGCCGCAGGCCTGGTCTTCCAGGATCCCGAGACACAACTGACCCAGATGCGGGTCGAGGATGAGCTTGCCTTCGGCCCTGAGAACCTCGGCTTGCCGCGAGCAGAAATTGCCGAGCGCGTTAACTGGGCCTTGCACGCCGTCGGGCTCGACGACTATCGCGATCGCAACCCCTCGAGGCTGTCAGGGGGCGAGAAACAACGCGTTGCGATTGCAGCGACGCTTGCCATGCGGCCGCAGGTCCTGGTCCTCGATGAGCCCACCGCTAATCTGGACCCAGGGGGAAAGGCCGCGGTTTTTTCCGTCTTGCTTCGCCTCGCGAGGCAGCGTAGCATCGCAATCCTCCTTGCTACGCAAGACGTCGAGCGCGTTCAGCGATACGTCCAACGGGTCCTGGTGTTGCATGACCGGCGGATTGTCCTGGATGGGAGCCCGGAAGAGGTCTTTGCCCACGAGCGAGATCTAAAGGCGTGGGGCATCGGCTTGCCCCAGATAGCCGAGGTGTCGCACGAGTTATCCGAGCGGCTGGGCAAGCCGTTTCGTTTTTCCTCTTTGAGCAGCGCCGTGCGGGGAGTACGACGCGCGATGGTTGAAGGCGATGTCTCGGTACATCCGAATGCTGTCGCAGAGACGTTGCATGCTCCGCCTCTACGGACGGGCAGCGTGGCTACCCCCCAGATCGGTATCGAGCAATTGGGCTTCACCTATCCAGACGGCACAATTGCCCTGCGAGGCGTCGACCTGTCGATCCAGGCGGGCGAATTCGTCGTCCTGGCCGGCCCAAATGGCTCGGGCAAGACGACATTGGCCAAGCATCTCAATGGCCTGCTCAAGCCTTCCGCAGGACGCGTGCTCGTCGCCGGCCAGGATACTGCAGCGCTGCGGGTGCCGCAGTTGGCTCGTTCGGTTGGCTATGTGTTCCAGAATCCGGATCACCAGATCTTTGCGCCCACCGTCCGCGAGGAGATTGCCTTCGGGCTGCACCTTCAAGGACTGCCGCCGGATGAGGTGGCGACGCGCGTGGACACTGCGATGGCCGCGCACGACCTGACTGCCTGCGCGGATCTCCCGCCAGCCACCCTCAGCCTCGGCCAGCGGCGCCAGGTCACGCTGGCGGCCGTACTTGCTGCCAGACCGAAAATCCTAGTCCTGGATGAACCCACGGGCGGCTTGGATTGGCGCAGCCGGCACGAGCTCATGGCTCGGGTGGCCGCGTTTTGCAGAGAGGGGGGCACGGTCATCCTGATCACGCACGATGTGCGCTTGATTGCCGAGCATGCCGCCCGTGTCATCGTGATGCACACCGGGCGCGTCCTGTTCGATGGACCGCCTGCAGACCTGTTTGGTCAGCGTATGGTGCTCACAAAGGCCCGCTTGACCGTGCCCCCAGTTGTGCGCCTGGCCCAACGGTTGGCTCCCTTTGGCGTGCCATCGTCGATTCGCACTGTGGCGGAGTTGGCCGATGTCCTCTAGCTACGACATCTATTTTCGCCGCAACACATGGGTCTACAGCCTGGATCCCCGGGTGAAGCTTGCCATCGTTTTTGTTCTGATCGTCCTCACTTTCCTGTGGCCCCGCGTGCCGGTGGCCCTGGGTGTCAGCGCGGCCGCGTTGGCCCTGCTGTTGGTTGCGCAGGCCCCGCGAGTCCGAATCGTCCGTTTCCTGCGCGGCATTGTCCTCCTCCTGGCCTTGGTCCTGGGTCTCACCACGCTTTTTGCCGGCGGCGCCGGGCCTGCCTGGGTTGCCTGGGGACCCATACGGATTACGCCACAGGGGTTCCACCAGGGTGCATTGCTTGCCTCCAGGCTTCTGGCGTTGGGACTGACGTTCTTCTTCTGGCTAAGCACGACAGATCAGGGGGAGATGGTGCGCGGATTTGTATCGTTGGGGCTGCCATACGATTGGGGATTGACCGTCGCATTGGCCTTACGCTATTTGCCCATCCTGGCCGGCCTCTTCGAGCAAGTGCGCGAAGCGCAGGAGGCGCGCGGCCTGGACTTGGCGCAGCGAAGTTTCTTCGCCCGGCTCCAGTCGTATCGGCCCATATTGATTGCCGTCGTAATCGGTGCGCTACGACACGGTGAGCGGCTTGGATGGGCTCTGGAGGCGCGAGCGTTGGGTGCTGAGGGGGTGCGCCGTACGACATATCGACCCCTCAGCTTTCACCGAGGCGACTACTTGGTTTTTGCCAGTTTGTCTGTCATCCTTATCGGCGCCATCGTATTGCGCCTGCTGTAACAGTGTATTGAAAATCACTTAACGTCTGTGGGGCCGTGGTAAACTTAAGTCACTTAAGGGTCGGGGTTAGGCAGGGCTGGCAGTGCCTAACTTCGGCCCGGTCTTTTAAGCCCTCCGATTTTGCCTCGTGGCGACGCCGGTGCTATAATTTGGGCATATACGCCCCCATAGCTCAGTGGATAGAGCGCTAGCCTCCGGAGCTAGAAGCGTGGGTTCGAGTCCCGCTGGGGGTACCACCTGCATCAAGATGCGCTTGATCCTGCAGACGGCCTGGTGACTTCACCGGGCCGTTTTAGTTAAGTGCCTTCAAGTTGACAGCCGTGCCTGCGTGCGGTATGGTCAGGTCGACTCTCACCCTGAGGAAAGGAGAAACGACGTGAGTTCCACGGCAACACATTTCACCGTTCAGCTTGAGGACCTGACTGCCTTCTGCCTGGCCGCGCTGCGCCAGGTGGGGGTCAATGCAGTCGATGCCAAACTGACGGCTGACGCGCTGGTGACGACCGACACGCTTGGCACCTTCACTCACGGCACGCGGCAACTGCGCGGTCTGATCAAGAACGTGCGGGATGGCCGGCTGAATCCTTCCGCGGCAGAGACGCTTGTGTCGGAGGGGCCCGCGTGGGCCATGCTGGATGCCCACTATGCAATGCCCCCGGCGGTGGCCTGCCGCGCGATGCAGCTGGCGAAGGCGAAGGCTCGCGTTTGCGGCGTTGGTTATGTCGGGGTGAAGCATACCAGCCATTTTGGGGCCGCAGGCTACTATGCCCGGCTGGCAGCGATCGAGGATATGCTGGGTATAGCCATGTGCAACGTCGATCCGGTGATGACCGTTACGGGCGCGGCCGCCAAAGTCATCGGGACCAACCCTATCGCGTGGGCCGCGCCCGCAGGCGAAGAACGGATGGTGTTTCTGGACATTGCCACCAGCCGTGTAGCTGCGACGAAAGTGTTCGCAGCTAAGGCACTGGGCAAATCGGTGCCGGACACCTGGTTGATCGACGACAGTGGCCTGCCGACTACCGATCCCAGTCGCTTTCCGGAAGCAGGCGCGCTCCTGCCGCTGGCTGACTACAAGGGTTATGGGCTGGCGGTCCTGGTTGAGGTGTTAAGCGGTGCATTGACCGGCGCGGCGCTGTTGAGCGGCGTGGTCAGTTGGGCCACCAACTCCCGGGAGAAGGTCGACCAGGGTCATGCCTTCATTGCGTTCGACATCGGCGCGATGATGCCTTTGGCCGAATTCAAAAGCCGGATGGACAGCATGGTGCGTGAGCTGCACGCTGCGCCGAAGGCAGCCGGGGTGGAGCGCGTGTACGTGCCCGGCGAGATCGAATGGGAGCACCGGGAAGCGGCGCTCACCACGGGCATCCCGCTGCCCCCGGACGTGGCAGCCGGCCTGCGAGGACTCGGAGAGGACCTTGGCCTGGCGCCCGAGGACTTCAACTTGAAGCTGTGAGGAGGCAACTTGTGAGTGCAGAGATTCGGGTTCGCTATGAAGCGCTGGTTGCCACCATCGACGAGGTCTTGGCGGCCGAGGGTGTCCCTGAACACGTCCGGTGCGTTGAGGCCGAGCTGATGGCGGAGGCCGATCTGCTGGGGGTGCCGTCCCACGGCATCCGCATGCTGCCACTTATCGTAACGGGGATCCGCGATGGCCGTGCAAACCGGAATCCGCAGTTGCGATTGGTTCGTGATCACGAGGCCACATGCGTTCTCGATGGTGACCGGGGTCTCGGGCGTTACGTGTCGGCGCAAGGCATGGAACAGGCCGTGGATCGCGCCCGGAGGTACGGTGTTGGCGTCTGCGTAGCCAATCGTGTGACGCATTGGGGCCGCGCTCATGCCTATGCCTACCGCGCTGCACTGCAGGGGATGATTGGCATCTGCACCACGAATGCCATTCCTAACATGACAGGTTGGGGT
>CAYLZG010000061.1:11518-15873 GCA_964387985.1 uncultured Anaerolineales bacterium | reverse complement strand
CGAAGCAGCCGGTGGTCGGCAACAACCCTCTTGCGATCGGTGTGCCCCAGGGAGAGGGATTCGATCCACTTGTGCTCGACATTGCCATGAGCCAGGCTGCAGTAGGCAAGATCGGCACGTATCTGCGCGAGGGCAAGGCCGCGCCGGAAGGCTGGGGACTTGATGCATCGGGGCAGCCCACCAGCGATCCTGCGGCCATCCTGAGCTCCGGGCTGGTGCTGCCGATGGGTGATCACAAGGGCGCAGGCCTCGCGCTGATGATGGAAGTTCTGACCGGTGCACTGGCAGGTGGGCTGATCAGCCACGAGGTGGGTCAGGACGATTCAACCGGATTGGATCCCCAGGGCAGCAAGTTCTTGCTCGCGATCGATGTCTCGAAGTTCGTCGATCCGCAGCGCTTCGCCGAGCGCGTGGGCACCCTGCTCAGATCGATTGCAGAGGGCGTTGGCGCGGATGGGGAATTCCTTTATCCGGGCCAGCGTGGCTGGCAAACCCGCAACCGTAACCTGGTCGAAGGCGTGCCGATCCATGCCAAGATCGTCGAGCAACTTGCGGGCATCGGGGTAACGCTGCCCGCCATCGCATGAACCATCATGGAGAAAGCATGAAGCGCGTTCCATTCGGAAACACCGGGGAGACGGTGTCGGAGTTCTGCCTGGGTACAATGATGTTCGGCGCCCGGTGCGATGAGCTTGAGTCGGATCGGATTCTAAGTGCAGCTCTCGAGCGCGGGGTCAACTTTGTCGATACAGCAGCCATGTATGTGGACGGCGGCACCGAAGAGATCCTGGGCCGGCTGCTGCGCGGGCGGCGCGATCAGGTGTTCCTGACGACAAAAGTGCACAAAGGCCTGGAGCCCGAGGATATCCGTTCGAGCATCGACGAGAGCCTGGCTCGGCTGCAGACAGATTACGTCGACCTGTATCTGTTGCATTGGCCGATCAAGGGCATGCGCCCCGTCGAGATCATGGCCGCGCTGGACCAGGTGGTTAAGGCCGGCAAGGCGCGTTATGTGGGATGTTCGAACTTCCCCGCCTGGCTGCTGGCTCACTGTAACGCCATCGCGGCCGAGCACGGATGGCCCCGGCTGATCAACAACCAGGTAGCCTACAACCTGTTCGAGCGAGGGATCGAGGTGGAGATCCTGCCTCAGGCCGTGGCCGAGGGAATCGCTATCACCGCGTACCGTCCGATCGCAGAGGGCGTCCTGGCAGGCAGGTATCAGGTGGGCGGCCCGTTTCCGGCGGGTGCACGCGGCGAGAGCAGCGGACCGGTCGTCACCTGGCTGGCGCAGCATGGCGACGGCATCGAGCGTTTCAACCAGTACGCAGCCGGGCTCGGTGTGCCGCCGGCTGCGCTGGCGCTGGCGTGGCTGCGTTACTCGCCGGGGGTCACGTCTATCATCGTCGGCGCGAGCAGGCTTAGCCAACTGGACGATAACTTCGCCGGCTTTGAGTTGGACCTGGCTGAGTGCCAGTACAATGAGGTTACAGCACTCTTCGATACGGAGGTCAAGGAAGAGGGGCTGCAGCGATTCCCGGGCCGCAAGAACAACTTCCCACGGCTGCGGCGGAACCTGCGGCTCCTCCAGCCTTAATCCCGGTACGGCTTCAATACCTGATCGATTACCCAGGTCGTTCGTGCCCCGGTAACTCCCGTACTGGGGCACGCACCGGTGCCGTTCAGCTCATCGACGATCGATTGAATCAAGGGCTGCTGCACGTGGGCAGGATTATCGATGGCAAGCACCTGGCTGCCCTGCGCTGTCTCCAGCGTGATGGGCTCCGCGTCGAAGCTGGAGAAGACCACCCTGCCCTGAGTGCCCACGACTTCGGTTGCGTCTCGATTGCCGTAACTGGTGAAGTTCCACGCGCCTGTCCCCAGCACGCCTGACGCGAACTCGAAAGTAGCCGTGACCGTGTCTTCAGCGGGGTAGAAGCCCCCCAGATTTCCTGCATGCCCATGCACCGAGCGGATCGGACCCAGTACATAATCGAGGAAGTCGAGGGTGTGGGAACCCATGTCGACAAAGCGACCGCCGCCGGAGATTTCGGGCAGGACGCGCCAGGGTAAGTTGGCTGAGTCGATGTCTTCGGGTACGGGCTTCTGCTGCAGCAGGACGGACACAAAGCGGACCTCTCCGATCGCACCCCCTTCGATCAGCTCCTTGACCTTTAGAAAGCGAGGCATGGCGCGGCGATAGTAGGCCACGAAGAGCGGAACACCAGCCGAACGACACGCAGCGATCATTTCTTCGCACTCGCCGAGGTTGAGCGCCATCGGTTTTTCCACATATGCCGGCTTGCCCGCCCGCGCGCATGCCAGGACATACTCCCTGTGCGAAGATGGAGGGGTGGCGATGTAAACCGCATCCACCTCCGGATCGGCAATGAGGGCATCTGCCGCATCGTACCAGCGCGGCACGCCATGACGCCGCGCGTAATCTTCGGCGAGCACCCCATTGCGCCGCATTACGGCAACCAGGGCCGAATTGCGGGCCTTTTGAAAACCGGGACCGCTTTTTACCTCTGTGACGTTGCCGCAACCGATGATGCCCCACCGGATGGTTCGCATGATTCCTCCTCTTGATAGTGCATCCGCAAATACTCTGCTGCTTTTTCCACCGACCTCACCCGCCCCGAGAATGCCAGCGCCAATGCAAGCAATCCCAACAAGGCGTCCTCGGAAGATGGACTCAGACGGTAGGTGGTCCCGAACCTGGCGCAGATCACCTCGCGTAATGCTCCGATTTTCTGCGCCAGTCCTCCGGAGAAGACGATCCGCTCCCATCCTTGTGCCGGCGCGAGGCGTTCGGCACAGACGAAGTAGTTCTCGGCCATATCCTCGAAGGCGGCGCGGAACAGGTGCCCTACGGTCAGGTTTCCCTCTCGGATGTTGGCAATCTCGCCGCGATTGCCGCGCAGGCTGTCGAAAAACGCGAGGTTGACCCGCAGGTCGGTGGCAGGTGTCTGTGAGGCAGCGTTGGCAATGACGCGCCACGGATCGCGCAGTGTCACCCCTTCGCTTTCAGCCAGTTCGGCCAACAGAGACACCAGCACGCTCAGCGCGCGACCGGCGGGGATGTGCGTGATGAGGTTCAGGTACTTGTCGTCGAAAAACGGGCGGCTCTGGTAGTCGCCGAGCACGAGCTTCGAACTGATAATGCTGGCCTGAGAACCGGTGGAGATATTGAGAGACAGCTCGTTTTCCTGCAACAGCGCACCAGCGAGGGAACACGCCTGGTCGCCCGTGGGGACGTAGCAGGGGAGCGTATGGCCATGCTGCGTCATGACGCCGGCTATGTCACCGGCCCGGCGCACGTGCGGCCAGCAGAGCCCGGCCAGGCCCCATGCCTCGAGGATATCCTGCCGCCAGCTCAAGGTGGTTAGGTCGAGCGGACCGTGTACGGAAGCATTGGTGGCCTCAACTCCCGCCGGACTGCGCTCCTGGCACAGGCTCGATAGCACGAAATCGGGCAGTGACGCAGGTACGGCGCCTTCCGGCAGATGGCCTTCTTCGGCCAGGCGGAACAGCGCACAGACGGGCAGGCCCACGTGCAACTCGCCCAGGCTTTCGCGCTGTTCTCTCGAGATGCGGCCTTCGAGCTCTTCGAAAAACGTCCGTTGCGAACCCGGTATCTTTTCGAGCGCGCGTTGATCGCGCCAGGAGATGCAGTTAGAGACTGGGCGGCCCGCGGGGTCGGTGACCACCAGTCCCTGCATCTGGCTGCACATCACCAGCCCTTGACAGTCCGGCGCCAGTGGGAAGAGGTCATGGATCAACCGTCGCGTGGCTTCGACCACTGCTGCCGGATCGATTTCACAGAACAGAGGGGGAAGTCCTGGAAGCGGATCCGGGAACGGCACGCGCTGCACGCCACGCAGGCGCACCTCGTCCAGGTCCAGGATTGCGCCCTTGATGAACGATGTGCCCAGGTCGACCGCCAGGTAGCTATTCAAGGGCGGCAGTTACGGTCTTGATGGCAGCGGTGGCGCCACCCTGCAGAAAACGGACGTCGCTGCCCATTACCACGAACTTGAATCCCTGCTGCACGCGCAGCACCGCGAGGTCGGGACCACCGATATCGATCCCGGGAATCTTGCCGGTGTTTCGACACGCCTGTATGACGTGTTCGAGCGCGCGTGCGTGCTCGTCGTGTTGGGGTATCTCGCGCGGGTGAAAGCCCAACGAGAGCGCAAGGTCCTGGGGGCCGATCATGCAGCCATCGATCCCGGGCACCGCCAGAATCGCTTCGGCCTGCCTGACTGCCTGGGCGCTCTCGATCTGGACCGCGACAAAGAGCTGGTCGTTGATCCAGTCGGCGTAGTCTGCACCGTACACCAGGGCGCGTCCCC
>CAYLZG010000061.1:0-11508 GCA_964387985.1 uncultured Anaerolineales bacterium | reverse complement strand
TTGCCCCACCGGCGGATAGCGACAGGCAGTCGCCATGGCTTGTGCTTCTTCAACGGTATCAACCATCGGCGCGATGATGCCGAGCACGCCCGCGTCGAGCAGCCTGGCCACCAGGTGATATTGGTTGTTCAGCACTCGCGCCATCGGGGTAGCAGTGCCGGAACAGATGGAGGCGACCCCTGCGATCATCGAGTCGTCCCCCCAGGAGCCATGCTGTGTGTCCAGCGAGACGAAATCTGCTCCGCAATGGCTGAGGAATTCGGCTGCCACGGGCGAGCCCAATTTGGCTGCAAAGCCGAGGGCCGGGTTGCCGGAGAGCATCTTCTGTTTGGTCGTGTTGGTTTTCAATCCACCACCCCCGACAATTTGAGTTCGGCCGCGCGATGGCAGGCGACGAAATGGCCCGGTTCGAGCTCTGTGAGAGCGGGTGTCTGCTGCCGGCAGATGTCGACCGTGTAACGACAGCGCGGATTGAAGTAGCATCCCGGGGGCGGGTTGGCCGGGTCAGCTACGCTACCTTCGAGGACGATGCGCTTCGAGCGCAGTCTCGGGTCGGGCTTGGGCACGGCTGACATCAAAGCCTCCGTATAGGGATGCTTTGGCGTGTAGAACAGGGCGCGCGTCGAGGCCATCTCTGCGATGCGCCCCACGTACATGACCGCTACGCGCTCGCTGATGTGCTTGACCACGCTGAGGTCATGTGCTACGAAGAGGTAGGTAAGTCCAAATTCGTTTTGCAGATCCAGCAGAAGATTCAGAATCTGCGCCTGCACCGACACATCCAGCGCGGAGACCGGCTCATCTGCCACGACCAACCGGGGACGCAATGCGAGGGCCCGGGCAATGCCGATGCGCTGGCGTTGGCCCCCACTGAAAGCGTGTGGAAAACGGCGCATGTACTCGGGCCGCATCCCCACCACCTTCAGCAATTCTGCCACGCGTTCGGTGCGCTCCTCCCGGTCAGTCATGCCGTTCACCAGAAGTGGTTCGCCGACGATATCCAGCAGCGTCATGCGGGGGTTTAGCGATGAGAACGGGTCCTGGAAGATCATCTGCATCTCGCTGCGCAGCGGCTTCAGTTCTGCGTCTGTGAGCGTGGCGACGTCGACCACTTTGCCGGCCTCAGTGTGGAAGAGAATCTGGCCGGCGGTGGGATGGACCGCGCGCAGGATGCATCGTGACGTCGTCGTCTTGCCGCAGCCGCTTTCGCCTACCAGGGAGAAGGTCTCGCCATGGCGGATGAAGAAGGATACATCATCCACGGCCCGCACCTGCCCGACGACATGCTGGAGGAAGCCCTTCCTGATGGGGAAGAACTTTTGTAGATTGTTGACCTCTAGTAGCCGGTTGGAATCATCGGTCGCTTTCAAGATGGCGATACCTCAAAGTTGGAGGTGACGCAGCACGACGGGCTGACCAGCGCCAGGTGCAGCATCAGCCAGAATCGTTAAGTTTCCGTTACTTGCCTGTACAGGAAGCAGCTTGCCCATTGGCCGTTGCCAAGGTCAAGAAGCTCGGGTTCGCTGGTCTCGCATATGCCGCGGATGCGATCCGGACAGCGCGGATGGAAGGGACAGCCCGCCGGCCGGTTGTAGGGATGTGGGATCGAGCCGGTGATGGTGTGTAGCTTGACACGCGGAGCCATGTCGATGCTTGGGATGGAGCGCAGCAGCGCGCGCGTGTATGGATGCTGCGGCCGGTGGAAAATATCATCCACTGCGCCGACCTCAACGACCCGCCCCAGGTACATTACCACCACGTGGTCGCACATTTCAGCTACAACGCCCAGGTTGTGCGTGATCAACATGATCGCCATGCCGCGCTCCTCCTGCAGGCTGCGCAGCAGGTCCAGGATTTGGGCTTGGGTGGTCACGTCAAGCGCAGTGGTCGGCTCGTCGGCGATCAGCAGCCGCGGGTCGCAGGAAAGTGCGACGGCGATCATGGCCCGCTGGCGCAGCCCGCCGGAGAGCTGGAATGCATACTCGTCGATGCGGCGCTCCGGCTTTGGGATGCCTACCTGGCGCAATGCCTCGATTGCATGCCCGCGCGCCTCTGCCTTGGAGACGTTCATGTGCAGTTGGACGGCCTCGACGATCTGGTTGCCGACCGTGTGCACGGGACTGAATGAGGTCATGGGTTCCTGGAATACAAGCCCGATGTCGCGGCCGCGGAGACTCCGCATCTGGCGGCCGTCCGGATCCAGCTTGACCAGGTCAGTGGCGTGACCGCCGGAGTCGTACCAGAGAATTTCTCCGTTGACGATGCGGCCCGGCTCCTCGACGATGCGAAGAATGGAGCGTGCCGTGACGCTTTTGCCGCAGCCGGATTCTCCCACGATTCCCAAGGTTCGCCGCTGGCCGATCTCGAACGAAGCGCCATCGACAGCTTTGACGGTGCCCTCATCCTGGAAGAAGTAAGTCTTCAGGTCACGAACAGATAGAAGCGGTATGTTGTTATCTGGCATGGTGCGCCATCCATGGCGAGGCATCATCCATACGGATCGGCCGCGTCGCGCAGGCCGTCACCGACGAAATTGAACGCCAGGACGGCTAAGATGACCGGAATGACCGGAAGCAGTAGCCACGGCGAAATCGCCAGCGCCTGGATGTTTTGCGCCTGTTCCAACAACACACCCCACGAGATGGCAGGCGGGCGCAGGCCCAAGCCCAGGAAGCTGAGGGAGGTCTCGCTGATGATCATCGCCGGGATGGCCAGAGTGGTGGCCGCAATGATATGGCTGAGGAACGATGGGACCATGTGGCGGAAGATGATGCGCATCTTGCCGCACCCCACCAGCTCGGCCGCCGTGATGAAGTCTTCTTCGCGGAGGGTGAGAAACCGGCCACGCACGACGCGGGCCAACTCGGTCCAGCCCAGCAACGAGATGATGAGCGTGATCGCCAGGTAGATCTGCTGCGTGGACCATGAGCGCGGGAGCGCGGCCGCCAGTCCCATCCAGAGTGGAATGGTCGGAATCGAGCGAAAGATCTCGATCACGCGTTGGATCACCGTGTCGATCGTCCCGCTGAAATAGCCGGAGATACCGCCGAGCAGCACTCCCAGAAACAGGCTGAGCGCCACTGCGGCGAGGCCAATCACCAGGGAGATCTGCGTTGCATACATCAGGCGCGACCATAGATCGCGACCGTTAACGTCCGTGCCGAGAAGGAAGAGCGACTCTTCGATCGGTACGCCTTCCACGCCCAGCAAGTGGATATCGCCGGGGATGAAGCCCAGAATCTTGTAAGGAAAACCCTTGACAAAGAATTGCACCGGAATCTTCGTCTCCGGATCGTTGACATACACACGTTTGAAGGTCTTGGGATCGCGGGCCCCCTTGACGGCATAGACATGCGGGCTCAGCTGGCCGTCATCAAACCAGTAAACCTTCTGAGGCGGCATGAGGCCGCGTTGGGCCTCGGATAGCTCTGGGTCCACGTACGCCAGCGCCGGCGCGAAGATGGCCACCAGGTAGAAGAGTATCAGGACAACCGCGCTGATCATGGCCAGGGTGTGCTTGCGGAAGCGCCACCACATCAACTGGCCGGCAGTCGCTACGGAAATGCGCTCCTCTGCCTCGGTCATCACCTCTTCGGGCGCTTCGATGGTTTGGGCAGCGATGGGCATAGATTCAGACATCAGCGGCGCTCCAGGCGGATGCGCGGATCAACCCACATCAGCAGAAGATCGGAGATGAAAGTGCCGATCACCGTCATGACACCCAGCAGCAGCACGATTGTGCCGGCGAGAAACATGTCCTGTGCGACAAGCGCCTTCAACAGCAGGGGACCAACGGTGGGCAGGCTGAGCACCAGCGAGATGATGATGCTGCCGGACACGATGTAGGGCAGCAGATAGCCGATTGTGCTGACGAAGGGGTTCAGTGCAACGCGCACCGGGTACTTCATGATCACGCGCATTTCGGACAGGCCGCGCGCCCGGGCTGTCATCACGTATGGCTTGCGGAGCTCATCCAGCAGGTTCGAGCGCATGATGCGGATCATCTGCGCCGTACCCGACAGGCCCAGAACCACGGCGGGGATTGGCAGGTGATTGAGCATGTCTTTCACCTTGACCCAGTTCCAGGGCGCGTCCGCAAGATCGGGAGAAAAGAGGCCACCCACGTTGGCGTCGAAATAGCGGAAACCGACGTAGAGAACGATGAGCGCGAGCATGAACCCGGGCACGGCCAAGCCGATGAAGCCGATGAATGTGAAGATGTAGTCGCCGATGGAATAGCGCCGCACGGCGGAGTAAATGCCGATGGGGAGGGCCAGCGCCCAGGTGAAGATGATGGCGGCCAGCGACACCACTACGGTGAGCATCAGGCGGTCGCCGATGACATCCTTGACCGGCCTGTTCCATTCCATCGCCATGCCGAAGTTGCCTTGGAGCATTTGCCCCATCCAGCGCACGAATTGCACGGTCATCGGCTTGTCCAGGCCATATTGCTCCCGCATCGCCTGGATGTCGCCTTCCGAGACGCTGGCGCCGCCAGCCGACATGGACGCGATGTAGGTGGTGCCAAAATCGCCGGGCGGCAGTTGGATGATCGCAAATGACAGGATACTGATGGCAAACAGTGTGACGACCGCTAAAGCCGCGCGGCGTACGATGTATGCGAGCATCGCACCTCCTCATTGCAGGGGCGACATAACCATCAAGACACGAAGTGACAAGGGACCACCAAGACACGAAGCCTTGCGAACTGCTCCCGAAGCCTTTCGTAGGCTTCGTGTCCTTGTATTTCTGTGGCAAGAGCCAGGGGATCAGGGATGGCTAGACAGGACTGACCTTACCTTTAGCTCTTGAAGTAGAACGTTGGCGGCAGGGAAGCGCCAGGCGTGCGCCCATGCTGTGCGTTGATCTGGCGCTCCGGGACGTTGCCCATGTTGTTCTTGACGACGCGCACGCCCATGAAGGCAGGCGACTGGCCGACCGTGCCGATGCTCCACTGCTGCTCGGTGATGATCTTCCAGAGCTCCTGGCCGAGCTTGATCTGATCGGCTTCCCTGAGCGTAGGGTACGTCTTGAACATGTCGAAGGCCCTGAGCATCTCCGGATCATCCGGCTTCTCGCCCTGGGTTCCGCCAGAGGCGAACCACTTGGCGAAGGCCATGCCCATGTGGCATTCGGCCGGGTCCACGGGCAGGGCGTGGCGCGCGAACAGGAAGATCATCTCCGAGCCATCGTTGGCCCAGGTGATCATCTGGTGCTCGCTGTTGGCCGTGGTGCCGAACGCCTGGTTGCGCTCCATCTCCTTGACCTGCGCATCGATGCCAATCTTCTTCCACTGCTGGGTGATCATCTCGCCGACCTGCGTGTACGGGACGAATTGTCCGCCGACGGTGATCATCTCCAGCCGCAGGCGCTCGCCGTTGTCGGTGCGCACGCGGAAGCCATCAGAATCCTTCTTGCTCAGGCCAATCGTGTCGAGGATCTGGTTGGCCTGGTCCGGGTCGTGGGTGCACCACAGCTTGCGGTACTCCGGGCCGGGGCTGTAGAGGGTAGACTCGGCCGGCGCGTTGGAGCCGGGGGTGCCCACACCCAGCCAGAAGGTCTCGTTAAGCTGGTCGCGATCGATGCCCAGCGATAGCGCATGGCGGAAGTCTTTGTTCCGGATCCACTTCGCGATCTCAGCATCGCCCTTGTAGGCGTTGCCCATGTGCAGGTTGACATCCGCACCGTTCAGGGCCGGGTCGAGGTGGATGGTGTAGTCGCCCTTCTCCTGGTTTTCCAGCAGCACCGGCAGGTTGGCCAGGCTGACGTGGCGTTCCTGGATGTCGTACTCGCCTGCGACCGCGCGCAGGTTCAACACCTGCAGGTTTTCGGCGAGCGTCATGGTGACCTTGTCGATGTATGGGAGCTGGTTGCCTTCGGTGTCCACCGCCCAGAAGTACGGGTTGCGCTCCATGACCCAGGTCGGTGTGTTGATGGGGCCGGTGGTCATCCAGGGGGTCATGACCGGCACTTCAGGATTGAGACACCAGCTGTAGCGATTCTTGAAGTAAGCCTTCCAGTCATCGAAGCCAGCCGCCTTCGCCTTGGTGTTCAGCTCGTCGACGGAGGAATACTTCGGCAGGTATTGTTTGAGGTAGTGGGCAGGCGCATAACCGCCGCCGTAGGTGCCGAACGCGCCGCGCGTGGCAAAGCCTGCGCCGATGGCCGTGCTGCCGGCGAGCGTATACGGGAAGTAGTAGTTCGGTTCCGGGAACTCGAAGGCCACCGCGTAATCGTCGACCTTCTTCATGACGCCTGGCTTGCCGTTGACCAGCATTTCCGTGAATGGGGTGGGAACCAGGTCTGTGTTGCCGTAGACGTCCTCAAACCAGAACATGAAGTCGTCCGCGGTAAGCGGCGTGCCGTCCGACCACTTTGCGCCCTTGCGGAGATAAATCGTCGTGGTCTTGCCGTCGTCGCTCAGCTTCCAATCCTTGGCCAGCGCGGGCCTGATTTCGTTGCCAGTGTAATCCCAGAAGAGGATCTTCTCCATCGAAACGATGCGGTTGCCATTTTCATGATCGGCGGGGCCGGTAAAGCCACGGCGCCAGTTGCCGCCATACTTGCCGATCTCATGCAGTGGCTGGACCACCATCACATCGCCTGCTTCGGGCAGGCGTTCTTCCAGTGCTGGCAATGTGCCGGCCTTTACCAACTCTGCCAGCATGGGCGCTTCGGCAAATTTGGTCGGATACTTGGCGGCGTCGAGAATGATCTCGGGACCTTCCAGCTTGCCGATGAGTTCTGCGCCCAGCGCCGGCGCGGCTTCAGGGACGGCCGTGGGAGGGATGGCCGTGGGAGGCACAGCCGTGGGAGGGACGGCCGTGGGTGCAGCAGCTGCAGCGGTGGGCGCAACGGGCGCCGCCGTGGGAGGAGCGGCCGGGGCAGCTGTGGGTGCAGGTGCAGGGGTGGTGCAAGCAGCGAGGGCTGCCGTGCCGATTGCCGCCCCAGAAGCAGTCAGAAATTGCCGCCGGGTCAGCCGTTTGCCTTTGGACATCAGAACCTCCTTGCTCCTTAGGAGCCTCAGTGAGAGCGCATATGAATCGCCGTCAGATAGTGACGAGCGTGCGCCCTGGCGATTATGCACGAGGTAGGGAGATCGTAGACCGAAGCGCAAGGGACAGGCAGATGCTTTAGATTGAAGCCATCGCTCACTTCAAGGCTGGATAGCGCCAAATCTTCAGTACGGACGTCTTGTGTCCAGTTTGGCATTGGATGCGCCTGCCTGGGGGTAAGGGGCGGGCTGGGCCCCTTCAAGCATTACACAAAAAGCGATTTCTTTCAGCCAGACTATAGCACGCGTTACGTTGACGTGTCAACCCATTAAGAACTGAGGTGTTGCGGTGCTGGCCCAGGCCAGCACCGCGCCTTTTTCAGGACCGGCAGACGATAGGCGCCAGGTCGTGCAGACCGTTGATTACGAAGTCCGGTGGGCGCTCGAGTCGGGAAATGTCTTCGAGCGTCGATACCCCGGTCAGCGGAACCGCAGTCAGCATCCCGGCCTCCTGGCCCATCCGCAGGTCAGTCTCCAACCGGTCGCCCACCATCAGGCAGCGTGCCGGTGGGACGCCCAGCCGGTCCAGGGCGGTGCCAAGGATCAGAGGCGAGGGTTTGCCCGCCACCAATTCCGGCCGGCGACGCGTGAGCTGGTGGAGCGCAGCGAGCGTGGCGCCAGCATCCGGGATAGCGCCGCCGGGCATGGGGCAGGCGTCGTCCGCGTTCGTGGCAAAGAATCGGGCGCCCCGCCGCAGTGCCTGGTAAGCTGTGTTCAGCTTGCGGTAGTCCAGTGTGCGGTCGAGTGCCACCACGACCGCGTCGATCCCTTCGGGTTCGATGACCTCTTTGGGGTCCTGCGCCGCCCGTTCATCGGCGACGCACAATCCTGAGCCGCGCAACTCCTGCCGCAGATATTCTTCGCCGATCACGTAATAGCACAGATCAGGTTCGTGGGCGGCCAGGTAGTGCGCCAGCACGAAGGCCGAGGTGATGACGTCCTCGCCAGGAGTTGGGATGCCCAGTCGCGTCAGCTTGGCTGCGTACGCCTCGCGCGGCTCCAAAGGCTTGTTACTGACGAACATCGTGCGCACCCCGGCCGCACGCAGAGCGGCAACCCCTTCAACCGCGCCCGGCAGCGCCGCCTCCCCCAGGTACACAGTGCCGTCCAGGTCAAAGACGACGGCATCAACGAGCAGCTTTGAAGCCATTCAGGGCGCTCCTCAGGCGATCTGTAACATGCGCCGCAGCCGCAGCATGGGCAGCCGGTTTCGCAGGTAGTGAGCAGACGCGAACGCATCAGCCAGATCGCGAGGCTCCAGTCCCAATTCAGCCACCGTGGTGGGGCCGCCGACGCGGCGTAGGGTGTCGATCACCTTCTCAGGCGCGGGGACGTCAGCGGCGATGGCCTGGATATCGTCCCAATGGTCGAGGATTTTCTCGGATAGAGCTGCGTACCCCGCTGCATCCATGTTGAGGAAGCTCGCCTGTTCGGTGAGCACCTGGTCCACGGCAAAAGGCCATCCCACCCGGATATTGGCAATTTCCTGATCGCGGTCGGGCAATCCATGCGCTGCCAGTCGGCGGGCGGCCTCGGCGCGGCTCATGCCGCGCACCTGCTGCCAGTAAGCGGCGATCAGCGATGTGCCTACACCGACCTTGGCGCCGTGCAACAGCGCGGGGCGATTCTCAACGAGCAGGCGCGACTCCCAGAAGTGAGACAGGAGATGCTCCGACCCGGAGGCGGGGAGGGAGGTGCCGAAGTCCG
This sequence comes from uncultured Anaerolineales bacterium, assembly GCA_964387985.1. GTDB lineage: Bacteria > Chloroflexota > Anaerolineae > CG2-30-64-16 > CG2-30-64-16 > JALOOB01. Next base: position 2,747 of record CAYLZG010000061.1, on the reverse strand, counting down.
CCATGCACAGGCCTGCCTCGATCAGCGCTTCCATCAACGAGCGAATGCCGGCGGGAGTGGCGTGGCCGATCTCGTCTGCCGCATTGACGACCTTGTAGAGGGCGCTGGTAAAGCGCCGTGCGATGGCCTCGTCAAAGTGGTCGGTCCACAATAGCGAGCCCAACCGCCAGTCGGCCGTGGAGGTCCATTTCGCGATCACATCACCCGCGCCGGACGCGATCATCTTCTGGGGTGCGGTGCGAAGCGTGTCCAGGTCGGCAAAGATTGCCTGTGGAAGGTGTCCCGGTCCGGTAATCTTGAGCCGGCGCACCACCATCGGCGTGATCGGAGACGTGTAGCCGTCGACCGACGGTGCGGTAGGCACGGAGATGAAGGCTCCGCCCGTCTGCAGGGTGACGAAGCGGGTGATGTCTGTGATCGTGCCCGAGCCGACAGCCAGAAACGCGCGATCACGGGCCTGGTTTCGCAGCATGACGTCAACTACCTGCAGCTCGTCTACGATGACTTCCGGACCCGTCAGCAGTATAGTACGTACGTCAAGACCTGCGGCCGCGAGCCGTGCTTCAACCTCCTTGCCCAGGGCCGCATATGTGTTTGCATCCGCGACGAGCGAGAAGCGGTGCAGGCCTTCTCTGGTAACGTAGGCAAGAAGCTGTTCGACAGCGTCCTGGCCGATATGGATATGGGGTCTCGTGATCATATCGTCTCCCTGCATGATGCCGAAGGATCTTAGTTGGCCGAAAGGCGATGAGGCGCCCGGTGAGGGTATCACCGATCACAGGGCGTGTCAAACATAGTTCGGAGACCATATTGGTTCCATCCGGAATCTCCGTCCCTGTCGAGCCGCTGCAACAGGGCTATACTGTACCTTAGCGAGCTGTGACGAACCAGTCCCTCAGGTTAGCGCCCTGAATCAGTGCGCGGCGATTGACAAGCTGCGGGTCTGGCGTTAGAGTTCTGGAGGCCTGTCATTCGTGCGGCGGCCCTCCGCTTCGGGGAGCCGCCGTTTTGCTGTGAATGTAGATTGTTATGTGGAGGAAACGGCATGCAGATTACTTTTTGCGGCGCAGCCCAGGAAGTCACAGGGTCTACGCATCTCATCGAGGTCAACGATAGGCGTATCTTGCTCGACACCGGCATGTTCCAGGGCCACCGGGCAGATACCTACGAGCGCAATCTCAACTTTCTATTTGATCCCAAGACCATTGATGCTCTTGTGTTGACCCACGCACACATCGATCACTCGGGCAATATCCCCAACCTCGTGAAGCAAGGCTTCCCCGGAAATGTCTGGTGTACGCCAGCAACGCGGAATCTGTCCGTGTATATGCTGATGGACAGCGGGCACATACAGGAGAGCGACACTGAATATCTCAATAAGCGCCGCCGCAAGGATGGGCTCCCGCCGGTCGAGCCGCTCTATACCCGGCAAGATGCACAGGAGAGCCTGACGCGATTTGCTACGATTGGGCTACATCGTCCATTTCAGGTCGCGGATGGTGTGCAGGCGACGTTCTACAATGCAGGCCACATCCTTGGCTCTGCTTGGGTTGCGCTGGATATTCGCGAGTTTGCGACGGGCAAGCAGTGGCGCGTGATCTTCAGCGGGGACGTTGGCCGGCCCGGCATGGCCATCCTGAACGACCCTGAATTGCCCGATGCTGCCGATATCCTGATCCTGGAAAGCACCTACGGCAACCGGCTGCACCCGACGCGCGGGGAGGCCCGGCAAGAGCTGCGCGATGTGGTGCGCGAGACCGCGCGCAAGCGCGGCAAGGTCATCATCCCTTCGTTCGCAGTCGGCCGCACCCAGGAGTTGGTCTATGCGCTCAATCAACTCGAGGCGGACGGAGACATTCCATCGCTGCCGGTCTTCGTGGACAGCCCACTGGCCGTGAATGCCACGGAAGTGTTCCGGCTGCACCCGGAGGAGTGGGACGAGGAGGTCGCCGAGTTTTTGCGAGACGAAAACCGGCGCAACCCATTTGATGCTCCGCATGTGGAGTATGTTCGGGATGTGGTGCGCAGCAAACGGCTGAACTACATGAAAGAATCTGCAGTAATTATCAGCGCAAACGGCATGGCAGAAAACGGCCGGATCTTGCATCACCTTAAGAACAACATCGAGGAGCCCGAGAACACGATCCTGTTCGTCAGTTTCCAGGCGGAGAACACGTTAGGCCGCCGGATCGCGAGTGGGGCAAGACGCGTGAAGATCCTGGGTGAGGAATATGACGTGCGTGCAAAAGTCCAGAGTATCGAGGGCTATTCCGCACACGCGGACCAGGCGGAACTGCTAGCGTGGGCTCGCCCGCTGGACCGTACGCGGCTGAAGAACGTTTTTATCGTGCATGGTGAGTCAGATGCAGCCCATACCCTCGCAGACAAGCTGCGCGCGGAGCGGGTCTCGGATGTCACCGTGCCCACACGGGGGCAGGCTTACAAGTTCTGACCTGGTTAACGGTGCGAGACCTCAGCCGCGTTGCACCGAATGAGCGGAGCTGAGGTCTCGCCGGTATTCTACTCCACGGGCGTCAGCCAGCGGGTCGTTGCATCCCCCTCCGCGGCCCAGCCGTCGACGGTATCACTGTCCAGCTCCCACCAGGTCAGGTCGTCCTGCTGCACCGGGCCGCTCTTGATCGTGAAGAGTGTTCCGCGCGGCACCTTGGCCACTGCGTTGGCGCCGCGACTGGGATCAGAGCGGATGGTGAGCACCTGACTCGAATCAGTAGTCACCTGAACGCGGT
>CAYLZG010000060.1:14523-23113 GCA_964387985.1 uncultured Anaerolineales bacterium | reverse complement strand
GATCGGCTCGCCCCTGGTGAACATCTGGGACGATCCCTCCTATCCCCGCGGCTTCGGCTCCTATTTCTTCGACGACGAGGGCATGCTGGCCGGGCCGACGCAGATCGTCGAAGACGGCGTCTTCCGCCGGGGCATCACCGACCTGTACTCCGCGACCGCGCTCGGCATTCCGCGCACCGCCAACGGGCGCCGCCAGGATTACACGCGCAAGGCGTACGCACGGATGAGCAACACGGCGTTCGCACGGGGCGCCACGCCCGTGAGCGAGCTGTTCAGCCAGGCGGACGACGGCATCTATCTGGAGATGTGGTATTCGGGGATGGAGGATCCCAAGGGGTGGGGCATCCAGGTGACGTGCCACTACGGCCACGAGATCAAGCACGGTCGCGTCACGGAGAAGATCTACGCCCCGGTCGGCATCACCGGCTACGTGCCCGACGTCCTGGCAAGCGTTGCCGGCGTGGGCGATGAGTGGGGGCTGGACACTGGCAGCTGCGGCAAAGGACACAAGGAATTTGTACGCGTCAGCGCGGGCGGACCGCATCTCCTGATGAAAGCGAGGCTGGGGTGATGTTCGATGCGATTACGGACGCGCTGACCAAGCGCACTGACCTGCTCGGCTGGACGCTGCGCCACATCACCCGCCGCGGCTCGCAGTTGTACGCGGTTCCCGGCGCAATCGAGGCCGTGCGCGATGTGGCGGAAGACCGGTATGTGATAGACGTCCTGGCTGACACAACCGTCCCGGGGGGCCAGCCTGCCGCGGGTGCCGGCAACATCACGCTGTTGCCCGGCGCGGACATCGACGCGGCATCTATCGATGCCGCCATCGACTCTGCCAGCCTCCACGCCGGGTTGGTCCGCAACCCGCCCTACGGCCTGCCCGGGCCGGCCAGCCTGCCCGATGTGCCGCTGCTGGACGAGGCCCTCTGCGGTGACATGGCCGGCGCGCTGGCCGCGGCGCACCAGGAGCTGGCGGACGCTGTTGGCAGCGAGGCTGGCGTGCGCATGACTGCGGCCGAGCTGTTTGCCGAAGAGAAGTCGGTGCAGCTGCGCAACAGCCGCGGGATCGAAGCCAGCCAGCGGGGCACCTCGCTGGAGGTGGAGTGGGTGCTCCTGGCCCGCAACGGGGGCAAAGACGGGCACGAGGTCGAGGCCTTTGTCGAGATGCAGCGCCGCCGGCTGGCCGATCTGCACCTGAACGAGGCGGTGACGGAGCGGTCCGGATGGGCGCGCGATCTGCTTGCGGCCCGGGCCCCATCCCAACATGAGGGCGCGGTGATCCTGTCCGGCTCCGCGCTCGCCGAGTTTATGGACACCGGCGTGATCCAGAACCTGGGCTCTGCAGCTGCCAAATTTTCGAAGTCGAGCACCTGGAAGGTGGGCGAGAGCATCTTCCGCGGGCCCGTGCGCGGCGACCCATTGACGGTCTGGGCGAATCGCCAGGCGCCGTACGGGGTTGCCTCAGATCGTTTCGACGCGGAGGGGATCCCAAGCCAGCGGCTGCTCCTGATCGACAACAACCGCCTGGCCGCATTCAGTGCAGCGCAGCGCTACGCGGAGTACCTCCGGGTGCCGGCGACCGGTGGGTTCGGCGTGATCGAGGTCGCGCCGGGCCAGACAGCCTCGGCAGACCTGCGACAGGGGAATCACGTGGAAATCGCCGCGTTTTCCGCATTCGAGGCAGACGATGTGACCGGCGATTTCGCATGCGAGATCCGGCTGGGCTACGCAGTGAACGGCGGCACGCGCGTCCCATTCAAAGGCGGCCAGTTCATCGGCAACTACCTCCATGCACTTGCAGACGCGACCTGGAGCCGGGAGACAGGCTTCTACGGGATCTATCTCGGCCCGGCCGCAGTGCGCTTTGGGTCATTGACAGTGGCGCCCTAGCGGAACCGCACGGCCCGCCAATACGTAGTAATGGCAGGAACGACTATGCACATGGTCCGCATCCGCGCCATTCATGCCGCCATCGCGCTCCTTGCGATCCTCTCGATCGCGGGGGCTGCCGTCTGGGCGCGCCTGCCACGGCTCGACACGCTCCTGCAGAGGACCGAGACCCCCAGCATCCTGATCACCGACCGGCAGGGCCGGGTGCTCTACGAGGCCATCGACCCGCTGGGCAGCAAACACGTCCCGCTCGCACTGAGCGATGTTCCCCGCGCGTGCCAGCAGGCGACCATCGCGACGGAAGATGCCCGCTTCTACAGCCATCCCGGCGTCGATCCCATCGCGATCGTGCGCGCGGCCTGGCTGAACCTGGTCGCAGGAGAGACCGTCTCCGGTGCCAGCACGCTCACCCAACAGTTGGCGCGCAACCTGCTCCTGCCTGAGGGCGAGCGTTACGAGCAAACGCTGGCGCGCAAGCTGCGGGAGGCGTGGCTTGCCTGGCAGCTCGAACGCAAATACACCAAGGACGAGCTGCTGGCGCTCTACCTCAACACGACCTATTACGGCCACTACGCGACAGGCATCGAGGCCGCCGCGCAAGCATACTTCGGGATGCATGCCGCGGAACTCGACCTGGCGCAGTGTGCGCTGCTGGCCGGCCTTCCGCAATGGCCGGCCGGGTATAACCCCATTGAGAATCCCGAGGCCGCGACCGGGCGGCAGGCCACGGTGCTGCGCCTGATGGTCGAACAGGGAGCCGTCTCGGCCCGCCAGGCCGAGGATGCGGCCAACGAAGGCCTCCTGTTCGCCAGCACACCTTTTCCGATCCAGGCGCCGCACTTCGTGATGGCTGTGCAGAGCCAGCTGGAGACCCTCCTGCCCGCGGAGCTGATCGCGGCGGGCGGGCTGCGCGTGGCGACCACGCTCGACCTGGACTGGCAGAGGGCGGCCGAGGACGCGGTGCGGCGGCGCATGGCCCAGCTGCGGCCTTGCCCGATGGTCGAGGAGGGCGTGCCGGGAGTGACGTGCGACTTGGGGGCAGACCCCAGCCGGCGCATCGAAAACGCCGCGCTCCTGGCGCTGGATCCCATCACGGGCGCAATCCGCGCGATGGTCGGCAGCCCGGACTACTTCGACGCGGCCACCCGCGGTGCAGTCAATGCGGTGTTGAGCCAGCGCCAGCCCGGATCGGCCATCAAGCCGCTCACCTACGCGCTGGCACTGGATCCCCACGCCGCGGCCAGGGCGGGGCGAGCCCCCTGGACGCCTGCGACCATCATCCCGGACATCCGCACCTCGTTCGTCACGGCCGAAGGGAACCCCTACGTGCCCAACAACTATGACCGGCGGTATCACGGCCCGGTCACGCTGCGCACCGCGCTGGCGAACAGCTATAACATCCCTGCGGTCCGAACCCTTGACGTGGTCGGAATCGACGCTCTCATCGACCTGGCCCGCAGCACGGGGATTCCCTGGCAGCGAGACTACTCGGGCGGCGAAGGCAAGACCGCACGGTACGGACTCTCGCTCACTCTCGGCGGCGGCGAGGTCCGCCTGATCGACCTCGCGGCCGCGTACGCAGCCTTCGCCAATGGCGGCCACCGCATCGAGCCCTATGCGATCGAACGGGTGACCACCCTGGACGGGGAGGAGATCTGGAATCGGACAGCCGTGGCTGCCGCGGCGCCGCGCCAGCGCGTGCTCGATGAGCGCGTGGCATTCCTCATCACCGACATCCTGAGCGACGATGTTGCACGGCAGCCCGCTTTCGGGCCGGGCAGCGCGCTGAACATCGGCAGGCCGGCCGCGGCCAAGACCGGCACGACGACCGACTGGCGGGATAACTGGACGGTGGGCTATACCCCTGATGTGGTGACAGGCGTCTGGGTGGGCAACGCGGACAACACGCCGATGAAGAACGTGAGCGGCATCACGGGGGCAGCGCCGATATGGCACGACTTCATGACCTCGGTGCTGCGCGGCTTGCCTGCCACGGATTTCTCCGTGCCTGGCGGCTTGATCGAGCTGGAGGTCTGCGCAGACTCGGGGCTTCTGCCGGGCGAGGCCGGCCCCACCGCGGCGGATACCGTCGAGCAGCGCGTGCCGTGCCCCCAGCGGCGGTGGGAATGGTTCATCGAGGGCACGGAGCCTGACAGGGTCGACCAGGAGCACGTGCGCGTCATGATCGATCCCCAGACCGGCCAGGCGGCCGGGCCAGGGATGCCGGCGGCCCAGCCGCAGGTCTTCTGGATGCTAGGTCCGGAATACGGCGCGTGGGCGCGCGAGAACGACTTCCCGCAGCCCCCTTCGACCGTGGTGCTCGGGGGTGCGGCACAGGCCATGGACCTGCCCCCGGGCTCCCAAGGCGGGCTGCGCCTCCTGAATCCTGACCCGAACCGGGTGTTGCGGATCGATCCCGGGCTGCCTCGCAGCGCGCAACAGATCCCCGTGACCGCGCTGCCTGCGTTCGACGTGGCGGGCGGCCTGACCCTATCGGTGAATGGGGAAACCCTGGCGATCGTCGCTGGACCGGATTACACGGCCTGGTGGACGCTCCAAGCCGGGCGATACGTGTTCGGTGCATCGGCTGCACGCGCAGACGGGAGCATCGTGCGCAGCCCGGATGTGACCGTGATGGTCGAATAACGAATAAGAGACGCACAAAGCGGGAACCGCGTCCGCGGCGTCAGCGTCCAAGGATGAGGTGGACGCGGCTTGAGAGAGGTGCCGGGCACCTGGGCTGCGGTTCCTTCCGATCTCTCAGTGGAGGTAGTTATGCCTAATCGAACCGTTCATCGCCTGTTATCGATTGCTGCAATCATCGTACTGGTCACCTTGACGGCGTGCAGCGGCAGGGCGACTCCCGAACCCGGGCCGGCGGTTGCTGCGCCCGTTCCTGCTGCAGGAAGCGCAGCGCCGGCCCAGGCAGCGGGAGCGGCTAGCTCACCCGAGGCACAAACGGCAGCAGCGCCCCAGGCGCCCACCCCGCTGCCGACACCGACGCGCGCGCCCTTGCCGCCCACGGTCGTCAGCGTCAAGCCAGATCGCGGGGAAGAGCAATTCATCGCGGCGCCGGTCGTCGTCACCTTCGACCAGGCTATGGACCCGGCGAGCACCAGCAGTGCGTTCAAGATCGAACCGCAGGTGCCGGGGGAAGTCGAAGTACAGGGAAACCAGCTCACGTTCACCCCGACCGAACGCCTGGCGCGTAGCACCGAATACCGCGTGATCTTGGCAGCCGATGCCGCGAGCGCATCCGGCCTCAAGCTGCAGGGCGATCTGTCCTTCAAATTCGTCACCGCCGGTTTTCTCGGGGTGGCAAGCACGCAGCCTGTGAGTGGCGCGACCGACGTGCCCGCGGACAGTACGCTCACGATCGCTTTCAACCGCCCGGTCGTGCCGCTCACCGGAGTCGATGACCAGGATACCCTGCCGCAACCGCTCATCATCACCCCCACTGTCGAGGGCAAGGGCCAATGGATCAGCACCAGCCTGTACCGGTTCAGCTCAAGCAACGGCCTGGCCGCGTCGACCACCTACAGCGTGACCGTCGAGGCAGGCCTGGAGGACACGACGGGCGGCATCCTGGCGGAACCCTACACCTTCTCCTTCCAGACCACCGATCCGGCGATTCTTCGCTGGACTCCCGAGAACCCGACCAACGTCCGCATCGAACAGCCGATATCCGTGACCTTCTCCATGCCGATGGACAAGGCCAGCACCGAGACCGCATTCACCCTGTTTGACAGTGACGCCGAAGGGATCGCAGGCACCTTCAACTGGAACGAAAACGCCACGCAGATGGGCTTCAAGCCTGCAGAGGTCCTCAGGTTCGGCGTGCGTTACCGCGCAGCCCTGACCACCGAGGCGAAGGCGGCCAACGGAGAAGGGAACCTGCGCGAAGCGGGCGAATTGTCCTTCGATACCGTGACCCTGCCGCGCATCACGAGCACTGACCCGGTCAACGGCAATCAGAAAGCCCGGCCGGACGGGTCGGTTCGTTTTCAGTTCTCCTCCATCATGAATCCTGCGTCTTTCGTGACGGGCACCATCACAGTGCTGCCCAAGCCGACGCGCGTCTTCACCTACTACAACGACTATGACAGCTCGCTGTTCGTGGATTTCCCCAAGGAGCCTGCATCGGCCTACACGGTCACCCTGTCCGGCAAGCTGGCGGATCCTTACGGCAACACCCTGGGCGAAGACTACGTGCTCAAGTTCCGCACCGGCGATCTCGAACCCCTGCTGCAGCTCAACAACCAGCAGCAGTTCGGGACCTACAATGCATATACCCAAACACAGGCCGTGGTCCTTTACCGAAACCTGGCCGAGATAAGGTTCGACCTACACAGCGTGCCCATCGACGACCTGGTGCTGCTGACCGGCCGGGAATACTGGCAGGCATGGGACCGGTACCGGCCGAAACCCGACAATCTCATCCGGGAGTGGACGGTGCAGACCAAGGCCGCGCGCAACGAGCGCGCCTATCTGCGCGAGCCGCTGACCGGCGAGACGGGCGATGCGCTGGCGCCGGGCGTGTACTATCTGCAGGTATCTGGCGCTCTGCCCGATAACCAGCGTCCCCCCCGGCAGCTCATCGTGCGCACCGACCTGAATGTGACGCTCAAGACGAGCGCCAACAGCGCACTGGCCTGGGTAACGGACCTGAAGACGGGGTTGCCCGTTGCCGGCATGCCGGTTCGCTTCACGGACGGGAACAACGACGTGAGTGCGACGACCGACCGGGACGGCGTGGCAACCGTGACGCTCCCCTCGGCCAGGAAGCCGTGGGATGGCTTCATCGCGGTCGCCAGCGGCCAGAATGGCGAGTTCGGCGTCGCATCCTCCAACTGGCAGGACGGCATCAGTCCCTGGGAGTTCGGTGTGCCAGCGGGAGGCGACTCTCCGGCCTACACCGGCTACCTCTACACTGACCGGCCCATCTACCGGCCGGGCCAGACGGTGTATTGGAAGGCAATCATCCGCCGCGATGACGATGCGCGCTTCAGCCTGCCTGCGCCCGGCATGCCCGTTACGGTGACGATCAACGACGACCAGGGCAACATGGTCACGCAGCAACGCCTGACCCTCAATCCGCTCGGATCGGTGGACGGCAGCCTGGAGCTCGGCCCTGAGGCCTCTCTCGGCTACTACTATATGAACGTGCGTCTCACCGAGGAAGTGAACTTCGGGATGGGCTTCCAGGTGGCGGAATATCGCAAGCCCGAGTACGAGATCAGTGCGAAGACCGATAAGCCCGAGTACGTCCAGGGCGAGCAGATGCAGGTGACTACTGAGGCTCGCTACTTCTTCGGGGGACCGGTCAGGAACGCCAGGGTGCGGTGGACCCTGATGGCGTCGGATGCCTATTTCGACTATCAGGGGCCTGGCTGGTACAGCTTCTCCGACTTCGAATGGTGGAATACGTCGGCGGCTGGCCCCTTCGGCGGGATGGTGAGCCAGGGCGAAACGCGCACGGACAGCGAGGGCCGGGCAACCTTCACGATCCCGGCCGACATCAGCAAGTTCAAAGGCAGCCAGAACTTCACCGTCGACATCACCATCCAGGATGCGAACAACCAGGCCGTGTCGACCCAGGCCTCGGCAGTCGTGCACAAGGGTGCGTTCTACATCGGCCTGTCGCCGCGCGGCTACGTGCTGCGCGCGGGGGAAGAGGGCCAGGTGGATGTGCTTACCGTCGACCCGCAGAGCCAGCCCATGCCTCGGACGCGCGTCGAGCTGGTCGTGAGCCAGATCGAATGGCTCAGCGTGCGCGAGCAGATGGAGGATGGGCGTTACTACTGGGTCACCAGGCCCAAGAAGACGGCCGTGTTGAGCAAGACCGTGACGACCGATGCGAAAGGATTGGCCGCCCTGGACTGGACGCCGGCCGCTCCGGGCGAATACAAGATCGACGCCACCGCGCGCGACGCACAGGGCAATCACATTCGCAGCGGCGCGTACATGTGGGTGAGCGGCTCAGACTTCGTGGCCTGGCGGCAGGAGAACAACGACCGGATAAAACTGGTCGCGGACAAGGATGAATACCAGATCGGCGACACGGCAGAGGTGCTGATCCCCAGCCCTTACCAGGGCGAGGTGAAAGCGCTGGTCACGGTCGAACGCGGCCGCATCATCAGCCACCAGGTCATCGAGCTGAGCACGAACAGCGAGGTGCTCCGGCTGCCGATTACCGCGGATCTCGTCCCGAACGCATATGTGTCGGTCGTCATCGTCAAGGGCATCGACAGAACCAGCCCCGCGCCCTCGTTCAAGGTGGGCCTCGTGCAGCTCAAGGTCTCGACCGAGGAGCGACGGCTCCAGGTGCTCGTGACCCCGCGCACCGGCACCGTGGGCAGCCAGGGGACAGTGGGCGAGGCGACTCTGGCGGTCGTGCCGCGCGCGACCGTGACCTGGGACGTGCAGACACTGGATGCGGACGGCAAAGGCGTGCCGGCCGATGTCTCTCTGGCCCTGGTGGATAAGGCCGTGCTGACGCTGGCCACGCACCAGGGGGGCGCGATCCTCGATCATTTCTACAGCCAGCGCAACCTGGGCGTGCAGACGGGCGTGACGCTGGTCCTTAACATCGACCGGCTGGTGGCGCAGCTGGCAGCCGAGGGCAAGGGCGGCGGAGGCGGCGGCGACGGCGCTGGAACGGAAGTCCGTACGGAGTTCCCCGATATTGCCTTCTGGC
>CAYLZG010000060.1:0-14513 GCA_964387985.1 uncultured Anaerolineales bacterium | reverse complement strand
AAGGCCACCGTAGAGGTGACGCTACCCGACAACCTGACCACGTGGGTCATGGACGCGCGCGCGGCAACCGCGGACACGCTCGTCGGGCAGTCGACCAGCGAAGTGATCGCCACCAAGGAGCTTCTGATCCGTCCCGTGTTGCCGAGATTCTTCGTCGCGGGCGACCGGGCCGAGATCGCGGGGGTGATTCACAACACGACCGATCGCGATCTCCAGGTCGGTTACAGGGCGACGGCCAGTGGCCTGCAACTGATGGGCGAGGCCAGCGGCACGGTGGTGATCCCGGCCGGTGGCACTTACAAGGCAGTCTGGCAGGCTGAGGCGGTGGCCGAAGGCGACGAGATCGTGGTTCGCATGCAGGCCGAGGCCGGGACTGCACAGTTGTCCGACATCGTCGAGATCACGCTGCCCGTCGAGCGTTACATTACCCCGGAGACCGTGGGCACGAGCGGGCAGGTGGAACTTGACCGCGATGTGCTCGAGCTGGTGCGCCTCCCCGAGAACGCAGATCCCGGGCGGGGCGAGCTGCTGGTCGACATCGAGCCGAGCCTCGCGGCCGGCATGGTGGGCGGCTTCACCTACCTGGAGCACTACCCGTACGAGTGCGTCGAGCAGACGATGAGCCGGTTCCTGCCCAACGTGGTGACGTTCTCCGCACTGAAGAAGCTGGGCATCTCGCGGCCCGACCTGGATGCCCGGCTGCCGCAGCAGGTCGGCGTTGGGCTGCAGCGCATCTACTCGAAGCAGCACATCGACGGCGGCTGGGGTTGGTGGGCTAACGACCGGAGCAATCCGGCGATCACAGCCTACGTCGTCTTTGGCCTGGCCAAGGCCAAAGAGGCAGATTTCACGGTCGATGAGGGCGTGCTCGATTTGGGCGTCCAGTACCTCCGCCGCACGTTGAAGGCGCCGGATGAACTGAAGGACTGGGAACTGAACCGCCAGGCGTTCACGCTCTATGCACTGGCTGCTGCGGGCCAGAAGGAACCGAACCGTGCGGGCGCGCTCTACGAAGTGCGGGAGCGGCTGGGCAACTTCGGCAAGGCGTATCTGGCCCTGACGCTCAACCTGATCGGCGACCAGGCCGCGCCGGCGCGCATCGAGACGCTCCTGGCCGACCTGGCCGGGCAGGCGATCACCAGCGCAACCTCGACCCACTGGGAGGAAGGCGCGCCGGACTACTGGAACATGAACACGGACACCCGTACGACGGCTATCGTGATCGACGCGCTGGCCACCCTGGATCCCAAGGGCGCGGGCGCCTCGCTCGGTCCGAACGCGGTGCGCTGGCTGATGAGCGTGCGTACGGCCAACCGTTGGGACACGACGCAGGAAAACGCATGGGCGATCATTGCCCTGACCGATTGGATGGCGGCCACGGGCGAGCTGGAGGGCGATTACGACTGGCAGGTCCAACTGAACGGGACGGCGCTGGGAGAGGGCACGGTGACGCCGCAGAACGTCCAGCAGGTGGCCTCGCTCAGGGCCGGCGTCAAGCAACTGCTGCTCGGCCAGACGAACGGCCTGGTGCTCCAGCGCACCGCAAGCGGCGAGCAGACCGGCGGTGGCCAGATGTACTACACTGCGCATCTGAAGACCTATGCGCCCGTGCCGGAGATCGGGCCGCTGAACCGGGGCTTCGCGGTGAGCCGCGAATATCGCCTGGCCGATTGCGGCAGCGCGGGCCAGGGGAGCGCGACGAGTGGGAAAGAAACCGAGTGTCCCACGATCACCTCGGCAAAGGTGGGAGACGTCATCCAGGTGAAGGTCTCGCTGGTGGTTCCCTACTCATCGTACTACGTGATCGTGGAGGATCCGCTGCCAGCCGGCACGGAGGCGCTGGACACCAGCCTGCGCACTACAAGCCAGACGGTGCAGGGTCCACAGGTGGAAAAAGAGGGTCAGCCAGGAGAAAGCGGATATGGGTGGTGGTGGACGCCAACCCACGTCGAGCTGCGGGATGAGAAGACCGTGATGTTTGCGACGAACCTGGAACCGGGGACCTACGAGTTCACGTATTCCATCCGCGCGAGCCTGCCGGGCACGTTCCTGACCCTGCCGGTGACCGCGTACCAGATGTACTTCCCTGAGGTGTGGGGACGCGGAGCAGGGAGCACCTTCGAGGTGACGGAGTAGCTGGCCTAGCCCAGCCCCACCACGAAGGCCAGCGCGAACCCGCCGTCATGCGCGAGGCTGACCGCCCATTGGGACAGCCCGCGCATGGCTGCGAGGTCCGCTGCAGCGCCATGGAGGTGCAGCGCAGGACAGCCGCGCTCGTCCTGCACAATCTCGATCTCGCGGAATGCGATGTCCCCGATGCCTGTGCCCAGCGCCTTGGCAGCCGCTTCCTTGGCGGCCCAGCGCGCAGCCAGTGAATCGGGACGGCTGCCGCAGGCCGCGAGCTCGCCGGAAGTGAATACACGCAGCAAAAAACGCTCGCCGTGGCGATCGATCGCCGCGGCGATGCGTTTTACTTCGACCAGGTCTGCGCCGGCAACAAGCGCCATGAGCGAATGACGGGCGTCAGCGGCCGTTTGGGCCGGCGAGCGCCAAGACGTACGAAGAAGTGTCCAGGTACTTGCGGGCGACCCGCTGGACCTCCTCCGCGGTCAGCGACTGGATGATCTCCGTGTATCGCTCCAGGTAATCCAGCCCCAGATTGTGCCACTCGATGTCGACCAGGAGGCTGGCAACGCCGTCATTGGTTTCCAGCTGAAGAGGCAGCGAACCCGTGAGGTAGTGCTTGCAGTCCTCCAGCTCCGCCTCGGGCACGATTTCGTCCTGCAGGTGCTTCACCTCATCGAGCATCGCACGCTGCGCGCGCTTGACATTCGCGGGGTTCACGCCAGCAATCGCCACCCAGGTTCCCGGCTCCCGATCCCCGCTCAGCCGAGAAAACGCGTAGTAGGCCATGCCCTGCCGCTCGCGTACGTTCGCTCCCAGCCGGCCCATCATCCCAAACACGCCCAGCACGGTATTGGCCAGCCGCGCCGGGTCGAAGTCGGGATCGAGGCGCCGCATGCCGGGCCAGCCGATGATGAAATCCGACTGCGTCTTCTCGGGCATCACCACATGGCGCTTGCGGACTCCATCCCAGGTAGCGATGGGACCGAGTTCCGCGCGGGCGGGCCGTTCTCCCTGCCAATCACCGAAGGCCGCTTCGATCTTCTGTACTGCATCTTCGGCATGGATGGCGCCGACCACGGTGACGATCATTCCACTCGGCCGGTAGAAGGCCTCGTAGAACTCCGCCAGCCGGTCGCGATTGATTGCTGCAAGCGACTCCCGCGTGCCCAGCATATCGCGGCCCAACGGGTGATCGCCGAACATCAACTCGCGGAAGGTGCGACCCGCCATCTGGCGGGTGTCGTTTTCCCGCTCGGCGAGTGCGGTGTACCGCACGCCCCGCACCCGTTCGACGTACTCTGCAGGAAATGCGGGCGCCCGGAGCCCGTCTGCGAGGATGTCGAGCACGAGATCCAGGTCCTCCGCCAATGACTTGGTGGAGAAATTGGTAATCTGACGATCGGGGCTGAAGCCGACCGAAGCCCCCACCCCTTCAATTATCTCGTTGATCTCTGCGAACGAGCGATTCTTCGTGCCCCGGCTCAGCATCGCAACGGTGAAGGACGCCAAACCAGGTATCTCCACAGGCTCATCCAGATTCCCTGCAAGCAGGTAGCCCTCGACCACGACCGAGGGCGCGCTCCAGTTCTCGCGCGCGAGCACGGTGATGCCGTTCGGCAGGACCCGGCGCAGCGTGTCGTTGGGGCCGGGAAGCGAGGGCCTCTTTACGGGAGCAGATGCTTGGTTTCTCATTGTTCCTCGCCTTCTGTGGATCCTGCATCCCCGGCAGGCCTGTCACCGGTTGGGACATACCATCCGACATTGCGCTGAGATGGCCTGAAGGTGGTGCGGGCAACCTGAAGCACATCGTCGACAGTCACTGCGTCAAGCCGGTCCAGGAAATTCTCGAACCAACTGGTGTCGGACACGAGCTCGGAAAAGCCAAGCCAGTAGCCCTGGTCGGTCACGCTCTCGCTCGAGTAGGCAAACTGTGCACGCGTCTGCTTGATCGCTTTCTGCAGCTCGGCCTGGCTCACCGGCTCATCGACCACGCGCTGAATCTCCGCGAGCAGCGCCTCTTCGACCTCGGAGAGCGTGCGTCCCTGGCGAATGGTCGCCGAGAAGCTGAAGAGGTACGGATCGATGGTTGAGCTCATGGCGCTGTCGGCATCCGAGGCGAGCTCTGTCTCGACAAGCGCCTTATAGAGTCGCGAGCTGCGATTGCTGGTGCCGCCACCCCACAGCGACATCCCCTTAGGACCGCCCAGGATCGTATCCAGGATGACGAGAGGATAGTAATCCCCATGCGTGGCATTCGGTGCGCGGAAGGCAATCTCAAGATACTGCGTGGCGCCGGGGCCCTCCACGATGACACGGCGCTCGCCGCGCTGCGTGGGTTCTTTCGCGGTGAACGGAGGCAAAGCAGGGCCGGCCGGAATCGAGCCGAAGAGCTCCTGCACGCGCGCCAGCATCTGGTTTGCATCGAAGTCACCTGCAACCGCGATGATCGCGTTGTTCGGGGTGTAGTAGGTGCGATAGTGCTGATAAAGTTGCTCGCGCGTCATGCTCTCGAGGTCGCATTGCCAGCCGATCACCGAATGATGGTAAGAGTGCGCCTGAAATGCGCTGGCCTGCAGAGCTTCGCCCAGCAGGAAGCCGGGGCTGTTTTCGTTGCCTTGCCGCTCGGAGATGATCACCGTGCGCTCGAGTTCGGTCTCCTCCGGATCGAACACCGCGTTGCTCATACGGTCGGCCTCTACGCGCAGCGCGAGATCGACGCGGTCCGCGGGCAGGGTCTCGAAGTAGGTCGTGAAGTCGATCCACGTCATGCCATTGAACATACCGCCTTCGCGCGCGATGGCCTTGTCGAATTCGCCCTGGGGATACTGGGGCGTACCCTTGAAAAGCATATGTTCGACCCAGTGGGATATGCCGGTGATTCCGGCATGCTCGTTGCGGCTGCCCACGCGATACCACACCCAGAAGCTGGCAACGGGCGCGTGATGCATCTCGCGCAGCACGACCGTCAGGCCATTATCCAAAACCGTCTTGCGGATGCCGTCAAGATCGGGCACAGGTTCACCTCCAAATGAAGCGAAGGACGCGAAGCCCAAAGGGCCTCCGTCCTTCTCCGGCGTGTCAAAGGGGAGTTCTCAAAACCCGGTTATCCGTCGGTGTGCGGGTGATTGTAACCCCTGCCGATGCCGCGGTACAGGAATCCGGCTTCCCACATGGCCTGCGGCTCGTAGACATTGCGGCCGTCGAGCACGACGGGCGTGCGCATGGAGCTGCGAATGCGCGCAAGATCGAGATGCTTGAACTCGTTCCACTCGGTCATGAGGACCAGGGCATCACAGCCCTCCGCCAGCGTATAGGGCGTCTTGCACATGACGATCTCGGGCATCACCCGTTCGGCGACCGTCATGGCGACCGGATCGTAGCCCCGCACCTCGGCGCCCTCGCGCGCCAGGATGTGCGCCACTTCGATGCTGGGGGCGTCGCGCATATCATCGGTATTCGGCTTAAAAGCCAGACCCAACAGGCCGATCCGCTTGCCGTCCAGCGAACCCAAGAGTTCGCGCAGCTTCTGGACGATCTGGCGGCGCTGGTCCCGGTTGATGTCCATGACCGCGCGCAGGAGCGCGGGATGCGCCCCGTGGACCAGGCCCATATATTCGAGCGCCTTGACATCCTTGGGGAAACATGATCCGCCGTAGCCGACCCCGGCATCGAGGAAGGCGCGGCCGATCCGCTTGTCGTACCCCATACCGGCAGCCACTTCTTTGACATCCGCGCCGAGCTTCTCGCAGATATTGGCAATCTCGTTGATGAAGGAAATGCGCGTGGCGAGGAACGCGTTGGACGCGTACTTGATCATCTCTGCCGTCCGCAGGTCCGTGAGCATGATCGGTGCGCGCAAGGGCAGGTGAAGCTGGGCAACCTTTTCAGCCGCATCACGATCGAGCGAGCCGAGCACCACCCTGTCCGGATTGATGAAATCAGCCAGCGCCGAACCTTCGCGCAGGAACTCAGGACACGACACGACCGCAAAGGGCACAGGCTCGGGCTGGCGCCGGCGGATGATGTCGGCCACCCAGTCGCCCGTGCCGACAGGCACCGTGCTCTTGTTGATGATGATCAACGGATGGTCCATCGTCTCACCGATGGTCTCGGCGGCCATGCGCACGTACTGCAGGTCGGCCTCTCCATCGACGCCTGAGGGGGTCCCGACTGCGATGAAGACGAACTCCGCGTCGGACAGCCCATCCGCATAGGAAGTGGTGAAGCCCAGGCGGCCGGCGGCAACGTTGCGGCGGATCACCTCTTCGAGCCCGGGCTCGTAGATAGGCACGCCGCCCTCGCGCAGGGTCTCGATCTTGCGCTCGTCGATGTCGATGCAAGTCACCTTGTTGCCCAGGTCGGCGAAACATGTGCCGGTCACGAGGCCTACATAGCCCGTGCCGATCACGGCGATGTTTTTCATTTGTCCAGACTCCTCCTCTCGAAATCACCCCATTTAACGCCCTGACGCCACATGTAGTACCCGCCCAGGAGGGTGATCGGGAACCACAAGGCCGCGTGCAGGACGATCGTATACCCAAAAGCGAGGTCGTAATTGACGCCGAGCGCCTCCAACACACGCGCACCCACTTCAAACGTGCCGATGTAGCCCGGGGCGGAGGGCAGCGTGGTGGTCAGGTTGACCACACCATTCATTAACATCAGCCCGATGAAATTTACATTAAAAACGAAGGCATGCATTACAAACCAATATTTAACAGTTTCGAGCAGCCAGATGACGATGGAGGTCACGAACACCATCAGCACGTCTCGGCCGCTCCGCAGGAAGTGCAGGCCGCCCATGAAACGGTCGAAGAAACTGTCCGCCGCGGGGCGAAACCGGACGGGCACGATGCGGCTGCTGAAGTAACGGTACACCCGCGTCGCACGCGCCTGGTCGAATGCCATCCAGAAAAAGAACACCAGCGCAGCGAAGAAGAACACGCTGGCAATGATGATGGTCGTCCGGTAGATCGGCGGGATGTGGTCTGCGCCCACGAAAGGAAGAGCAAAAAAGACAAAGACCAGCATGACGAGACCGTCAAAGACGCGCTCGATGATGATAGTGGCCAGGGATGCGCTGACGCTGATGCCCTCATTGCGGCGCAGGACGAACGCGCGGATCACCTCGCCGGCGCGCGCGGGATAGACATTGTTGCCGAAGTAACCGATGCAGACGACCGGGAAGAGCTGGCCAAGCGGCACGGGCTTGAGGGGGCGGAGCAGATAATGCCAGCGCCAGGTGCGCGCCCACACTGCAACGAAATAAACGAGGACGCCCGGGATGATCCATCGGTAATCGGCCTCGCGAAGATATGCAGCAACTATTTCAAGCTCCAGACCGCGCAGCGCCAGCCAGATGAAAAAAGCGCTGACGATGATGCCAAACAGGATCTTCCAGTTTTTGCGAAAGAACATGCCCGATCTCTCTACACAAAAATCGGGCGGGACCGCCCTCCAGGCCCGCCCGATAGTGTCGTGCTTACGCCTGCGTCAGGCTTCTACCGGCAGTGGCTGCAGAGACATACCAGCGCGAGCCAGCACCTTCTCGACGGCCATCACATGGCTGCACACACCGCGCTGGGCAAAAAAGTCGCACTCACACGTCCAGGCGCCGCCCTTGAATCCTACCCGATAGTTCTGATGCTTGCCACTAAAGCTAACGGTGAAGTCGGTAAACGTCATGCGTTCCGGTTCCGATGCATACTCTCGTGCTTTGCTGATCTTGGCGATCATCGCCGAATCCATCATGCGGCCTCCTTATTGAAGGGCATATTTTTGTTTCCTGCCTCGCCCGGAGACAGAAAAGGCACCGCAGCGCGTCGCGCCGGGGTGCCCTCAGCAATCACACCTGTGAAATTGGATGAAGCTCGGCATGGCCTACTTTCTTCCACTACGGATACTTCAACTACAGCATCACTACACACTGCATAGTATACGCTCACGCAGGCCGAATGTCAAACAATCTGCCCTACGCAAGGCAGACGATTGGCCTACGAATCCTCCGGCCGGTCAGGGTTGGACCCGAGCGCCTGCTGGCGCACGTCGGAGCCTGCGAGCAAGTAGAGGGCCCGGCCCCTCTCCTCCCGGGAGACGATGGTCAAACCGATGCTGCCCTGGCGCGTCCATAGATCCCGCGACGCCTCGGCAAGCTGCTCGCTCAGCGCCAGCTCCGCGCCCTGGTCGGGGAACAGGCCGAGACGCACCCACAGCACACCCTGGCGCAGCAGTTCAACCCGCGCGCTCAGCTTTTCGACCGCGCCGAGCGCGTCCAACTGTTGACCGTAGCCGTTGATCATCTCGGTATAGGCAGCGCTCAATTCGGTAGCGATGGCGTCCACCTGTTGTTCCCATCCGGGGACCAGAGACACACCATACGCGCCGCGTGCGACGCGCAGTCTCACGGTGAGCCAGTTCACCTTGTCGTGAAGCAACGCCAGGCGATCGGGCAAGGACAGATTTCCGGCCGCGCCGTAGAACGCGGCACGCGCCGCATCTTCTCGGGCAAGGGCTTCACCCAACGCGCTCGCGAGACCACCGCGTTCGCCCGAAGAGGCAGCCAGCCACCGTGCAGCCATGGTGGCTGCGGCCTGCTGGCGTGCGCCGAGCGCAGCCGTAAGCTCAAGCGGCAACACGACGTTTCCGCGCAGCGCGGGCAACTGCGGTGGGACCGGCTCGGTCACCACCCCCGGGCCGGCGCTGAATGCCGCAAGATTGTCGCGGACGTTCCTGGCCGCGTCTGCCTGCTCCAGGCGCTCGTAGGTGCTTGCGACCTGGCCCAGGATGTCGCGCCGCTGTGCGGGCAACAGCGTCAGGCTCTGCCGGGCAATGGCCTCGGCCTGCGCTACGGCGATCGAGGCGAGCCACGATTGATCCAGTGTCGAAAATCCCCGGGCGGTCTGCAGGGAGATGTCAGCCCGCGCAGGGTCTCCCAGCGTCGGTCCCAGGGCCGAGAGATCCATGGCTGCCTGGTACGCGATGCCGGCGCGTGAGGGATCATCGGCCTGGTAGGCATTTGCCAGGACCAGCCACTGGCCGCTGCGCACGGTGTCAGGCAGCAAGGCGCTATAGGCCAGGGTGGCATATGCGGTCTCTCTCTCGCCCGCGTCCAGCGCGGCGCGCACGATGCGGTCATCCCCCTCGCCCGCGAGGGTGAGAACAGCCAGATCCGGTGCGATGAGGCTGCTGTCGACCGGCGTCTTGGGATCGACCCATCCAGCCTCGGCCGTCGCCTGGCGCGAAAGATAGAAATAGGTCCCCAGCAGCACCAGGCCGGTAATGGCCAGCAGCGCCACGGCGATCATCAGCCCTTTCTGGGGCAAGGCAACTGAACGGAGTCGTGTCATAAAGGTTTTTCGGCTTCACACCTCAGAGGATGTCCAAAAAGTATAGCACATGGCAGTGATAGGTGCTAAAGATTCGCCCTGCGCCTCTGTGGACGGCCGTGCGAGAATGGGAAACGCAAACCGTTCTGTTTGCATAAACCGCGTCCGTATGCTAGACTAACCTTTGCTTTTGTGCAGGCAAGCACTCTTGCAGTCAAAACCATCATCACATTCGGGAGTAAACCCGCTAATTGCGGTGGGTCAGCTCTATCCTGGTGGTCCCATATACAACCTCTTCGGGTCGTTCTCTAACCAAATATCTACCGGCCGGTCGACTATCTCGCGCCTCATTGGTTGCGATTCCCGCGCCGGGCAGCCGCACGGCCCGCGGCTGACGGTAAGCTTGGCCGGTGTCTTGTCCGGCCAAAGATCGACGATTTAGGAGCTCATCGAAACCATGGCAGTACGCGACTATCCCAGACAGTCCCCGCAGACGAAATGGTATGAAGATAAGCGCATCGCACGCATTCTCACTTTCGTGGTCATCCCCATCCTGCTCATTGCGGCGCTGTTGTTGCCCCCGATCTCCCTGGTCCAGCGCATTGGCGATATGGGCGCGGTACGGGTGACAGAGGCCGGCGGTGTGATCGCAGATCCTGACGGCACGCAGGTGATCTTCCAGCCCGGCACGATCGCTGAGCCGTTCCGGGCCAGCATCTCGTCTGTTCCGCGCGTTAGCTTCCTCGAAGGCAGCGCGGGCAAGAATCTGCTTGAGGCTGCGAAGGCTATCCCGTCTACCCTCGTTGCGAAGAGCCCCTTCTACCAGTTGAAGCTGCGTGGAGGGGCTCCGGCACAATCCACGTGGGTGGTGCCCATCCCCAACGATAGCGAGCCTTACGAGACACTGGACGTCTACACATGGGAAGACGCAAACCAGCGCTGGCAGTGGCTTCCGCACAACATCATCAGCGAAGACGACATGGTCGAAAGCAGCTCGCCGGCCGTGCCGCAGTCGATCATGGTGATGCAGACCAATCCGCAGCCTGCGCTCGCGTCCCTCGATCTGGCGCAAGCCAACCAGCTCAACGAGGACGGCCGCAGCGTGCTGGCTGAGGTCCATCCGACCGGGCTGAGCCTGGCGGGCGACGGAGCAGTCACCGGCGCGCTGGATGCCACGTTCGACCAGGTCGGCAGCAGCTTCGCGGTGATTCCGGTCATTCGCAACTACGACGGCCCGATCGTCCGTACCGACCTGTTCAACAACATGCTCATCGACACGAACCAGCGGGCCGCACATGTCGACGCGCTGGTGAACCTGGTCATCGGCAACCTGTACCGGGGCGTAGACATCGATTACCGCGGCCTGGACCGGAACCTGCGCGGCGAATACCTGCAGTTCCTCAAAGACCTTGCGGATAAGCTGCACGAGCAGGGCAAGGTGCTCCACGTGCGTGTTGAGCCTGCAGCCCAGGTTTCAGACGACCGCTTTGATACGGGCCCCTACGATTGGCAGGCCATCGGTCTCATTGCGGACACGGTGAAGCTGCCCGCGCCGGTCGATCCGCGCGCGTACGTTCCCGACGGCCAGTTCGACGCGTTCCTGCGCTATGCGGTTGGCCAGATGGAGCGCTCCAAGCTGCGCGTGCTGTTCAGCGGCCAGAGCATTGAGCTCGCAGGCACCTACCTGCTGCCGAAGACATACAACGATGCGCTGCAGCCCCTGGTGGGCCGCATTGCGTCCGACGCCACTGTCGTCGAACCGGGCAAGCCGCTCAACCTGGCGCTCGTCTCCACCCGGCCCACCAGCGGCCTGGTTTATGACCCCAATCTGGGCGTCTACGTGTACCGTTACCAGGACGAACAGAACAACGCCCGCACCGTATGGCTTGAAAACGCGGCGAGCATGAACCACAAGCTGGAGATCCTCAAGAAGTACAATGTCCAGGGTCTCACCCTCGAAAACCTGCCGGGAGATGGTCTGGATCTGGACCTCTGGCCCTTGATCCGGAACTTCCAGCAGGGACAACTGCAGGAAATCAAGAGCAACTTCCTCGTCGAATGGACGATCCGCGACTCGAACGGGCAGACCGTAAGCGAGGTGCGCCCTTTAGAAGATCCGGCCATCGCGATTGCCGCGCCGTACCAGCCTGGTGCGCTGCAGGTGGAAGCAGCGATCAAGGACCGGGGGCAGGTGCTGGCGCGGACCAACTCGGATGATGCGGTGGCCGTAGCGACCTTCACTCCCACGCCGACGCCCACGCCCGTCTTCACGCCGACGCCCACGCCCAGCCCCACGCCCGAGTTCGTGGAAGCGAGGGCAAACACCAACGCGAACGCAAGATCCGGCCCATCCACCCAGTATGGCAGGGTGGGACAACTGGCTAACGGCCAGACCTACCGCGTCGTGGGCCAGAACGATGCAGGCACCTGGTTCCAGATCCTGCTCAACGGGAATGAAGTGTGGGTTTCTGGCGAGTTGCTCAGCGTCTCCGGCAACATCGAAGGCGTCGCGGTTGTCGAGGTCGCACCTCCGCCGACGGCCGCACCTGTTGCGGCTGCGCCCAGGGCTGCACCGTCGACGGGCAGCAACCTGCCTGCATCCGGCACCGGCTATTACGGCTACGGCATCCAGATCGACCCCTATGGCGACCGCAGCCAGGCAATCGGGATGATCCAAGGCATGGGATTCGGCTGGGTCAAGTTCCAGTTGCCGTGGAAAGATTTCGAGGGCTCGCCCGGCGCGAAGAACTTCCCTGACGATGTCATCAACCAGCTTTCGGGCGCGGGCCTGAATATCCTGGCCAGCATCGTGAAGGCACCCAACTGGGCCCGCCCTGGCAACACCGACTTCAGCGTCGAGGGTCCGCCCACGGACCCGGGGACCTATGCGGATTACGTTGCTGCATTTGCCGCGCGCTACAAGGGCCGCGTCCAGGCCATCGAAGTGTGGAACGAGCAAAACCTCTGGTACGAGTGGGGGCATGAGCCGCTCGATCCGGGTCGCTATGTTACCCTTCTGTGCCGTGCATACAATGCCATCAAGGCCGCCGATCCGGGCATGGTCGTCGTATCAGGCGCGATGACGCCCACCGGTCTCAACGACGGGTCGACCGCGATCGACGACCTGGTCTATCTCCAGCGAATGTATGCTGCGGGCGCAAAGGGTTGTTTCAATGCACTCGGCGCGCATCCGAGCGGCTACAACAACCCGCCAGATGCCAAGTTCGGCTACAGCAATCCGGCCGAGCCCAGCTTCAAAAACCATCCGAGCTTCTTCTTCCGCGACACCATGGAGCGGTACCGCGCCGTTATGGTGGCTAACGGAGACTCGGGCAAGCGCATCTGGCCCACTGAGTTTGGCTGGGCGTCGACGTCGAGTCCTGTGCGAGGCTATGAATACGCCCGGGATGTCACGGAACAAGAACAGGCCGAATACATCGTTCGGTCCTACCAAATGATGAAGAGCTGGGGGTGGGTCGGTCCCGCATTCTTGTGGAACCTCAACTACAACCTCACTGCGCCGGGGAAGGAACTGGCCGCGTTCGGCATCGCCGGGCGGCCGGCCTGGGCTGCATTGGCCAATATGCCCAAATAGAAACCGCCCGGGCATGAGCGGAAATCCCCTCGGGGGTCTCCGCTCATGCCCGGATCGAGAACCCTGAGCGCCCGAGGTTGGGTGCATGCGCGTGCGAGGGCCTTCCTCCACCACCACCGCTCTCTCAAATAACAGACGCATGGAGCAGACTCTGATGCACACCACGGCACCACGCTCGAGCCCCACCCGAACTCTCCTCACCCTCTCTTTCGTCCTGGCGCTGGTTCTGACCGTCCTTGCGCCCGCCGCATCGGTCGAGGCCAGCACGGCCATCCGTCCCGGCGCAGATAGCGGCGTGTCCGCCAAAGTAACCGGCAATGTTGTCAACCTGCGAAGTGGGCCAAGCACGGGATACGCGATACTCGGTCGCACAAAAGCAGGCGACACGTTCGCGGTGACCGGCAAGAATGCGGATGGCTCCTGGCTGCAGGTGACGGCCAGCGGCAAGCAATACTGGATCTCGGGCCAACTGGTTGCTGCTACTGGAGCGGTCGCATCCCTGCCCGTCATCCAGGTCGCGCCGCCGCCGAAGGCCCCTGCCGCCGCGGCTGCGCCGCGTTCGACGGCCGTCACGGGATTCTTCGACTACGGCATCCAATTCGATCCGGGCAACCTGGGCGAATCCGTAGGAGGAACCAAAGATCTCGGCCTGCGCTGGGCCAAGTGGCAGGTGCCCTGGAAGGACTTCGAGGGAGGCGGACCCGGGCAGCGAAACTGGCCCGATGACGTCGTTGGGGCATTCAACGGCGCCGGCATCCAGCTCCTGGCGAGCATCGTGAAGGCGCCACAGTGGGCGCGCGGACCCAATGCGGACATGTCCGTAGAAGGGCCGCCTGCGGATCCCAATGCTTATGCCTCCTTCGTGGGCGAGTTCGCGGCACGCTACTGCGGCCGCGTGCAGGCCATCGAGGTCTGGAACGAGCAAAATCTGCATTATGAGTGGGGCAACGAACCGCTCGATGCCGCGCGGTACGTCCGGCTGCTGCGGGCCGCCTACGGGGCCATCAAGCGGGCATGCCCCAGCACCATCGTCGTGAGCGGCGCGCCGACGCCCACGGGCGCGCTCCCGCCGGCCGCGATCCGCGATACGACCTACCTGGAACAGATGTATCGCGCGGGCCTGAAGGGCGCGTGCGATGCAGTGGGCGTGCACCCGAGCGGCTTCGGCAATCCGCCCGATGCAAACTTCCAGGCATGGCAGGCAGGGAACTACTCCCGGCCGTCGCACGTCAGTGATCCATCGTTCTATTTCCGCAACACGATGGAGCAGTACCGGAATATCATGGTGAAGTATGGCGATGGAGGCAAGCGGCTGTGGCCCACCGAGTTCGGTTGGGCTTCCACCGGCAGCCCTTATCCGGGGTACGAGTACGCCACCTATAACTCTGACTACCAGCAGGGCGAGTACATCGTCCGCGCGTACGAGATCATGCGCGGCTGGGGCTGGGTCGGAGTTGCCTTCCTTT
>CAYLZG010000059.1:0-23133 GCA_964387985.1 uncultured Anaerolineales bacterium | reverse complement strand
TTCACGGAATGTCCTGACCCCCATCAAGCTTGATCTCAGCGTCCTCAAGCAGTGACTCAATGACTCGTCCTACCCGTGCCAATGAGGCGCCGGATACTTTCTCTGGTGTGTCTTCAGTCGTATGCCAGTAAGGGTAATCGAAGTCGATGATGTCGATTGCGGGGATGCCTTTGCGTAGAAAAGGCGTATGATCGTCCAGCATACTGTACTTTGCGTCCGGTAGGAAGTATTGGTCGTATCCCAGCGCGGCCGCCTTCGCCCACACTTGCTCGACCAGCCAAGGCGTTGAGTTCTGTTCCTTGAACAACTGCTGATCCGCGTCTCCGATCATGTCCACGATAATCACTGCTCCGGGATGCGTGACGAGATTGTCGGCGAAGTACGTGGAGCCCTGGATGAATTGCCAAGTGTCCAATCCCCCATTGTCCTCAGCATCAAAGAAAACCAGCCAGACTTCGTTCTCCAGATGGGTCTTGTCCAGGGCGCGTGCCAACTCCAGGAGAACTGCCACGCCACTGGCGCCATCATTCGCTCCTGGCACAGGCATGTTCCGCTTCTGTTCGTCAGGGTCACTATCTGCCCGGCGCCGCGTATCGTAATGTGCGCCGACAAGTATGATGGGGCCCTTTCCTTCTCCTGCCTTGGCGATGATATTGGTAGCGCGGTACCCCCGATAGACGAATGCCTGCAGCTCTATCTTCCAGCCATGTTTGGCCAACCGCTCAATCATGTACTGCTGAGCCTTCTGACTACCCTCCGTCCCGGTCACGCGAGGCCCAATCTCAACCTGGGCTATCACGTGGCGATACGCAGCCCTGCCATCGAAATCCCGGCTGAACGATTCCGGCAAATAGCGCTTCACGGTGGGCGCAGCTATGTAGCCAAACCAGACGATGATGGCGGCGAATCCGAGCAAAAGTACGCTCTCCAGCCACCGTTCCCGAAACCAGGCGCGCGCCCCTTTCATCATCACAGTGCCTGTTCCTCACCCCGACTTCGGAAAAACAGCCGAATCGGCGTCCCCAGGAACGGATAGATCTCTCGGATACGGTTCTCCAAGAATCGTTCGTACGAGAAATGGACCAGTTCCTTGTCGTTGACAAACACGATGATGGTTGGCGGTGCAACTTCAGCCTGTGTGGCGTACAGGAATTTGAGTGGCTTACCCTTGCGACTTGGCGCCGGATGGGCAACCATTGCGTCTCGCAAGATCCGATTCAGCTCGCTGGTTGGAATACGGATGGTGCGTTGCTCGGCAACGCTCATGGCAAGCGGCAGGATCTTGCTGACCCGCTGCTTTGTCTTCGCGGAGACAAAGAGCAATGGAACGTAGTCGAGAAATTTCAGCTTCTGGCGCACGTCAGTTGTGAACCGATTCATCGTATCGGAGTCTTTGTCCTCGATAGCATCCCATTTATTAACGACGACCACGACGCTCTTATATGCTTCGAGGATGAAGTTGGTGACGTGAGCATCCTGGGCAGTGACGCCGTCGGTTGCATCGATGATCAACAACACGACGTCACATCGCTGAATCGCGTTCACCGCGCGCAACACGCTGTACTTTTCAACACCGCTCTCTACCCGCCCGCGTCGGCGGATTCCGGCAGTGTCGACCAGAATGATCGGCTGCCCTTGCCAGGTGAGTTCGGTGTCAATAGCATCACGCGTGGTGCCAGCGATAGGACTTACGATGACTCTTTCTGTTTGAAGCAAGGCGTTCAGGATGGAGGACTTCCCCACATTGGGTCGTCCCACGATTCCGATGCGGACGGCATCGCTTTCTGGTTCCTCGGGAGCATTTGGGATCTGCTCGACGACAGCATCAAGCAGATCTCCGGTACCCGTGCCGTGCAGGGCAGAGATCGGATACGGGTCACCGAGGTTCAATTCGTAGAACTCAAGCGCAGCCTGCCTTCTACTCTCGTTGTCTGCCTTATTCACTGCAAGGATCACCGGCCGCCCTGAACGTCGAAGAACCTCCGCTACATCGCGATCGGCTTCGGTCAGCCCATCCTTCGCGTCGGTGAGGAAGATGACCACGTCAGCCTCGTCGATCGCTAGCTCCGCTTGCTGCCGGATTTCCCGGATGAAATCGCGCGAGGTCCGGCTCAGTGTCTCAAGCTGATCGCCTTTCTGTGGTGACTTGTCTGTCCGTCCGATATCGAGGCCACCCGTATCGACCAGCAGGAAGGGGCGGCTCGTCCATTCAGCCGGCGCGTAAAGACGGTCCCGGGTAGTACCAGGCTCATCCTCAACGATCGACTTCCGTTCACCGACCAGGCGGTTGAACAGCGTCGATTTGCCAACATTGGGTCGACCCACCAGGGCGACTATAGGCATTCGCATGCTTGTCCCCGTTTCTTCTCAGTACTTTCAGGTTCCCGGCGAGGCTTATTTGGCTCTCGTCGGAGACGGCGTCACAGTAGACCCGGGCCGCGCCGTCGGCTCAGGCGTAGGAAGCGTCGCAATCGTCACCTCGATGGTGCCAGGGGACACCCCCTCGACGGTCACCTCGCTTGGCGGCACGACTTGCGGCTCGATCGCGTGAACGCCCGGACCCAAACCTGTCAGGTCGATCACCACGGGCGCCTGGTCCTCGTCAAGCGTCATCAGCTTCGGGAGAGGACCCGATAAGAATACGTTTACCACATCGAGGGTCAAAGTATATGAAAGCCCAGCACCCAAACCTTGAATCTGTGGACGCCGCCGAACGGTCTCTACGCCCGTAATCGGCACGATGCTGACCTCGACCGAGGCCGCCTGGTTTCCTAATGCGGAGATACTTTCCGGAAGCCTCAAGGGCACGCGCTCAACCACATCCTGGCTGGCGCCAGTAATGTCAACCGACACGGTGATGTACCCGCTGAGTTCAGCTATGGCTCGCGGATCACCCTGCACCGTGATGAGTTTCGGCTCAGCGGTGACGGCGCTCACGGTGTAGCCTTCAGCTGGCTCACCTTTGGGCTCGACCAAAACCGCAAGCTCGCGATATCCAGGCATTTGACTCACCGGGACCGTCACGGTGACATCGCGTGGACTAAGCGTTACGAAACCGACGGTTTCACCTGCCTGGTCCCGAGCCGATACTCGCAGGTTTCGCTCTACGGTGCCGCGGGCCCCGCGAAGGTACAGATCTACTGCGGCCACCTGCACTTGATCAACCAGAGGACCGGATCCCGAGATCAACACATGCGTGGGGGTAATCACGGGCGTCTGCCAATTGTATCCTGACGCAGGGGCATCCAAAACATTCACACTGACTGGAATTGACCTTTCCCTGCGCTCCTCAAGCCGCACGCGAATTTGAGGCGGATCGACCGCAGTTACCTGAACCTGCGAGTCCGGTGTGAGGACCTGCACAGGCACGTCGTACTCGCCGGTTGCAAGGCCAGCCAGGTCTACCCAGGCGGTAAAATCGCGTGCCTGCAGGTTGTTCCATCGTGCCTTAGGTGCGCGAATCTCGATGCGGACTTCGCTCAGGATATCGCCGAAAACGATGAGGTTCTCGGAGAGTCCAGAACGGTTGACCGGCACTGCCTGGGGAAACATCGCCTGCGGGTACTCTTCACGCACCGCGATGATCCAGACCAGGACGGCGAGTGCAAGCGCCAACAAGGCCGATCCCATCCGCGAAAGCAAGTTCTGCATGTGCTATGATCCGCCGTTGAACAAGCGCCTGGGCCTGTAAAACGCCTGCATGATCGTTCTGAGCCGCTGCCCATCCAGGCGACGAGCAATGCGACCCGAACGAGAAAGCGAGACAATTCCGGTCTCTTCAGAAACCACAATGGCCACCGCGTCATTCTGCTCTGTAATGCCGACCGCGGCGCGATGGCGCGTTCCCAGCGAACTATCGGCCAGGTCACGCTGGGTCAGGGGCAAAACGCACGCCGCGGCCATGATCCGGTCGCCGCGAATGATGACTGCACCATCGTGCAGCGGCGTACCAGGAAAGAAGATGGTCGTCAAGAGCCTTGCAGAGACGTCAGCATCGATTCGTTCACCCGATTCGATGTACTCTTCGAGACCGGTCTCTCCTTCCAGGACAATCAGCGCACCCGTGCGCTCCCTCGCCAGTGCCTCAACTGCCTGGCTTACCTCGTATATAATCTGCTGCGCTGCCGCTTCACGTGAACCACGGCCCATCACCAGAGGCGCTGACCGGCCCAGACGCTCGAGCGCTCGACGCAGTTCTGGCTGAAAGATGACCGGGATGGCCACGAGAACCATGGGAAGTGCATTCTTTAGCAGCCAGCCGAAGGCCGTGAAGCGACTAGCTGCCAAAACGAAGATCAATGCAATAACGGTGATGCCGCGCAGTAATGCGACGGCCTGCGTGCCCTGGAACAGCCGAAACAACCCGTAGAAGACCAGGGCCACCATCAGGATGTCGAGGACACTCGACCATGTGAATTGTGGCGCCAGATCAAGAAGCTCTACTTTAGCCAACTCAACAAACGCACGAAGCTGTTCCAGCACTGCAGTTTCCCGATGTGTCTATCCGAGGAGATCGGCCAGGATTGCCTTTTGTGCATGCATCCGGTTTTCAGCCTGATCGAACAGAACCGAATGCGGTCCATCCGCCACATCGTCGGTTATTTCCTGCCCGCGGTGGGCCGGCAGGCAGTGCATGACAATCACAGTCGATTTCGCGACCGCAAGCAACCGCTCATTCACTTGAAACGGGGGGAAAACCACTGCCCGGCGCGCCTGCTCGGCTTCCTGCCCCATGCTGGTCCAAACATCTGTATAGACAACGTCAGCATCCGCGGCCGTCTCCAGAGGATTATTTGTGACAGCAATCGATCCCCCGCTCTCCGACGCGAAATTGCGCGCCATCTCAAGCACCTGCTGTTGCGGCTCATATCCAGGCGGTGTCCCAACCGTCACATGCATGCCAAGCTTAGCGCCGCCGAACATCAGCGATGCCGCAACGTTGTTTCCATCTCCAACATAGGCCAGTTTCACGCCAGAAAGCCGGCCAAGTTTCTCCCAAATGGTGAAGAGGTCGGTAAGCCCCTGGCAGGGATGTGTGAAATCCGACAGGCCGTTGATGACTGGCACACGGCTGAACTCTGCCAGCTCCACTACATGGTCATGCGAAAAAACGCGCGCCATGATGCCATCCACATATCGCGACAAAACGCGGGCGACATCGGCGACGCTCTCGCGTCCCCCCAATCCAATTTCCTGCGGAGACAAGTAGAGAGCATCGCCTCCCAGGTGCTTCATGCCCATCTCGAAGCTCACACGTGTGCGCAGAGAAGGCTTCTGAAAGATCATGCCCAGAACCTTGCCGCGCAAAATGGGTTCGTTTGCGCTGGCCTGCCACGCCACCTTGAGATCGCGCGCCAGCTGAAGCCAGGCCCAGAGTTGCTTGCCATCGAAATCGGCCAGGCTGAGAAAGTCACCCTTCTTAGTCATTTGTGCGCACTCCTTATGATACATTGGAAAAATGGTGCTCAACGCAACGCCAACGCTGCAACCAACAGCGAGATGAGCGCCCACGGGCCCCCATACGCGGTGACCGAGCCCTGGACCTCACCCGCATAATACCCATAAGCGACTGGCGCCAGTAGCACGGCTACCACCGCTGCCGCCCAAGGCATGCGAAGCGCAACCAAGACAGCGAGCACCACAACAATGCCAATCCAAACTGCCAGGCTCCTCTGTCCGGCTCTGCCGGTCACCGCATGTAGCGTACCCCAGTGAAACACGGTGAAACCGAGTGCCACGAGAAGGGGCTGCCAGCGCGAGGGGATATCGGCACACGCCAACCCCACTGAGAACATCCCGAGTAACCACGGCAGCAGAACATCGAGCAACGCCATAGACATGGCGGGCGTAACATCGCGTCTCGCCGAGGACCAAGACCAGAGCCCGATGAGTACCGCAATAACAGACAGCGCAACGGCGGGCAGTCCGATCAGGACGCCGCCGCCCAGCAGAAAAATGAAGCCCGCCAAAACACCTTGCCACGACATCCCGATCGAGGCCAGTGTTCGGAGGGCAGTGCCCAGCGGTGCTCCATTCTTCGAGTACGGCAGCTCAACTTGCTGGACCTGTTCTGCGCTTGGGATAGAGGCATCCGTCGCTTCCGAGCGGCGCAGAAGGCCCCACGCTATGTCACCCAACACAACGGCTGCAACGACTCGTAGAGCCAGTGCCGGCTGAGAAACGGGTGACCCAACCGAGAGGGCACCAGCCAGAACTGCCCAGGCCGGTGCGATACGCCAGGGTGTTCTGCTGAGCGACACATGCAATCGAACAAGTGGCCCGGCCTCGATCAAGAGAACCTCCGATACGGATCATTCTACCTGTCGAGGCCGGGCCGGTCAAATAGAACAGAAAAACATACCTAGAGCCTTGGATCAGCCTCCGCTGACTCTGGTAAGATGTCATCGCCACCCGAATAAGGTCCTATCACTGCAGCAGTGGAATCGTCTGGACCGAATTCCGGTTCGACAGGGGGAAGGCGAGCTATCGTGCTGCTCGGGCCTTGTGCCTCTTGGGTTCCAAAGCGAGTCACGACAACCGCGCCGAGGCCCCATGAAACAAATATGAGCCAGGCCAGCCACCCAAAGCACCACGGGAGCCGGGCAAGAAGCGTGATAGCCGCTACTCCAGCAAGCACCTCCCCCATGGCCGAAGCAGTATGTAGCCGGAGCGATCCGAGTATGCGCTGCCCAAGCCACAGCGCGACGCCGATCCACCCGAGGATGCCAGCAGCAATCAGAGCCAGCCAGACGAGCAGCCCGAGGCCGCAGGCAATCAGCAGAATCCCACCGGCCAGTACGCCAACAACGAGCGTCAGGAGGCCAACGACAAAGGTGAGGGCCGGCTGAATTGCCGTTGCTGAAGCAACGCGGCCTACTGCGCGCGGCGCAACTAGCACCAGCACGACTCCAAGCAACCCCATCAAGAGAATCGAACCAATTGTTCCTAACTGCCAGGCAATGAAGCGTGAGAGCCAGTTTCTAGGCGTCGTTTCGGAGCCTGGAAGTTCGGGTATGACCGGGGCCGGCTCCATGCGAGAAGGCGTGCGAAGACCACTGAAAACATCCCCATGCACCTCTGCACCGAGAGCCCGGTCAATCGAGCCAGCAAAGCTGGCAAGATCGCCCTCTACAACAGCGGTATCACTCAGGTGCACCGAGCCGCCCATCAGGGAAACATTCCCTGTGACCCTGCCGTCAACGGTCAGCACTCCACCAGCAACAGTCACATCTCCGTGAACCGTGGCGTCAGCTTCGATGACGGCAGTTCCGCCGAGCACTGCCAGATTGCCATCAAGCACTTCGCCGCTATGCAGAGCGTAGTTTTCGCCCAGAACGATCCGATCACCGCCAGGCCCTTGCGCCATGGCAACCGGCAACCCTACCCCAGCCAGCATGGCAAAAGTAGCTATCAATACGAACCCAAACATCACTCTTCTTCTCATTGCTGCGTTCCTCCCTCTAATAGCTTCTCTTCAGGGCTGTTTACTGGACAGAAGTGAGCACAGGATGCCCGTGCCCTGAGAGGCGCGCAACAAGCCACAACCATGCCATAATAAGGCCGCAAGTTGCGCACAATAAGGCGCCTGTCATTGCTGCGATCATGGGTGCGCCGACCTGTGCGACCACACCAAGCGCCTCACGCCAGACCCAACGGCCGGTGCTCGCGATGGCTGAGTAAACGGCAGCCAGCGGACCCTGGTCGGGTGCAAGAAGATTATGCCACCCGTTCGTGACGCCCAATGCCGCAACCGTGAAAATCACAACAGCACTCCACGCGAGAGCGAGCCCCAGAATGAACCAGCGATGTCGTGCTTGCTCTGCCCGGTGGCTGTCCAGGCGGACTGCGACCCTTGTCGCCAAGTCCACAGGCGCAGGCAACATCGGTGCAAGTGCAAAACGACGATCCAATTCCTGCCAACGCTGCCAGGTCGATGCGCACCGGTCACACGATCGCAAGTGCTCCTGCAACCGCGCCTTGTCAACATCATCGCCCTCACCGTCCAATATCAATGACATTAACATTGTATATTCAGCATGCATCATAACTCACCTCACACTCATCGGTGCGATAGCACCACGCGCTATTCCTGTGCTTGCAGTGACCTCAACCATTTGCTGGCGAGCGCGGTGTAGCCTCGACTTCACGGCCTGCACCGTCAGACCCATCACGTCGGCGATCTCAGCGTATGAAAGGTTATACCAGTAGCGCAATATCAAGGGGATCCGGTATGAAGGTTCGAGTCGGTTCACGGCTCGCTGAACTTCATCTCGCGTTTCGTTCTGCATCACCGACTCCTCAGGTCCGATCTGATGAGCCGAAAGCACCGCCGCGATTGGCTCATCATCCAGCGACAGCATTTCGCCGTGATGGCGCCGCAGTCGGTCGATGCAATAGTGCGATGCAATCGACAGATTCCGGGATGGAAGCTTCCGGTCGGGCTGATAAGTGTGCAGCTTTGAATAGATGCGAACGAAAGTCTCTTGAGCTGCGTCCGCAGCCTCCTCGGGGTTTCCCAGCATCCGATAGCACAGGTTGAAGACCGGCCCCTGGTAGGCCTCAACCAGCCTGCCAAAGGCAATCCAGTCACCCTTCTGCGCCAGTCGCACCCAGTCAAGTTCCTGTGCTGTGTTCACACTGCTCCGCCAATCGTTCTCTGACCCGGTCCACTCTCCTCTACGCACTGCACATGCAAAGGTTTCATCGCACGGGAGACAAGCGTATAATAGCGCGTGTTGCTTCATCCACCAATCCCTGGAAAGGCTGAGCATGGCATATCACCCTTACATTGCTATTGAAGGCGCGATTGGCGTTGGAAAAACCACCCTCGCACGTATTCTTGGCGAGATGCTACCTGCCGAAGTACTTCTGGAAGTGTTTGAGGAAAACCCCTTCCTGAGCGATTTCTACTCGGATCGCCAGAGGTATGCATTTCAGACCCAGATCTTTTTTCTGCTCAGCCGCTATCGCCAGCAGCACAAGGTAATAGCAAATACCCTGCGTCATGACCCGCTCGTGAGCGACTATCTATTTGCAAAGGATTGGCTTTTCGCCCATCTCAACCTTGCCGGGGATGAGTTAGCCATGTACGAACGCGTGCACGCGATCCTCGGCGAGCAGATCCCCTCACCGGGCCTGGTGGTCTACCTCCGAGCTTCAATTGACGTCTTAATGGACCGAATCCGTTATCGAGGACGCAGCTATGAGCGCCAGATGGAACGCGGCTATATCGAGGCTCTGCAGGCTGCCTATGACCGGTTCTTCGGCGATTACGATCAGGCGCCCGTCCTGACCCTCGACACAGACGGCGTGGACATTGTCAACGACCTCACAGCGCGTGCTGAGGTAGTAAGCCGGGTAAAGTCTGCGCTTCAGGGAGGACACGTTCAGCTTCCTCTGCTCGAGCCCGATGAGGCACGCGAGGC
Organism: uncultured Anaerolineales bacterium; assembly: GCA_964387985.1. Taxonomy (GTDB): domain Bacteria; phylum Chloroflexota; class Anaerolineae; order CG2-30-64-16; family CG2-30-64-16; genus JALOOB01. Next base: position 13,708 of record CAYLZG010000059.1, on the reverse strand, counting down.
CCCAGACCCACTGAGCCGGCGCCGGCTGACGGACTTCCAACGCTTCCACCGGACTATGAACCGTGAGAAGGAATTCGCAGATGATCTCTTCTTCAACTACATCTGCCTGGCTGAAGAGATCGGCGACATAGGACGTCTGCTCAGGCAGACGTGGCGTCGCCAGGAGGATCTGCTTCCGGAGGCAGGCAATCGGCAGGAGGCAAGGGACCGTGCAGTCGAAAGCACCAAAGCCGATCTGCAGGAGGAGTTGGCCGATGCCCTGGCCTCCCTGCTCAGGATCGCCAATGATGCTGGAGTCGATCTGGAGGCGGCTTACGTCACCAAGATGGACCGTACCTTGAGTTGCAGCACCTACACGGGTTGAGCCCGGCTTCCTATCAATTGATGAGGTCGTGATGACAAAACGCTTTATCGCCATCGCCGGAAATATCGGCGTCGGAAAATCCACCTTGACCCAACTCCTGAGCCAGAACCTGGGCTGGGAACCTTTTTACGAAGCTGTGTCGGACAATCCCTACCTTGCCGACTTCTACGACGACATGGCTCGATACGCGTTTCACTCACAGATATTCTTCCTCTCCAGGCGTTTGCGTCACCATCGCCGCCTACTCGACTTTCCGAATTCAGTCGTGCAAGATCGCTCGGTTTATGAGGATGCGGAGATATTTGCGCGCGCACTCTGGGAGCAGAACCACATCGGACCTCGGGATTACCAGACCTATCGGGAGTTGTATGAGGTCCTGGTTCTCTTCCTGCCCCCGCCCGATCTGGTTGTGTATCTGCGCGCATCTGTGCCGACGCTGCAGAAACGTATTGCCCAGCGCGGCCGGGAATTTGAGCGCAACATCTCAACTCAGTACCTCGAGCAACTCAATGACCTGTATGCCGACTGGATGTGCAAGTTTTCGTTGTGCCCGGTGTTGACCGTGCCCGCGGATGATTTGGACTTCGTGCACGAACCTGCGCACTTGGCGCTCATAGTGAACAAGATCGGTGAAAAACTCAGCGGCAAAGAAGAAGTAGTATTTATTTGAAACTTGCGCCTTCACAGAGCGGATGTTACAATCGTGGGGACCTGGCGTTAACCGCACAAAGGAGCGAACGATGGCCACTGATCCAAACTGGTCCCCTGATGAGGCGCTGGCATTCATCAGCTCTGACAGCCGGCAGATCGCAGTGGCTGCCACGGCTCAAGGGGTGCATCTTGTTTGGTCGCAGGCCAGCACGCTGTTTCACACATGGCGTGTACATGGCGCGTGGCAGAAGCCGATCAAGGTCGCCACAGGCGAGCAGCCTACGGTTGCGGCATCGGCCGATGGAATGCTGGTTTGCGCGTACGCCAACTGGTTCCTGGGCAACCGGGAAATCTACGTCACCACCTGGGACGGCGCCACGTGGTCCCTGCCTCAGCTTGCTTCACGTACAAGTGGCGAATCTTCTGACGCTGCAATCTGTATGGGGCCGGATGGCAAAGTTCACCTGATTTGGGCTGACACCACTCCTGGCTACTCGACGATCTACTACGCAGTCCGAGAGACCGCTGCCTGGAGAAATATGCCAATTCCGCACGGCCAAGGCAGCCGCCCAACTATAGCCGCAAATGACAAGATGGTGTCGGTGGCCTGGCAGGGACGGCTGGCCGGTTCCGACTCAGGGTCATATGATATCTTAGCTGCGTCATTACGTGATGGAGAGTGGTCCCTGCCGGACATCGTATCTGACACGCCCACCGTGCACTCCATACTGCCGCACATTGCGCTAAATGCGGAAGGTCACTGCCACCTGGTGTGGCAAGAGGCGCGCAGTGGGTTGTTTGTCATACGACAAAGTGACCGGTGGCCAAACGGCTGGACCGAGCCGGTGGATGTTTCAGATCCAACTGCTGATGCAAGATTAGCCTTCACTGCGCCCAACAGCAAAGGTATGTTCCAGTTCCTCTGGGCGGAAGGCGCGCTCATTAAACACCGCGTGCGCCACGGAGCACCTCAAGGGGTTTGGTGGCCTCCTGAAGTTGCCTGCGTGACGCACACGAGTCTGAGCGAGCTGGCCGGGGTGATTTCGCCAACGGATGATATTCTGCACACGGTTTTTTGCACGTACGCAAATGGAGCCGGCCGGCAGTTTTACCACGTGCAGCGAAGGACCGTCGATCAGAAGAAAGTGCTGTTGCCCTTTATCGCCAGTGACACAACGCGCAACTAATGGCCTTCTCGGCGTTTGGCTACTTTTGCTAGCGTGCTCCTCAGGTGTGGCAGGATGCCGGTCAGGCGTCCTGCCACTTTTCCAAGCATCAGGCTCCTCAGAAATGCTTCTGGAGTACCTTTGAACGGTGGCAGGTCCACATATGCGGCGCCTATCTCAGGCAAGGTATGTCCATCGCTGCCCGCAGTACCTGGTTTGTGGTGTTGAGCCGCCAGCGCAGCTGCACGCCGATTGTCAGCCGCCAACAGACAACGCGCGTTGAAGACTTCGAGTGCATCAACATGATCGACGAGCTCTAGCGTGTTAGCAAGGCCCATTGCCGAACCGCGAAAGCGATCCAGTGGATGCGAGATGCTGATGATTGCTCCCTGGTTTCGCAGACGCGCAACCGCCTCCTCCGGGGGCAGGTGCGGCGGGATCTGCGCGGTCACGAAAAAAGCGATCAACTCGCCTCCGACGGCCGTATCGATCTCCTGTCCCACGATAATCAGGTCGGGCGCAAGCGCGTGCGCCTCCAAAGCCCCTTCGATGCAGTTGTGGTCCGTTACGGCCAGCTTCGCCAGTCCGATTTCGCGCGCCCGCTCCACCAGGTCTTTTGGGTCTGTCCTGCAATCCGGCGATAGATAGGTGTGACTATGCAGGTCGATCCGCCACAAGCCCTGCACCGGATCAACCCTTTTCGCCATCACCCCTCCCCCGAAGCAGCAATGCACCAAGCAGTGCTGCGCCCAGCGCCAGGCTGCCAGCCGCAACAGCCGCGGTGCGCGGCTCCATTCCCGGCATCACGACCTGGCCGTCGCCGTAGGATCGGAACAGCTGTCCCCACTTCGTACTTAGCGCGGCTTCAACCCGAGGACGGCCAACAAATGGATACCAGTAAACGTTGTGATAGAAATTGGATGCGAAATAGCTCCACGGCACCAGCGGAGAGCGCAGCAGCAGCCCTTCAAACGGCTTAAGCGCTCCATGGTAGATCAGCTTTTGGCCGCGGCTGGCAAACGTATCCTCCTGCACAAAGCCCCAGTCTTCCGCCGAGATATCCTCGCCCACAATCTCGATCTGCTTTGGATCGCCCACTCCCAAGCCCAACTCGTGGGCCAGCCGGATGAATTTAAGATCCATTGGCTGGAAGCCCTGCAGCTTGGCAGAGACTGCATCGATCGCCACCTGATCCGCCGAGGCCAACAAGATGTTCTTCTCGTGCCACCGCATTGCCCGCGGCCCAGGGCCGTCACCCGCAAAGGTGCCATCCATCACTGCGAACAGACCTGAATGGATCTCCTGCTGGATGGAGAGCAGGTCGACGACGGTCTCATGAATGACGCTGTGCGTCCAGTGCCGTTTCTCGTTCAACAGACCACCAAAGGCATTCTTCATCGCGCCTGTGATGGTGGTGAAAACATGCGTTTTGACGGTGGGCAAGTGGATGATGTTGCGGTCAAAGAAGAACGCCGGGATCAGGATGCCTTCAGGAAAAACGCGATCCAGCACCAACATCGGCGCCTTTGGCGTGTAGCGTACCCAGTCAACTTCCGGTTCGTAAAGGTGAATGTTGCGGACACCATAGCGGTCGACGACGAATTTGTGTTTGTTGTTGCGCTCGGCCACATACGCGTCTACAACTACTGTTCGATTGTGCGCCGCTGCCAGGTTCTGATAGCCATCGGTTTGCAGACGCTTGACGACACCTTCAATTTGCCAGGGTGTGCTAGAGCACCCGGGATACCATGTCTGCCAGGAAACGTTGACCTTGAGGATTGTCTCGCGATCCTGGGGTAATGCCTGCCGGTACCCAGCCATCTCCATCAACCTGCCCACGTCCTCCACCACAGTGTCGGTTTGGGTTCGCAGGACAGCGACCTTGCCTTTGCCAGGAAAATCAGTACCGACCATCAGTCACCTCCAAGAGACAAAAAGGGACGCAGGCAACACAGACTGCTAGCGATGATCATCATCATCAGCGTCATCTGCGCTTTCTGCGTCCCATTCAGGCGAATACATCAGGCGGCTGGACTACTCTTCTTCGCCCTCTTCGCGCTCGCGCTTCGCTGCTGCTATGACGCCTTCAGCAATATGCGCCGGCACCGGCTCCCGATGCGAGAACTTCATGCTGTACACACCGCGGCCTTGGGTAATCGAGCGCAATTCGATGGCATAACGCTGCATTTCCGCCATCGGCACCTGGGCCGTAATAACGCCCTTTCCCTTCGCCTGTTCCATTCCCTGAACACGCCCGCGGCGAGTGTTCAGGTCACTCATAATGTCACCCATGTACTCTTCCGGCACGGTAATGGTAACATCCATGATGGGCTCGAGCAATACAGGCCCCGCAGCAAGGAACGTTTTCTTGAAGACCTCGCGTCCAGCGATCTGAAAAGCGATGTCTTTTGAGTCCACCGGGTGCATCTTGCCGTCATACACTTCGCATCGCACATCGACGACCGGATAACCGGCTAGCGGTCCGCGGTCAAGCCGAGACCGGATGCCCTTTTCGATCGAGGGGAAGAAGCTGTTAGAAATAGATCCACCGAAGACGCGGCTTGTATCGAACTCGAAACCTGAGCCTCGCTCCAGCGGCTTGATTTCCATGTGCACCTCGCCGAACTGGCCGGCGCCGCCCGTCTGCTTCTTGTGGCGGTGATAATCAGCCGCATTGCGGGTAATGGATTCGTTGTACGGCACCTTTGGCACCGCAGTCGAAAGCCCCAATCCGAATTTGCTTTCCATTCGGCGGATCGCCAAGTCCAGGTGGACTTCGCCCATGCCTGACAGGATCACCTCCCCAGTTCCCTGCTCGGTGCGCACCTGCAGGGTGGGGTCTTCCTCGGTGATACGACTCAACGTCGGGCCCATCTTCGCAGAATCGGCTTTTGTCTTTGGTGACACAGCCAGCGAGTAGAGCGGGTCAGGATAGACCGGCGCCGGCACCATGAGCTGATGACCTCGATCACAGAGGGTGTGGTTCGTCGCAGTCGCCGCCAGTTTATTGACAACCGCAATATCGCCTGCGACGACTTCGCTCACCGGCAGCTGTTCCTTTCCTCTGGGAGTGAACACCTGGCTCACGCGTTCTTCCGCGCTGCTCGGCAGGCTGTACACGCGCGAGTCGCCGCGCAAGATGCCCGAAAACACCCTGAAGTAGGAGATTTTTCCCACATATGGATCAGCCACTGTCTTGAATACGAACGCTGCAAGGGCTCCGGTCGCATCAGCGTGCAATATCTCCTCGGTGTCATCGGGCCGCATCGCCACAATCTCCTTGACGCTAGGATCGGGCATGAACGTGACGATCGCATCCATGAATGGGCGGATACCGACATTGTTCGCAGCTGAGCCACAGAAGACCGCGATGACCTTACCGCTGGCGATTCCCGCCTTCAGACCACGATTTATCTCGTCTGCAGTCAGTTCCTCGCCTTCGAGGTACTTCATGATGAGATCATCATCGCCCTCAGCGGCGGCTTCGATGAGTTGTGTGCGAGCCGCTTCAACCTCGGAAACCAGGTTGCCTGGAACATCAGCAGGGGTTGCACCCTCGCCCAGGAAGGCTTTCACCGTGATAAGGTCAATCACCCCTTTAAAGTCCGAGCCCTCGCCGATAGGAATCTGCACTGGCACGATAGTGCCACTAAAGATCTCGCGCAGGTTGTTAACCACGCGCTCGAACTGTGCGTTCTCGCGGTCCATCTTGTTGACGAAGACGATGCGGGGCAAGTTGCGCTCATTCAAATAGTCCCAACCCAGTTCGGTGCCAACTTCAACTCCCGACACCGGGTCAATCAACACGATGCCTGCATCCGCAACAGAAACGGCGCCTTTGATCTCACCAACAAAGTCAATGAACCCTGGGGTGTCCAGGACGTTGATCTTGTGGCCTTTGTGCTCACAGGGCACCACTGCAGCCCCGACGGAGATACGGCGACGAATCGCTTCGTCATCCCAGTCGGCCACGGTAGTGCCGTCTTCAACGCGGCCACGGCGACTGGTGGCGCCCGTGTTGTAAAGCATCGATTCTGCCAAAGTCGTTTTGCCAGAACTCGAATGCCCGATCAACGCTACGTTGCGCAGCTGCGCAGTTGTGAAACTAGCCATTACCCCTCCTCGGCAGGGTGCGCCGATATGATGTTGCGATAGCCCCGAAAAATATCAGGCGCCAAGCTCAAGTGCCAGGCGCTTGATAGTCAATCCTGTGAAATGCAACCGGCAGTGTGCCTTCCGGTCCTCAACCCTTTCATTTTATGCGCAAAGAGATCACCTGTCAAAGAATCCGTTAGTTTGTTCTCTGATCTACCGCACCTTGACTCGCCGGACGGTTTCGGCCAGGACGCGTTCCTCATCGATCGTGAGAAGTTGCCCTTTGCGCAGTAACCACTGGCCAGCCACCATTACGTCTGTGACATCACCCGCCCGGGCAGAGTGCAGCACCGTACCGAGCGGATCGCGCACCGGCCACAGATGGGGCCGGCAGCAGTCAATCATGAGCAAATCGGCGGCGTGTTGAGGGGCCAGCCGGCCGCAGTTGACAAAGCCCAATACGCGCGCGCCTGCCCACGTGGCCAGATCCAACGCAAGGCCGGCGGCCTGCTCTGCCTCGCTCAAGTACGAAGCGGCGCTCCGAAACGCTTCAAACATGTCCAGCGATCCGGTCAGCCCGGCACCATCCGTCCCGAGGCCGAGATCAATCCCCACAGAGTGAAACAGGGACATGGGGCTGACGGCCAATCCCGCAGCGGCTTGAGCTCTGGGGCAGGCTACGACCCTCACTCCACGAGCGCGAAGAATTTCAATGTCAAAATCGGATAGGTATGCAGCATTGGCCGCCACTACGGGCAGGTCCAGCACGCCATTTTGATCGAGCACTTGTACGGGGGTCATGTCATAAGCCAACAGAGAGAGATCCACCTGCTCCTGTGATTCTGCCAGGCGGAGGTGGATGTCGACACCCAATCGTGCGGCGACCGCTGCCGTGCGTGCCAGGAATTGGGGGCTGCACATGTAGGGTGAGTGCGGGCCAAGCGAGGTCCGTATACGACCCGTCCCGGCGCCGCGCCAGCTTTCGGTGAAGGCCGCGACCGCCGCCACGTCTCCACCGATTTCACCAGCCTCATCGCCAAAGGTGCACCAGGCCAGGTTCGCGCGCAGGCCGCTCTCCAGGACCACCTGGGCCACTTGATCCATATAAAAGTACTGATCCATGAAGCCGACCACACCGCCCCGGATCATTTCGGCTGCAGCCAGTGATGCGGCCCAGTGAGCGTCTTCCGGTGTCATGGGTGACCGAATGGCCTGGTTCACTTGCGCGTCTCTGGTAACCCGAAGATCAAACCACGGGTCGGACGCTCGGGATCCGCCAACGGCACGACCGAGAACAGTGCCGCTGTGCATGTGGGCGTTGTAAAGACCAGGCATGATGATGTGATGGTGTGCTTCAATGATCTCGTCCGGCTGGAAGTCATCTGGAGCTGTCCCTACGGCGGCAATCATACCGCCACAAATCGCCACATCAGCGCCCCGCATGACAGTGCGGTCTGTGTCGAGTGTGATCACGTCGGCGCCGCGAATGAGTATGTTCCCCATGTAAACCTCCGCCACGAGTCTACAGCATCCTCGTAATCGCAGCAAGACCGCTGACTTGTGTGCCGCGTCGCACGCGTCTATAATCGTCTTCATGGGTCAATATGAATGTCATGTATTCATCTGCACCTTCGGCTCTTGGTGCAAGAGGGATGGAGATACGGAGGCCATCCTGAAGCGATTCAAACAGGCGGTCGTTGGTGCGGGTCTGCAGAACCGCGTGCGCATCAATAAGGCCGGATGCTTGAATCAGTGTGGCCATGGCCCGATGATTGTGTTTTATCCCCAGGATCGCTGGTACTCACGTGTCACCGAAGAGGATGTGGCCGATCTGTTTGAGGCTGAGATTGTGCAAAGCAAGCCGCTGCTGCGTCTGCTCTACGATGCACCCCCCGGAGCAAACAAGGATCTCTCACGATACCCGCCCGAGCTGGTTGCCGCCGAACGGGCCAAAGAGGGGAATGGCTGATCCGTCATGGCGTCCCCAAACCCACCCGCCATCCACCTTGTGCTGATACGCCATGCCGAATCTCTCCATAATCGCGATGGGGACGGTGTCGATGTCGACAGTGGCCTGACCGAACTCGGCTGGCGGCAGGCACACGCAGTTTCCGGGTGGCTCGCCGACCGCTACCGTCCAGACCTGTTCCTTTCCAGCTCCTTGATGCGCGCAAAGCAGACAGCAGAGGTCATCGCATCGCGAATGAACTTGCCAGTCACAATCGAGGATGGACTCGCAGAGGCCGAGTTCCAGTACTGGAACGAGCTACCTTACCATTGGGACACACCCATGGACTCCTGGGACGATCCGTGGCGGCCCGGTCCTGAAGGGGCGCCGCTTTATGCAAGTTTCCGCGCTCGCATTCACGATACTATGGCTCGAATCGTTACAGGCAGACCCCAGGCGACAATCCTGGTGCTGACCCATGGCGGCGTGATCGGCATGCTGATGCGAAGCCTGTTCGGTGGACACCACGTGGCGGTATTCACCGCAAACACCGGCGTCACCCAATTCACATGGGAGATGAACCATTGGCGGCTGGTGTTTCACAACAGCACTGCGCATCTGGCCCCGCTCTCGTCTCCGAGGTCTCTCGCGTCTGCGGATGCACAATCAGTTGCTCCCTGGACGAATGGCCAAAATGCTGCAGCCATTCTCAAACACTATCAGCGTGTGGCCAGCGCACCCTTATCAGGCACACCCTACCCGGGCGAGCAGGAGCTGCGTGACCTGGTGCGTCTGGCTGATCCACGCGGAGACGAGCGCGTCTTGGATGTGGCAACCGGCACCGGCTCGGTCGCCCTCGCCTTTGCGCCACACGTCGCATCGGTGCTGGGGGTTGATCTATCGCCTGCGATGCTGGAGCTTGCTGAGAAGGCACGCGTTGCATCCGGACTTACGAATGTACACTTTCGCTTAGGTGAGATCGGGGTCCTGCCTTTGCCGGAGGCGTCTTTCGATATCATCACCTGCCACAACCTCCTGCACTACGCAGCGGATCTCCAAGGTCTCATGTCGCTGCTGCGCAGACTCCTCACGGCTGAAGGAGGGCTCCTGATTGACGAACCTCTGGGTAGCGACGATCCCGTGAAGCGGGCGACTCTGAACGCGATCGTGTTGCGACGGGATCCAGGAATAACTCAGATTTGGAGTGCGGGGGAGATCGAAGCAGCACTGGACGCAGCAGGGTTGCGCATTATCGAGCGTAAGCGCTACAGCCTGAATCGTGAACTAGACGATTGGCTGTCTCGGGCCGCGGTCGACGAAGCGACACGCATTTCGGTTAAGTCGATGTTTGAGGCAGGTGCTGATGCCGACGCGGCGGGACTTGACTCGAGACGTGGGCGGGATGGTAATTTCGTCTTCACTGAGAGTCGGATCCGCCTGCTGGCCAGGCAACGGACACAGCCGGCCTGACCATGAGTGAGTCCGTATCCCTGGGATTCGTCGTCAAGCCGCTCGCCCGACCCGAACTTAGGAGCCATGACAGCAGGCGGTGGCAGAACAGCCCCCATCTCAGCGTCAGCCTCGCCTACCTGCGCGATCTGTTTGGCTACCTCTCGACAACCGGCATCAAGATGTATCGGATGTCGTCCGATCTTGCCCCTTATGCTGCCCATCCAAACATGCCACAATTCCACAACCAGGTGGCCGAGTGTGCGGACGAGCTAGCGGAAATGGGCGCGTTGGCTCGGCGCATAGGGCTGCGACTTTCGTTCCACGCCGTCGCAGCTACCGTCCTCAACTCCCCTGATCCCAGCGTGGCGGCAAATGCTGCGGCTGACCTGACTGTGCTGGCTGCGATCTTGAATGGGATGGGTGTCGGGCCCGAAGCCGTGGTTGTCACGCACGTGGGTGGCGTGTACGGATCTCCCATTACGGCGCTCGAGCGTTGTGCGAGAGCGATCGACGCCCTACCTGAGCCGACTCGCTCACGCCTCGTCCTCGAAAACGATGATGTCCGATTTGGGGTCGAGGATGTCCTCTGGGTGCACAGACAAACCGGCGTCCGCCTGGCTTTCGATCGCCTGCACCATTGCCTGAAGGGCTGGCAGACGATGTCGGAACGTGAAGCCCTGGCCGCATGCCTCGCCACCTGGCCTGAGGGTGTACGCGCGAAAATCCACTGGAGCACCCCGCGCACCGAATGGCTGGTCGAGGAACAGCGCGAGGGGCAGCCGCCCCGGGTGACCCGCACTCGCTGGACTTATCATTCAGATTATGTCAATCCATTCGAGTTCATTGACTTCATGCGTAACGCATCGAGCCTTCCCCCGTTTGATATCATGCTGGAAGTGCGCGCCAAGGATATTGCGCTGATCCAGCTCCGCCGCGATCTTGTGCTTTATGCGCCAGACGTAGCATCCCGGTTCAATCCAGCCGGCATCCCCTGATCAACTGGAGCTTCCTGTGTCATACCGGAGACCCACTCCGAGTAGTTTGCGTTTGTCTCGAACGGTGCTCATAGCGGTGGCGGCCTTGACCGCCATAAGCCTCATTCGGCCCGGCCACGCGGCCTCAGCGGGCATGTCTTCATCGCACCGCACGCAACCCGGCGCGCAATCGCGTATGTGGCTGCCGCTCGTGTCGGGTCTTGCCCGAGAAACAAGCACCGGCAATCGTTACGAGACCATCCCTGTTACCGGGAACCCCACCGACCGGCCTGCAGCGTCGCATGCGGACCTCAACCTGGCGCTGCGAGGTTACGAACGCGCCTCGGCAGCACTCGAACTGGTCTTTTACAATGGCCCCACCGACTCCGGCGCGCCGCAGTTGGCTGGCATCTTTGCCGACCGCCGTGTACCTGAATTCACGAGTGCTCAACAGGTATATGACTGGAATTGGAGCTGCGGACCGGATGGCTGTCGGGGTCCCCTGCTCGCAAGCCCGCCAGTCACGTTGCTTGGAATGCGCACCCGGACCGGCGAGCCCCTGGCTGCTCCATCGCGATCCGCGGAGATCTACGGGGGCGGGTATCGAAGTCTTGTCTTGTATGCGGAAGCATCGCGCCTCACCCTGAAGTATACGCGCGAGGACAACGTGGTTCGGGGATACACCGTGCATCTCGAGGGCCTTTCGGTCGATCCGGGACTGCTGGCGCTATACCGCCAGGCCAATACTGCTGGACGATCCTCGCTGCCTGCACTCCGCAACGATCAGCCACTGGGGACGGCTTCGGGAAGCGAGATCCGGGTTGCCGTGCGGGATAACGGCTCTTTCCTCGACCCGCGCTCGCGCAAGGACTGGTGGCAAGGATACTGAATCGGCGCATGGCCGGAAGTCAGTTATAATGATGTCCCATGAACAGCGCCACACCCAATGCAGCCGGCGATGCACCCGTCCTGGTCGCTGTAGTGAACGATCCCCACGACCTGACGCGAGCGCGCGAGCAGGGCTGGTATCGCATTCCCCTGAGCCACGCACCACCCCGGATCGCAGCCGACTTCATCGCCTTTTATCCGACCGCCGCGTTCCCCCCGGATGAGCGGTGGGCCGTGCGATGGTTTGCACCGGTGCGCGGGTACCACCTGACGACCCGGCGCGAACTCATTCCAGACGAGCCCGATCACCCCCGCGCACTCGACCGCTACTACCGCGTCGAGCTCGGGCCACTCAATCCTCTACCCTTCCCCATCGTCAGCCGCAGGCTGCGCCGCATCACCTTCATCCGCACAACGATGGCCCGCCTCCTGGCCGCACGCGAGATAAATGATCTCTGGATTCGCACCCCTGCGCAGGAGAGGCTGTGGCAGGCATTTCAGCAGGCAGGGCTGGAAGCCGACACGGAGCAACAGTATCCCCTGCTCGACGACCAGTCCTTCACCGCGGACTTTGCCGTTTTTTGTGAAAAGGGACGCATTGCCGTTATAGTGGCCTGCGATATGGGCATGGACGCCGTCGTCGATGCGTCCGCAGACAGCCATGTGCGGGAGTCCGCCTCGCTCGACTACCTGCTGGCACGCGGCAACTGGCACGCGGTCCTCATCGATCGTGTCGACGCCGAGGCAATCCAATCGTGTCTCGAGCAAATTCGCGCATATTCTGTAACTTGAGTGACTCAGTGCGGAGTGATTGATCATGGCCTTTGATTTCGATCGCGTCATCGAACGCCGCGGCACAGATAGCATCAAGTGGCGAAGATACGGAGAGGCTATCCCCATGTGGGTGGCCGACATGGATTTCGCAGCACCTGAACCCGTGATCGAGGCCCTGCGCGCCAGGGTGGAGCATGGCATTTTCGGCTACGCCGGTGAGCCCCCGGTGTTGCGGGATGTGCTGTGCGCCTGGCTGCAGCGGCGCTTCAACTGGGCCGTCTCGCCGGATGCGCTGGTTCTCGTGCCGGGAGTGGTGACCGCGTTCAATGTCGCCTGCCGGGCCTTCTGTGAGCCTGGAGACGGCGTGTTGGTTCAGGCGCCCGTTTACCCTCCCATGCGCACCGCGCCGGCCAACTTCGGCCTGGTGCGCGACGAGATGGAACTGACCCAGGAATCAAACGGTCGCTACATGGTGGACTACGATCGCATGGCGGAGAGCATCACAGAACGGACCCGGCTCTTCATGCTGTGCAGCCCGCATAATCCCACGGGACGTGTCTTTACCCGCGACGAGCTGGTGCGCATGGCCGAGATCAGTCTTTCCCGAGGACTGACGATTTGCTCGGACGAGATTCACTGCGATCTGGTTTTTCAACCCCACCAGCACTTGCCCATCGCCAGCCTCGATCTGGAGATCGCACGGCGCACCGTGACGGTGATGGCGCCCAGCAAGACATTTAACATTCCCGGCCTCGGCTTTTCGTTTGCAGTCATCGAGGACACGGAACTGCGGAAGCAGTTCAACGCTGCGGCACGCGACATCGTCCCGCACATCAACGCGCTGGGGTACGCCGGAGCACTGGCTGCTTATTCCGAGGGCGAGCCATGGTTGGAGGCGTGCATCGCCTACTTGCGCCGGAACCGTGACGCCCTGATGGAGTTCGTTGCGGAGCGACTGCCCGGCGTGCGCATGTCCCTGCCCGAGGCGACCTACCTGGCCTGGTTGGACTTTCGTGCTGCAAACCTGGGCGAAGAACCCCAGCACTTCTTCCTCAAGCACGCCGGAGTGGCCCTCAACGAAGCAGCGGCCTTCGGTCCGGGCGGAGAGGGATTTGCGCGATGCGGCTTGTTTTGACAGTGAATGCGCTCGGTGCTATACTCGCTCGTGCAGTGGGATGAGGGCACGCCGCGGAGGGATGGCCGAGCGGTTGATGGCGGCGGTCTTGAAAACCGTTGTGGCGAAAGTCACCGGGGGTTCGAATCCCTCTCCCTCCGCCAGCAGCCCGGCCTGCAGCCGTGCACACCGGGGGAGGTCGCATAGTCCGGTCGAGTGCGCCCGCCTGCTAAGTGGGTATAGGTGACAAACACACCTATCGCGGGTTCAAATCCCGCCCTC
>CAYLZG010000058.1:7808-23410 GCA_964387985.1 uncultured Anaerolineales bacterium | reverse complement strand
TGCCGATGCAAGATCTCTTCTTTCGGACCTATCCGAACCTGCAGTTTTTCGGCGGCAACCTGGAGCTGACCGGCGCTCGCGTGAATGGTGTTATGGTGAACTTCGGCCCGGTCGAAAGCCGGACCGCGGTGCAGGTCGCATTGATTGAGCCGCTCAAGCAGGGCAGCCGCGCACACGTCTGGCTCTCTTTTCGCGGCAAGTTCGAGCATGTGAGCCAGCTCGGTGAGTACACGATCTTCGGCATCAACGAAGACACCACCAGTCTCACCAGCTTTTATCCCATCCTGGCTGCAAGGCGCGGCGATGCGTGGGCACTGGATGTGCCGCACCCGCAGGGCGATGTGGGCTTCCACGACGCGGCGCTCTACCGCGTCGCGCTCGACTTTCCGTCTGACCAGGTCATCGTCGCAACCGGCACGGAGATCACGCGCACGGCCAGTACCGCGGGTTGGATGACGGCCCAGTACGTTCTCGGGCCGGCGCGTGAGTTTACGGCCCTGCTCAGCCCGCAATTCGAAATCCTGGAAACTGAGTCGATGGGCACGCGCGTCCGCTCCTACTTCACCGGCGACAACGCAGACGCAGCCCGTGCCGCGCTCTATCATGCTGTGGGCGCGCTTCAGATTTACAGCGACCAGTTTGGCCAGTATCCTTATCGGGATATGGCGGTGGTTCAGGCGCCGCTCACGTTCAAGGGCATGGAGTTCCCGTCGGTCAGCCTGATCGGCAGCCAGGTGTACAACGTGTATCAGAAGGACCTGGAGAACCTGGTCGTACATGAGGTGGCGCACCAATGGTGGTACAACCAGGTGGGCAGCGATCAGGTGCGCACCCCATGGTTGGACGAAGGCCTGGCAGAGTACTCGATGTATTTCTACTATCAGCAGCGGTATGGCGAAGAGTCGGCGCAAAGCTTGCGCGACCTGCGTTGGAAGATACCTATCAACAGCCTGAAGCGCCGCAACGCGGATCAGCCTATCGGCCGGGCGGTGTGGGACTACAAGCACGACTACGAGACGGTGGTGTACGGCAAGGGCGCGCTGTTTCTTGACAAGCTGCGCGAAGAGATGGGCGAGGTGAAATTCGGGGAGCTGCTGCGCACGTGGAACCGGGAACACCAGTGGAGGATCGCGACGGCGGAGGAGTTCCGCAACCTGGTGAACCGGATCGCGGAACAGAACCTGGATGGCCTGTTTTACGATTGGGTGTACCCGAGCGAGGTGGAGAGCCAGTAGGCAGGGTCGGGTTCGCGTTACGTGCTGTGGACGGCAGTTGAGACTGCGCTTGCCATTGCGAAGCCGCCCGCGGTAGCGGACTTGAGCCACCGACCCTTCGAGGGGCGCCAATCGGTGGTCGCAGGCCGGCTTCGCATGTGTTGCTGCGGTTTCTAACCGCCAGATCCCGTGGCTTTCGCCGCACCCTGCTCGGGCACGAAGAACCGCTTCGCGTTCGCAAGCGTTGCGGGCAGCTCGGTCCAGAAACTCTTCTTCGACACCTTCTGCCACACTCGCTTCGGCCGGTAAAGGTAGAAGCGGCGGTAGGCCTCTTTCCACTTCTTCACTACGAGATCGGGGTCGTAGCCGGGCATGGTGAAGCGCGCCTTGTCCGAGTGGATCGCGTAGTCTTCCCACTCGTGGGCGAAGATGTTGCCGTACTTCTTGATGACATCGTACATCTCGGTGCCCGGGTACGGCGTAGCCAGCATGAAGTTCGCCAGGTCAGGATCCAGCTCCAGCGCGAACTGAATGGTCTTCTCCATCGATTCTTCGGTCTCCTGGGGCATGCCGAAGATGAAGAAGCCCATGGTCTGCAGGCCGGCCGCCTTCGACCACTTGAACGCGTTGCGCACCATGTCCAGCGTCTGGCTCTTACGGATGACGTTGCGCAGGATCTTCTCGTCGCCGCTTTCGACACCGAAGCCGACGCGTTTACAGCCGGCCGCCTTCATCAGGTGGAACAGCTCCTCGTCCGCATGGTTGACCTTCATGCCGTGCACGGTGACCCACGGAACGGTGTTCAGCCCCTCGGCCGCAATGCGCCGGCAGAGTTCCTTGGCGCGGTCCAGCTTGAGATTCCAGATATCGTCCGTTACCCCAATCTCGGTTGCACGCAGATCGCGCACCAGCCAGCGCCACTCGCCGACGACGTTGTCGACGGAGCGGGCGCGCCAGGTGTCACCGGTGATGGGCTTGGAGCAGTAGGTGCACTTGTACGGGCACCCGCGGCTGGTCATGATGGTGTACGCGCGCGCGTTTTTGTCCAATCCATCCGTGAGCGGCTGCAGGTTGGTATAGCGGTTGATCTTGAACAGGTCGTGCGCGGGATAGGGAATACTGTCCAGGTTGAAGACCAGCCCAGCCGGTGGGTTGACCACCATCTCCCCGTTCCGGCGCCAATACAGACCATGAACGGTCTCCATGGCGTGGCGGCCCTCCAGAGCATCCACGAACTCGATGATGCTCTCATCCGCCTCGCCTTTCATCACGTAATCGACCTCGGGATGCTCCGCGCTGATGGACTCTTCCGGCATCAACGTCAGGTGCGGCCCCCCAAGTACGGTGGTCATGCCCAGCCGCTTGCCTTCTTTGGCCATGTTCCACGCGTCGACGATGAGCGGCGTGACTGCGCTGATAGCGAGTAATTCGTAGCCACCGCGGCGCACCACAGTCTCCAGCGGCTCGGTCTCGATAGCGGCATCGTATATGGCCACGGGATGACCTGCCTCGCGCAGCACCCCGGCCAGGTAGCCCAGGCCCAGGGGGATGTGCTTGCGGGAGCTCCACACGCCCGATTCTGGACTCGCCAGTAAGACTCTCATATGATACTTTCCCTCCCGGAGGTGCCATTCACTTCGCAAGTGCCGGGCACCTGAGGTCCACTCGTGTTCCTAAGCAAGCCGGTGCCTGTACTCCCGGCGATAGCCGATGTCGGTGCTGAAGCTCGAGAAGAGGCGCGCACCCACCTTGCTGACGGGATGGCGGCGCAGCGCGTTCCAACCGCGTTGGGCCAAGAGGGTCGGATGGTAGATGCGCCGGCACAGCCGGTCGTAAGCCGTCTTGAGCTCCTCCACGGTCATCTGCGCTGGCTGGAAGGTGACATGGTTGGTGTCGTAATGCTCCCAGGTATCGTGCGGGAGGATGCGTCCTTCCGCCAGCAGGCTGGCGCGCTGGGCCGTGCCCGGAAACGGCGTGAGGACCGTGGCGCTGACGCCGTCGAGCTCGGATGTGCGAATGAAGTCGTAGCCGGCCTCGAACGTTTCCAGAGTGTCGCTGTCGAATCCGAACACGAATAGCCCGACCACGCCGATGCCATGCTCGTGCACCTTCTTGATGACGCGCCGGGTCTTCTCGATGTCGCCCCGAGCCTTGCCGCCCAGTTCCTTCCGGTTGCCCGGGTTGATCGACTCGAAGCCGATGAGAAACTTGTCCAGGTGGGCCTCCCGCGCAAGGTCCAGCAGATCGGGAAACTCTTCAACCATCTGCTCGGCCTGGCAGGTCCAGCCGTGGAGCGGTAGTTTGGCCAGCGCGCGGAAGAGCTGCTCCATATATTCCGGGAAGAGCCGAAAGTTCAGGCCGAAGTTGTCATCGGTGAGGAAGAACCGCTTGAGCTTGCGGCGTTCGATCTCCTCGACCACCTCTTCGACCGGGCGCAGGCGCATCTTCTGGCCTGACACGCGGACGGCCGTGCAGAAGGTGCAGTTGCGCGGGCAGCCGCGCGTGATCTCCAGGAACGGCGTCCAGTAGTTGCGGTGCTCATTCACCTGCTTCAACACACGGTCCTGGAGCACGGCGACCCCGGAATCAAGCGGCGCCCATTCCTCATCGGTATAGCGCTTCTTGAGCGTACCGCTATCGAAATCGCGGATGATCTGCGGCCAGGTGCGATAGCCTTCACCGACGACGATCGCATCCGCCCAGGGCTCCACCTCATCCGGGACCAGGGTCGCGTGGGTGCCGCCTATGACGACCGCGGATCCCTGCTTCTGGATCCGCGCGGTCAGGGCCTTGGCGCGGTCGATGATCACCGTCTTGGCGCTGATCCCCACCAGGTCCTGGGGTCCGAGTTGTTGCACGGGCAGTTCCATCAGGTCCCCATCCCAAATCTCGACGGGGATCTCCGGATCGACCAGAGAGGCCAGGCGCATGAGCGTGTAGGGCTCACTGATGCCGCGGCCCAGGAAGCGGCCATCGCGGCGCGGCTGGATGAGTACGATCTTGCGAATGGGCATGAAGGGTTTGACTCCTTGGTGATGACGTTGCCGGTGAGTTCCGGTGCTTAGAGCGAAGACTCCATCGCCTTGCGCAGCTGCGCTTTTTCCTTGCGGGGTATGATGGTGCGGTACGCCATGCGCGCATTGCGGCCGAACTTGAGCCAGAAGTCTTTGCGGCTCATCGCCCGAAGCACGTATTTGGGCCGCCAATAGAACTGCCGGTACGCCTTGCGGTACATCTCTTCCATCAGCTCCGCGGTCAGCTCGCCCATCTCGTAGCGCGCCTTGGCGTCGAAGAAAACGTAATCCTCCCAATCCTGCACCAGGAAACGGCCGGACTGCTTCACCTGCTCGTACACGATGGTGCCCGGGTAGGGGGTCATCATGCTGAAGTTGGCAATCATCGGGTCCAGCTCGATCGCGAAATCGATCGTTTTCTGCATCGTCTGGCGCGTGTCGCCCGGCAGGCCGATGATGAAGAAGCCAATGGTTTCGATGCCCGCAGCTTTGGCGTTCTTGAACGCCTGGCGGATGGTGTCGTGGTCGACATGCTTGTCGATCTTGATGATCATCTGCTCGTCGCCGGTCTCGACACCGAATGCAGTGCGCTTCAAGCCGGCCTGTTTCAGCTTGACCAGCATGTCGTAGTCGGCCAGGTTGGCGCGGATGCCGTTGACGAAGATCCACGGCACGTGGTTGAGCCTGTCCGCGATCAAGGCGTCCGCGAGCTCGATGAGCCGGTTCTTGCGGATATTGGCGCTGTCGTCCAGCACGCCGATTTCCAGCGCGCCGAGATCTCGGACGAGATGGCGCCATTCCTCGATGACATTCTCCGAAGAGCGTGCCCGCCACTTGATCGGCATGATGCTTTGCGAGCAGAACGTGCAGCGATACGGGCAGCCGCGGCTGGTCATGATTGAAAAGCTCTTGGCGCCATCGATCGCGTCGGTGGCCGGCTGCAGGTTGGTGTACCGGTTCATCTTGAACAGGTGGTACGCAGGCCATGGCAGGCTGTCCAGGTCTGCAATGGGCGAAGCATCCGGGTTGCGATGGAGCTGGCCATCGGACGTCTTATAGCTGGCGCCCCGCGTGTCGCGGAACAGGTCCAGGCCGGGATCCATCAGCTTTTGGGTCGTGAATTCAGGTTGATCGCGCAGGAATGCGTCTACGATGTTGCTGATCTCGATCCATGGGCCTTCGCCTTCGCCGCGTACGACCAGGTCAACCTGGGGCTGGCGGATCGACTCAAAATCCAGGTCTTCGGAGACCACGCTGGGATGCGGGCCACCGAGAACGATCGGGATATCCATCTCCTGTTTGATGGCCGCAGCCGTGCGCCACGCCTGTTTCACCTGTGGCGTGTTGGTTGTGATGCCGGCCAGGTGCGGCTTGAACTCGTGGAGGAAGTCCACCAGTGTCTGCTCCTCGACGTCGGCATCATAGACGCGTACCTCGTCACCGCGGCGTTCGGACACCGCGCCCAGGTATGCCAGCGCCAGGTGCGGCGATGTGCGCGTGTCGATGGGCAGTCGGAACTTCGGGTTAATCAGTGCTATTCGCAAGGGATCCTCCGTGCGGATTGTGGATCGAGTCGTTAACCTTCAATCTGCAATCCTCAATCAGGACTTGATTCTCATGAAGTGCAGTGCTGTCTTGACCAGTTCGACCGGTCCGGGTCGGAAGGGGTAGACGCGAAAGTAGATCGCAAACCCCTTGTGCAGCTTGTGGAACCACCAGAAAACCGTGTCCACCAGCTTGTTGTGCGGCAGCTTGATCAGCTTCAGGATGAGGCCTTCCAGCCGTGGAAACTCCACGCCCAGGGCGAACAGCCGCTGAAAGTGCTCTCGCTGCCGCCTGTCGTCTTCGCTTGGGAATACAAGGATCGAATGATCCCACGCCACCTCCCCGATGTCGTCCAGCGTGCCGGCCATCAGGTGGTTTTCTTCGGTGAATTGGCCCAGCTCGGTCCCCGGGTACGGCTGGAACAGCCAGCCATGTGCATAGCTGACCCGTGCGGCCGAATTGAGCCGCATGGTTTCCAGGTCGTTCTCGAGTGTGCTGGTCGGGATGCCCAGGATGTTGGTTGCCTGGATGTGAATGCCTGCCGCGCGGAACATCTGGCCGCAGGTGATGATATCCTCTTGGGTCATGCGGCGTTTGAGCAGGTCAACGCGAATGCGATCGTTCGCGGCTTCGATTCCCATGCTCACCGTTGCCGCACCGGCCTTTTTCAGCAGTTCCACCTTCCGCGGGTCACGGACAATGAGATCTGCCCGCACATTGCAGAAGAAGGGCAGTCCGACCTTGGTGGACCACTTCTCTGCAAACTCCTCCAGCCAATCGTTGTAAACGATCATCAGATCGTCGATGAATACGACTAGCTCCAGTGGCCAGCGGCTGCGCACCGCTTGCACTTCTGATATCAGTTCATCGACATCGCGCTGGTGGCCCCGCTTTTCCCGCTTATAGAGCTGGTAGTAAGCATGATTGAAGCAATAAGTGCACGAATAGGGGCAGCCGCGCGAGGTCATGAAATACTTGATCTTGCTCTGGCCGTGATACGGATGTGCGCTGTAGATAAGGTCACGATCGGGATGGGGCAGTGCCGACAGCTCGTGTATCAGCGGGCGCACCGGGTTCTTGATGATCTCGCCGTCGACGTTGAACCACCAATTGGGGATTTCAGTCTTGAACGAGCCGTTGCGCGATGCCAATGCGTTGGCCAGGTCGACCATCGCGCCTTCCCCCTCGCCGATGCACACGCCATCGACGCCAGGCTCGTTGATCATCTCGGGGAAGAAGGTCGGATGTGGCCCGCCGAAAACCGAGAAGACCCCCGGCTTGCCTGCCGACTCGCGCAGCGGGTTGACCGCCTGCCGGATGCGTTGGTTCAGGTTGAAGTAGCCGCGCTGCGAACCGGTCAACACGCTGTAGGCCAGGATGTCAGGCTGATACGCCACCGCATGTGCGACCGGGTCCTCTACATTCGCTACGGTCAATGAGACATCGTGACCTGCCTGCTTGAGCATAGCCGACAGGAACATGATGCCGTGTGGTTCATAGCTGATTTCCTGTGAGACGAAGAGAACGCGCAAAAATGCCCCCTAACCTTTGATGACTGCGAGCGGCCGGACCCTGGCAACGATCCGGGCGATGCCGGCGGATTCCACCACGGCGACGACGCGATCGATTTCTTTGTAGGCGTGTGGTGCTTCTTCGGCCAACGCTCCGGCGCTGCCTGCACGAACGATAACGCCGCCCTGCTCCAGGTCGTCGCGCAATTTCTCGCCGCGCACCTGGCGTTTGGCTTCCGCACGGCTGAGCGTGCGGCCCGCGCCATGACAGCAGGAGCCGAAGGTCCGCTTCATCGCCTCGGCTGTGCCGGCCAGCACGTAGGACGCCGTGCCCATGCTCCCGGGTACGAGCACCGGCTGGCCGACCGCACGGTAATCCTCGGGCACATCGGGATGGCCCGGGCCAAAGGCCCGCGTGGCGCCCTTGCGGTGGACGCATACTCGGAGCTGTTTTCCGGCCACGGAGTGCGTTTCGATCTTGGCCATGTTGTGGGCCACGTCGTAGACCAATCTCAAGTCGTGGTTCCTGACCTTGCCGCCCAGCACTTCCTCGAAAGCCTCGCGCGCGTGGTGGGTCAGCACCTGGCGGTTGGCCCATGCGTAATTGGCAGCCGCGTTCATGGCCGCAAGATAATCCTGTCCTTCGGGCGAATCGAGCGGCGCGCACACGAGCTGGCGGTCGGGCAAGTCGTAGCCGTATCGCCTCACGGCGCGCTGAAATATCTCGATGTAGTCGGTCGCCACCTGGTGGCCCAGCCCGCGACTGCCACAATGGATCTGCAAGACAACGTGACCCTTGTACAGGCCAAATGCCTCCGCAGCTTCTTTGTCGAAGATCTCGGTGACTTCGTCGATCTCTGCAAAATGGTTGCCTGAGCCGAGCGTACCAACCTGTCCCAGCCCGCGCTCTTTGGCCGCCTTGCTGACCTTGCCGGGGTCTGCGCCGGCCATGCAGCCGCCCTCTTCGGTGTGCGCCACATCCTCGGACCGGGCGAAGCCTTCGCGGTGGGTCCAGCGGCTGCCGCCGGCCAGGATCGCGTCCAGCTCGCTCTTATTGGTGTGCAGATGTCCCTTGACGCCAACACCGCTCGGCAGGTGCCGGTACAGCGCGTCTGCGAGCCTGGGCAGATGCGGCCGGACGTCGTCCACAAGCAGGACCGTGGCGAGCAGGCGCACCCCACAGTTGATGTCGTAACCGACGCCACCCGGTGAAACCACGCCCTGAGGCAGGGCGGTTGCGGCTACGCCGCCGATAGGGAACCCGTATCCCTGGTGGATATCCGGCATGGCCATGGCCTGCCCGACGATTCCTGGCAGGGTCGCGGTGTTCACCAGTTGTTCCAGCGAGCGATCGGCCAGGGCGGCCGACAAGAATCCCTCATCCGCGTAGAAATGCGCGGGGACGCGCATATCCGGTCGAAACTCCTGTGGAACTTCGTACAGATTCTTGCCGAGCTTGCGGATATCCGCGCGCGTGACCGGTTTCATGATGGGCGCTTGAGTCATCGCGGGGGATACAAAGCACACACTGTGTGCTTTGTATCCCCCGCATGCTGATTGCAGGGGCGGCACAACGCGGTCGCCCCTGCGAAGCGTCTCTAGTGGCAGCCGCTGCAGCCACCGCCGCAGTTCGAAACGGCGTTGGGGTTCTCGATGTGGAATCCGCCGCCCATGGGGCTGTCGACAAAATCGATCGTGCTGCCGTCCATGTAGACAAGGCTCTGCGGGTCGATCACCACGCTCATGCCGTGCTGCGTGAAGACGGTGTCAACTTCGCGCGGGCTGGGATCGAAGGTCATGCCGTATTGCAGGCCACTGCACCCACCACCGCTTACGAAAACACGAAGGCTGTGCGTCTCGCGGATGCCCTTTTCCTTCATGATCTCATCCAACTTCGCTGCTGCGGACTCGGTCAGGGTAATGGCCGAGGTCTGTTCCACTGTTTCAACCGACATGAAGTCCTCCATAAGATACTGAATCAACCGCCAATCTGGCTCATTTCGCGGGATGTGGCGATGTCATGCTCTTCCAGGCGATGGCCCCAAGGCTTGCCGTATGCGGCGTCCGCCATCAGCTGCCGGAGCGCCGCGAAATCCGCGCCCGCGCGCAGCGGGGTCAACAGATCTGCCTCGTCGTCGCGCAGCAGGCACAATCGCAACTTGCCGTCAGCCGTCAGCCGCAGCCGGTTGCACCCGGCGCAGAACGGCTCGCTGACGCTGCTGATGAAGCCGAGCCGGCCGCGGGCTCCTGGTAGCCGGTAGGAGCGCGCCGGATCGTGTCCGTTGTGCCCCGGCACAAGCTCCAGGGGTCCCAGGCTGGCCTCGATGCGCGCCTTCGTCTCCGTCGACCGCACCACCTGCTCTTGTTGAAAATCGGCAACGCTGCCCAGGGGCATCAACTCGATGAAGCGGACTTCCCAATCGTTGGCCAACGACAGCCGGGCCAGGTCCGCGACCTCATCATCGTTGAAGCCGCGCGTGACGACGCAGTTCAGCTTGATGGGCCGTATCCCGGCTGCCTCAGCTGCCGCAATGCCGCGCCACACCTCGTCCAGGTGTCCGCGGCGCGTAATGCGCCGGAATTTGTCGGCATCGAGCGAATCGATGCTGATGTTCACCTGGCTCATGCCTGCCTGGGCCAACGGCTCCGCCAGCTCGACCAGCTTGATCCCATTGGTTGTCATCCCGATCCGTTCGATGCCCGGAATGCCCTTGATCTCCCGCACCAGGTCTACCACCCCACGCCGCACCGTCGGCTCGCCCCCGGTGAACCGGATTTTGTTCACGCCCAGGCTGGCGGCCACGCGCACGAGGGTCAGTATCTCGTCATCCTGCATCAGCGTTGAGGCAGGGCGGAATTGGATGTCCTCCGGCATGCAGTAGACACAGCGGAGATTGCAGGCATCCGTCAGTGACACCCGCAGGTAGTGGAGATGGCGGCCGTAGCTGTCGATCATGATCTTGCCGGGCGCACCACTTGGGCGAATCTCACTCATCGCACCTCGGATAAGACCGAAAGCGCTTCGGCCGGGGCAGTGCCGGACTCAAGGATGTAAGTGCAGCGTGTGGCGCCGTTTGCCACCTGCGCATGCAGACGAATTGCATCTGGCAGCAGACGTTCGATCAGGGCATGATCCATCACACACAGCTCAGGGTGTTGTTCGGCCACCCCGCTGTACGGGCAGTTGCATGCATGCAGCTCGTAGCGCCCGTTGCAGGCTTCCCAACGCGCGTTGTAACCCTTTTGCGTCAGGAAATCAACCACCTGGTCCAGACGCTCTTCGGGCGTCTGGCTGGCCGATGGCTTGGGCGCTTCGCGGGCGGTCCGTTCAGCAACCCGGATCAACAACTCGCGCACTTTGTCCTGTTGCAGCACGGCCTTAAGCTCCGTCAACACGCTGCTTGCCAGTTGCGCGTTCCGCTGGGGGAAGAGCGTCGTGGCATTGCGTGTCAGCGCGTACATCTGGCTTGGCCGCCCCGCACCATCGCGCCGCCGAACGCCGGTCAGCTCCACCAGGTCTTCGCCAACCAGGATGTCCAGATGATGACGAACAGAAACCTGGGCCATTCCGAGCTGGCTAGCCAGTTCTGCCACCGTGGCGGAACCATCTTCTTTTAAGATCTCGGTGATACGCCGCCGAACCGACTGCACGATGTCTACCCCTGGCACACTTGTATTGAAGCCCGCCCGACACGCACGGCCGCGGTGATCGGGCAGGCTTGGGACAGCATCATAGCACAGGCGCCCCGCCCTGTCAATTACTATCATTTTCTTGATAGTTATTTTCGGGGAAGCTGTGATTCAGGTGGTGGCCATCATGCGTTCGATTTCTTCCTCGGCGACAGAGGGTTCCAGCTTGAGAAACAGCGGCTTCGGTTCGCGCAGTGACTGGCCCGGCTGCAGATCGCTAACAGCCCAGCGTCGTTCTGCGGTGCTTCCGTCGTACCTTAGCGCCAGGTGCGATTTGGCGGATTCATGCAGCGTCTCGGTGTACAGGAGGCCGAAAAGGTCGCCATCATAGCCGAGATACTCGTGCAAAGCCTGGCAGGTGAAAGGCAGGAACGGCGCCAGCAGCGTCTTGAGCGTGTCGATTACGCGCAGGGCAACGAACACGCTGTTTTTGGCTGCCTGCTGATCGGTCTTGATCTGCTTCCAGGGTTCTTTCAGGTTGAGATAACGGTTGGCCTGGTGTGCCAGCGCCATGGCCTCACTAAGGGCCAGCTTGAGCTTGACCGCGTCCAGTGCCGCGCTCACGCTTGCGAAAGCCGGCTCAATAGCATCCAGCATCGCCTGATCATCCCCGTCCAGACCATGCGGTTCAGGGACTTGGGCATCGAATCGCTTATACGCGAATCCCAACACCCGGTTCGCCAGGTTGCCCCAGGTCGCGACCAATTCTTCATTGTTGCGGCGGACGAACTCTTCCCAGGTGAAGTTGACGTCGGTGCTCTCGGGCATGCTCGCTGTCAGTGCATAGCGCCACGGGTCGGGCGCATATCTCTCGAGCACATCGCGCATCACGATCATCCACCGCCGGCTCTTGCTCAGCTTTCGGCCTTCCACGTTGAGGTATTCGTTGGCAGGCACGTCATACGGCAGGTTGAGGCTGCGATCGTAGCCGATCAGCATGCCCGGCCAGATGATAGTGTGGAAGTCGATGTTATCCTTGCCGATGAAGTGATAGGTGCGCGAGGCCGCATCCTGCCACCAGGCGCGCCATGCATCTGGCTGTCCGGTGATGGCGGCCCATTCCTTGGACGCGGAGAGGTAGCCGATAACTGCATCGTACCACACGTAAATGCGTTTATCGTCGAATCCGGGCAGCGGGATGGGGATGCCCCAGGCGATGTCGCGGGTGATCGGCCGGCCGCGCAAATCACGTCGCTCCAGCCGCGACAGCGTGTGGTTGTAGACGTTGGGACGCCAGTGATCCTTCGTGCCATCCAGGACCCAGTCGAGGAGTGGCTGGTTCAGAACGCCCAGGTCCAGGAAGAAGTGCTCCGTCTCGCGCAACTCGATGTTGCTTCCGCCGCAGTTCCTGCAGCGCGGGTGCAACAACTCATTTGCGTCGTAGGTCCGTCCACAATTGTCGCATTGATCGCCCCGCGCGCCTTCATAGTTGCAGTGCGGACAGATGCCTTCGACGTAGCGGTCCGCCAGCCACTTCCTGCAATTGACGCAGTAGAGCTGGGGCATGATATCGCGATAAACGACCTTATGCTCCAGGTGCTTGAGAAACATCTCCTGGGTGACGGCCCAGTGGTTTTCCGTGTCGGTTTCCGTGAACAGATCGAAGCTGATCCCCAACTGCTGCATCATCTCCACGTTGCGAGGGTGGTAGCGGTCCACCACCTCACGCGGCGTGATACCCTCCTCCTCGGCGCGCACCGTGATCGGCGTGCCGTGGGTGTCGGAGCCGGAAACCATCAGCACGTCGTTCCCGCGCAGCCGGTGATAGCGCGCGAAGATGTCCGACGGCAGATAGGCGCCAGCGATGTGGCCGATGTGCATGTCGCCGTTGCAATAAGGCCAGGCGACGCAGACGAGGATCTTTTGAGACAGGTTAGTTGGCTCCATTTTGTTTGGCAGTACCCGCGTGGCCCAGGACCGCAGCCAGAGCGGGTTTTTGCTCGGTGGCAACGACGGCCAGCACCTCGTCGCCAGCCTTGAGGCGGGTGTCACCGCGTACCGCAATGACGTCTTCTTTGCGAATGACGGCCGCCAGAGTGCAATCCTCGGGCAGCTTTAGATCCCGCACCAGCGCACCATCTGCAGCTGCGCCGGCGGCGATCTTCTCCTCCACCAGTGCGACGGCTCCTTTGCGTAGCTTGAGCAGCGTCATCATGTCGCCCAGCGACATCTCTTCTGCGATCAGCTTTGCCATCAGGTCGGCCTGGTTGAGCGCGACATCGACGTTGAATTTCTCGTCGAAGAACCAGGCGCTCCGCGGGTTGTTGATGCGCGCGATCGTCCTTCCGATACCGTACCGCTGCCGCGCCAGGTAGCACAACACCAGGTTGTCCGCATCGCTGGTTGTGCAGGCTGCCAGCACCTGAGCCTCACGAATGCCTGCGGATTCGAGCACATCAGGATCAGTGGGATCACCCTGGTAGATGACTTCCGTGGGCAATTCATGATGGATACGGGCGAGCACTTCGGGACGCTGCTCAACAAGGTGCACCTTGTGGTCTTGCTGAATCAGCAATGAGGCAAGCTGGGTCCCCGTCCGGCCACCGCCGATGATGATTACGAACATCTCAGCGCCCCCCAACGTCAAAGACGCGCATCCGCAGAGCTTCGATGCCTTCCTGCGTGGCGCTGACGTGAATCACATCGCCCTGCTGAACGACCAGGCTCGGCGAAGGCAGCATGGCGCTGCCAGCACGCGATACCGCGACGGGTTGGCAGCTGCCATTATACAAGAGTTCTGCCAGATGTTTGCCATGCCATGCAGCGGGAACGGTGAATTCGTACACCTCGACCTCGCCGTTGCCTGCGGAGAATACGGCACGCAGCGCACCACCACTCAGCATTTCTTCCATCCGCTGCGCGCCCCACATGCTGGGACTGACCATCTGGTAACCGAAAGTTTCGTGCAATTCGCGCTTGGCTGGCTCGTAATCGCGGACCACGATGTTTTTGACGTTCCACACGATCTTGGCCGTGTGCGCGACTACCGCGTTGACCGCATCGACCGGCGTGACCGCAGCCAGCGCATCCGCGGTATCGATGCCCGCGCGCAACAGGAGTTCTCTATTGAGCACATCACCCGCTACCATGCGGCCGCGGAAGTCGGATGGAAGGTTCTTGAACGCATCCTGGTTCTGGTCGAGCACCACAACCTTATGCCCGCGTTTGTAAAGATTGTAGGCCAGTTCGGAGCCGACCCGGCCACACCCCACCACTATGATATTCATGTCATTTCCTCAGAACAACGCTCCTCAGGACGAGGCGGTCTTGACGCCTGGCGTATTCGACTCCGCAGCCATGCAGGAAATAAAAAACCCACCCGCAGTGCGGGCAGGCTTTGCCAGGAACTTCACACGTTCCATTATACCCCACCCCTTGCCGCTGTCAAACGCACCGCGCGATTGCCGGAGTGGTCTATAAGATGAATTAATAAACTTAATCATTTATAAACTTGACAAATCCTTCGGACTGGTTTATAGTGTCCTTACGATTGAATCGAAACCTGGATGATTTGGGAGGGAATGAAATGACACACCAGTTGGCGCCACTACCGTACGATTACTCTGCACTCGAGCCTTGGATTGACACTCTGACGATGCAGATCCATCATGACAAGCACCATGCCGCATACCTGAGCAATCTCAATAAGGCGATCGATGGCACCGAATGGGCAGACATGCCGGTCGAAGAGCTCCTGGCGAAGATCGACAGCGTCCCCGAGAGCATTCGCACTGTTGTCCGCAACAATGGGGGCGGCTTCGTGAACCATAACCTCTTCTGGAAGGTGATGGCCCCCAATGCAGGCGGCGTTCCCACCGGTAAGCTTGCTGCTGCCATCGATCACGCTTTTGGCAGCTTTGAGTCCTTCAAGGACAAGTTTACGGCTGCCGCTACCACGCGTTTCGGCAGCGGTTGGGCCTGGTTGGTCCTGAAGAAAGACGGCAGCCTGGATGTGTACAGCACGGCGAACCAGGACAGCCCCTTGATGGCGGGCGACAAGCCGCTCCTGGGCCTGGATGTGTGGGAGCATGCCTACTACCTCAAGTACCAGAATCGGCGTCCCGAATATATCGCCAATTTCTACAACGTGATCAACTGGCCCGCCGTCGCAGAGAACTTCGAACGACGTTAGGCCTTAGCGTCCCGGTTCGGGTATGCCCGAACCGGGACGGTTGCTTAAATTTTTGAACTCCGGTCATTTTTCCCGTAACCTCCGCCTCTGTGCCACGTCTCTATTCTCAGATAGTACACTGCCGACCTGTGAACTACCGGGCGTTCAGGTCATCGGGAGGCAGCTCCCATCGGAGGATTGCATGACAGAGCCACTGCGCGGCCGGCGCGAACAGGCGAAATTGGAGCGCCGCGAACGCATCTACGAGGCCGCACTGAGCCTTTTCCGTGCGCAAGGTTACGACAGCACAACGGTGGATCAGATCACGCGGCACGCAGGTCTGGCCAAGGGCACCTTCTTCAACTACTTCCCAACGAAGGATGCCGTGCTGCGTTATCTGGGCACGCGGGAGATCGGTCGCCTTGGCAGCTCAGCCATGAGCAACGGCACTGGACGCGGGACGGCCATCGGCAAGCTGAAACGGCTCATGGCCGCGCTGGCCACGAACCTGGAGCAA